>JAEEJH010000112.1 GCA_016281775.1 Clostridiales bacterium | reverse complement strand
GAGATCTTTGATCGCTTGGGAGGGAGTAGGGGGTTTGGGGGCAAAGCGGCTTACGCCGCAATGATATACGGCTTCGCCGTGTGATATACTTTTGTATCCTCGCCTCATGCGAAGCATACAAAAGTGTGATATACGACCTTGCGGTCGTGTGATATTCGATCCTTGCGGATCGAGTGAATAAGGAGAATTCTTATTGTTTTGGGTGGGTACCCCCAAGGGCGGCAGAATGCCGCACAGAAAGTCGGCTTTGCCGACACTTTAACCCGGCGTAAGCCGGATTTCACGGCGGAGCGATTTCACCCGATGAAGTCGGATCTCACACGGCGAAGCCGTATTTCACTGCGACACCGTCGCCTGCGGGGCGCCGCGCGCGAGATCACCGGAAGAAAGCGGCTTGAAACGTCGTTTGAATGACGCGATTCGTTTTGTCCGCTTCCTTTATACAACTTTTCACATATTCACTATTACCTCTTAATTCGCGTCAGCCTGCCGCGCCCCAAAGGAAGTGTAACGACTTTGGGAGGGGAGCAAGGGGTTTGGGGATCAGTAGGGGTGGGAATCCCCAAGGTAAAAAAAGAAGTCGCGGCACATCGCCGCGACACCTTATAATTTTGTTATATCTCTTGACAATTCTCCGTTCACATACTATAATAAAAGTAATAAATGAAAAGCGAGGTGCATAAAATGTCCGAACTTCATAAGATCATAGTTGACACGGATACCGGGGGCGACGACGCCGCCGCGCTGATACTTGCGGTAAGAAGCCCTTCTGTCGAGCTGCTCGGCGTTACCGTCGCGGCGGGCAACGTCTGCCTCGAACAGGCGGCGAAAAACGCGCTCTCCGCTCTCGAGGCCGCGGGCTCGGACGTCAAGGTCTATACCGGCGCGACGAAGCCGTTTTCGGGTGAAGAGCGTGAAACGTTCAGCGTTTACGGCAGCGACGGCATGGGCGACGCGGGCATAGTAAACCCGAAGAGAACGCCCGAAAAAGAATACGCGATAGATTTTATTCTGAAGACCGTAAAAGAAAATCCCGGTCAGATCGAGATATTCGCGCTCGGTCCGGCTACGAACGTCGCGCTCGCGATACAAAAAGACCGCGAAACGATGAAAAAAGTAAAACGCATCTGGTCGATGGGCACGGCGGGTTTCGGCCCCGGCAACGCCACGCCGGTAGCCGAATTCAACGTCTATAAAGACGCCGAGGCGTATTCGGTAATGCTCGGTCTCGGAGTTCCGGTAACGGTCATAGGTCTCGATATGGACGACGAGCCGACCTGGGTAAGCGAAGCCGAGTGGCATAAAATGCTCGGCGGGCAGGGACTTCAGCCGTTCATCGCGAAAGCGACGGGCAAGCTGCTGCAATTCAAAAAGGGCAACGGCATCGACGCGGTCGACCTGCCCGACGCGGTCGCCATGGCGTGCCTTGTCTGGGACGATTTCGTGACCGAAACCGTAAAATGTTACGGCAGCTGCATCACGGCGAAAGGCGAGACGCACGGGCTCGTGATCTTCTATAAAGAAGGCTTCACTTACGATTCGATGCCGAAGATCGGGCAGGCGAACGTATCGGTTGTAACGAAAGCGAAAAAAGACGAATTCGTCAGCAGGCTGAACGAAATACTTGCAAAGGGGTAAGGTGGATCAAATGGAAGAAAACGAAAGATACAAAAAACTGACTATACTGCATTCAAACGATATGCACGGCGACTTTTTCGCCGAATCGGTCGACGAGAAGCTCGTGGGCGGCGTTTCGATGCTGTCGGGCTACATCAACAAGGTCAAAGAAGAAGAAAAGAACGCGATATACTGCATAGCCGGCGATATGTTCCGCGGCTCGGTCATCGACTCGGAATTCAAAGGTATATCTACCATCGAGATCATGAATATGCTCTCGCCGGACGTCGTAACGCTCGGCAACCACGAGGTCGACTACGGTATAGCTCACCTGCTCTTTCTTGAAAAGTGCGCCAAGTTTCCGATAATCAACGCAAATTTCCATATCAAAACCAACAACGCCCGGCTTTTCCGCCCGTATCTGATCAAAGAGATCGACGGCATGAAGATACTTTTCATCGGCATACTGACCGAGCAGGTGCTCGCGCAGACGAAAAACGACGGTCTTGTCGGCACGTTCGTAAACATAAATGAGGCGGTCGACGAGATAGGCAGGATCTGCAACGCCTACAACTCTCTCGATATCGACCTGACGATACTGCTGACGCACATCGGCTTCGAAGAGGACAAGATACTCGCGTCGAAGCTCGATCCCGAATGGGGCGTCGACATAATCATCGGCGGTCACTCTCATACGTTCATCGACGAACCGGCGGTAGTGAACGGCATACAGATCGTTCAGGCGGGTACCGGTACGGACCAGATCGGCAGATTCGACATAGTAGTCGATACCGATACTAACAGCATCTCGGAATGCAAATGGAGATCGGTGCCGATCAACGCCGAAAACTGCCCTCTGGACACGGAGCTTGAAAAACTGATTTCCGGCTACAAGAGCAGGACGGACGAAAAATACTGCAGAGTCGTTACGAGATTCAACCGCAAACTGACGCATCCGTCAAGAACGCAGGAGACGGCGCTCGGCGGCCTGTTCTCCGACGCGCTCAAAGAGAGTCTCGGACTCGACGTAATGCTTCTCGGTTCGGGCAGTCTGCGTGTGGAAGAACTCGGGCCGATAGTGACGCTCGGCAATCTTACCGAAGCTTTCCCTTACGACGATCCGATATTCATGGTGACGGTGAGCGGCGCGCAGCTGAAAGCGATGCTCAAATTCATGATGCGCGACGGAGTGTGGAAGGGCGAACACTCGGAATTCTATCAGCTTTCGGACGGACTGCACGTCGTATATTCAAGAGAAGATCACGAATACCGCGAATTCACCTTCAAAGGGCAGGAAGTTGACGACGACCGTCTGTTCACGCTCGGTCTTCAGCAGTTCCATTTCAACAACTTTGAGAACTCTTTCGGCATAAAGATCGCGGACGTACTCAAAAACGGAGCCCGCCGCACGCTTTCGACCTCGTGCCGCCAGGTAATAGAAGAATACTTCTCTTCTCACCAGCATCTCGACCGCATAGCCGGCGACAGACTTATAATCGAATAAAGGCGTATACGTCAAAAGGGGACTTTCCGAAGTCCCCTTTTTCGTTACTGATCGTTTTTTTGCTTTTTCTTTTTCCTTTTCATCGGTATCGCGAACACGGCGATTATCGCGAAAACTATCGCGAAGACTATTTTTATGACGCGGAAGCCGTAACTGCCGCTCTCGGCGGCGTTGCCGGTGAAGAAATTGTACGCGGTGTAGTATATCAGGCTTCCCGGTACTATCGGGATTATGCCGGGGATGAGGAATATCGTCACCGGGCATTTCCTGAACCGCGCGAGCAGCCGCGAAAAGAGGACGATGGCGGACGTGGCGCAGAACGTGGCGAGCACCTCGTCGACGCCGAAATGCGTCATGACGTAATATATCATCCAGCTGACTATACCGAGCAGACCGCAAAAGACGAGCTGCTTTTTCGGGATATTGAAGATTATACAGTAACCGAACGTACTGAGAAACGACACGGCGACGTTTATGAGAATACTTACTATATCCATACCGCGCCTCCTATATGATGCCGACGGCGGTAAATACTATTATCGCCGTACCGACGCCGACCGCTATGCCGACTGTTATGACGACGGCGTCGATGATCCTCACCGCGCCGGAGAGGTAATCGCCCGCCGCTATGTCGCGCACCGCGTTTACGGTCGAAAGCCCCGGTATGAGCGGCATTATATCGCCGATTATCACCTTGTCGAGATTCTGACACAGCCCGAAATGATACGAGAGTATCGCGAGCGTTGCGAATATGATGCCGCAGACGCCCGTCGTGAGCAGTTTTGAAAGCTGGGTCCGCTCGAACCGTATGGCGATGAAATAGTACAAAAAACCTATCACGGCGCAGACCGCGCCGTCGATGAACCCGCCGCCGAACATTATGCAGAACGCGCCGGAGGCGAGCGCCGTCGCAAGCAGGCGCACGACCGTTTTCATCGGCGGGGCGTGTTCTATTTTATCGAGCCGGGTTTCCGCCTCGTCTATCGTACATTTGCCGGCCGCTATGTCGCGCGAGAGCGTGTTTATGGCGTCGATCCTTCCGAGGTTCGTCGACTGCGACGGGATGGTATTTATCCGCGTGTAATCGTGTTTGCCCTCTTTGCTTTTATTGAGCGACGAGAGGAAAATGCCGTTCGTCAGCGTGTAGAGGTCGTAATCTTTTATACCGAACGCGTCAAGGATATGGCTTATCGTGTCTTCGACTCTCGTTATATCGGAGCCGGATTCGAGCAGCAGTCTGCCCGCCTTCGAAGCGAGATCTATGACGCGTATGCTCAGTTCGTTTTCCATATCACACTCCGGAATATGCCGAAAATCCGCCGTCCACGGGTATCACCACTCCGTTGACGAAGCCCGACGCGCCGTTGTCGCACAGATACAGCAGCGTGCCGATAAGCTCATCCGGCTCGCCGAATCTGCCGTCGGGCGTGGCGCGGAGGATCTTCTCGCTGCGCTCGGTATAGGTGCCGTCTTCTTTTAACAGAAGCTGACGGTTCTGCTCGGTTATGAAGAATCCCGGCGCGATGGCGTTGACGCGCAGACCGCATTTTGAAAAATGTACGGCGAGCCACATCGTGAAATTCGAAACTGCCGCTTTCGCCGCGGAATAAGCCGGTATCTTGGTCAGAGGCGTGAACGCGTTCATACTTGAAATATTTATGATACAGCAGCCGCGGTCAAGCATACCGCCGGCGAACGCCTGCGTGGTGAGCAGCGCGCCTTTGAAATTGAGATCGAATACAAAGCCTACGCCGTCCGCATCGAGGTCGAAAAACGATTTCACGTCGGGGTCGAGATCGTCGCCCGGCTCGAAATACTCTTTCGACGTCGTCGCTCTCGGATTGTTTCCGCCGGCGCCGTTGATCAGAATATCGCATTCGCCGTATTTTTCTTTGACGGCTTCGTGCGCTTTTTTCAGGCTTTCTTTATCCAATACGTCGCACGGTACGGCGAACGCTTCGCCGCCTTCCGCCGACAGTTCGGCTTCGAGCGCTTTCGCTTTTTCACCGTTTATATCGAGCAGTGCGACCTTCGCGCCGCGCCTGCAGAGTTCTCTGCTGATTTTTCCGCACAAAACGCCCGCCGCGCCGGTTATGACCGCGATCTTGCCGCGTATCTCATCTGAATTTATCATAACTGCCTCCTATATGAGTCTTTTCTTTACTTCTATCGCTACCCCGAGTATCGCCGCGTCGCCGGTCTCAAAATCTTTTTCGGATAAAATAAAAGGTTTGTACGACGGATTTTCGGGTATCAGAAGTATCGTATCGTTTCTTATCCGGTAACGCTTCAGCGTTGCGGATTCGCCGTCTATGATGCAGGCGACGATCTGACCGTCTTCTGCGTAGTCCTGCCGTCTAACGAGCACGAGCGAACCGTCGGTTATGCCGGCGCCGATCATGCTGTCGCCTCTCACGCGCAGATAAAAGTAACCGTCGGGATCGGTAACGTCGGCGTAGTCGTAACCGAGCAGGTGCTGTTCCGCCGTGATCGGAACGCCGGCTCGGATAGTGCCGAGCACGGGTATTCTCTGTCTGTTGTCAGCGGGGTAAATATTCGCCGACTGATGTTTGGGGCTTAACAGCGAATCGACCGTGACGCCGAAATATGCCGCTATCTTAGGCAGATGCTTGGTATATGATTTGCTTTTGCCGCTTTTCCAGTCGCCGACCGTGGAAGCGCAGAAGCCCAAGTCGTTGGTAAATCTGCGCTGCGCGCCGTTTTTCGTGCCCATGAGCTCGAGTATGTTTTGCAGTACGATATCCATAAAAAACTCCCGTTTTGAATTTTGTTCGTATTTTTCGAATTTTCCTCTTGACAAAATGCGATTTTTGTGGTATAATATATACGTCGAATGAATTTCACGAACATTCGTATCATATCACATTATTTTTCCGTTGTCAAGATATATGATGAAAAAATACGGAATTATGAGATTTATCCGATAATTTACAGTAGGGAGGACAGGTCAGATCAACACATTATCATCAAAACCGGACCGCATTTGCCGCTTTTTGCAAAGCGGTGAAAAAATAATAGCGAACATTTGTTCGTTTTGCCTGAACGCATTGCTGACAAAGCTGAAGCTCGGCCTCGTGTCGATATGAAGTACAAATATCTTTCACGCGCCGAAGAGTACGCGCAGAGCTGCCGCAAAAGCGGTCTGCTCGCAAACAAAGCCGGTTTTTTCAGGCAGTCGAAGATCACGCCGAAGGAATACGACGGGTTCGTAAGATCTAATCCCGACGAGGCGGCGCTGATCGACGCGCTCTTCGAGGACGAGGCGCTCAACGCCGACACGAAAAAACTGTCGGCGACCGTGCTGAATCTCTATATGAAATACAGATTCGGCTACGGCGAAAAGGACGCCGAAGGATATACCGTCGAGAGCGGTCACGACGGTGAAGACGCGGAATGAAAAAGATCGTACTGAAAGGCACTCCGTCCGATAAGCAGAAGCTGCTTTTCAGATCGAGGGCGAAGTACACCGCGTACGGCGGCGCGAGAGGCGGCGGAAAAAGCTGGGCTCTGCGCAGAAAACTCGTTCTTATGTGCCTTCATTACCCGGGACTGAAGTGTCTGCTCATAAGACGGTCTTACGGCGAGCTGCGGTACAATCACATCCTCCCGCTTCGGGCGGAGCTCGGCGGCGCGGTAAAGTATTCCGAATCGCAGAAGATGATAACGTTTGACAACGGTTCCTCGCTGAAACTGGGTTACCTTTCCGACGACGGCGATACGCTGCAGTATCAGGGTCTCGAGTTCGACGTTATCGCGCTCGACGAGGCTACGCAGCTGACGGAATATCAGTTCAATATTCTGAAAGCCTGCCTGCGCGGCGCGAACGGTAATCCGAAGCGGATGTATCTGACCTGCAATCCCGGCGGCGTCGGTCACGGCTGGGTCAAGCGGCTCTTCATCGACCGCTCGTACAGAGACGGGGAGGATCCCGACGATTACCTGTTCATTCAGGCGACCGTTTTCGACAACACCGTTCTGCTCGAAAACGACGCGGAGTACGTAAAGCAGCTGCAAAGTCTCCCCGACTCGCTGCGCGACGCGTGGCTTTACGGGAAATGGGACGTTTTTTCGGGCCAGTTCTTCCCCGAATTCTGCGACGGCAGACATATCGTGAAGAACTTCGAACCGCCCGAATTTTACCGGCTCATAGGCGGTCTCGACTACGGCTTCGACGCGACTGCGTTTCTTTTGATCTGCTCGGACCGTTACGGAAAACTGACCGTGACGCGCGAATTCATAAAGAGCGACCTTACGCTTTCCGCCGCGGCGAAAGCGGTCGCAGAAATATGCGAGGGGGAACGCGTCGATTATATAGCCGCGTCGCCGGATCTGTGGAACAGGCGGCAGGACAGCGGTATATCCGGCTACGAGACAATGATCAAGACCGCCGGTCTGCCGCCGCTGGTCAGAGCCGACGACAGACGCGTCGCCGGATGGCGCGCCGTGCGGGAATATCTCTCCGGTTCGCTTTACGTCTGCGACGGCTGCCGCGAACTTATACGCAGTATGTCGTCTCTGATATACGACAAAAACGTCCCGGAGGACTGCTCCGATACGCCTCACGACATAACGCACCTGCCGGAAGCGCTGCGGTACGCCGTTATGTCGAGGGTGTCGGCGGCGGAGCTGCCGTCCGAACGGTTTGAACGGCGCAAACGGAAATACGAAAACAGATTTTCCGTTGCAAATTACTGAAAGGAAATTTAATAATGGAAAAAACAACGAAAGCGTGGGACAGATTCGAAGCCGGACGCGACTACAAAAGGCGCCTCGGACTGTATCAGACCGTGCGTGAAAACGAGCGCTTTTACAGAGGCGAGCAGTGGTACGGGGTAAGATCCGAAGGACTGCCGACCCCGGTGTTCAACGTGATCAAGCGTATAACCGACTATATGATCTCGTCCGTGATGAAACAGCCCGTCTCCGTCGTTTACAGCGACGATTCGATGCCCGTCACCGAAGACTGCGAAAACAAAAAGCTGCTCAGACGCGGTATAGATCTGCTCAACAGAAACTGCGCTTACCGCTACGACAAGAGCAAGATGGACGTCACGGTGAGACAGGCTCTGCTCGACGCGGCGATATCAGGCGACGGCGTGTTCTACTGCTACTGGGATCCCGACTGCCAAACGGGCCAGGCGCACACGGGCGACATAAAGACCGTGCTCGTCGACAACGTGGACCTGTTCGTATCAAACGTAAACAGCCGCGATCTTCAAAAGCAGGATTACGTGATGCTCGCCGGCAGAGATACGGTCGAACATTTGTTCTGCGAGGCTCTCCGGAACGGTGTTTCCGAGCGCGACGCGGAACGGATAAGCGCCGACGACGGCACCGGCACGGGAGCGTCGGACAGAACGGACATGGAGTCGTCGGAAGACGATTACGCGACGTATCTGATCACGTTCTCCCGTGACGAGAACGGCTTCGTCTGCTTTGAAAAAAGCACGAAAAGCGTGGTCATAGCGAGAAAGAAAACGAAGCTCAGGCGCTACCCCGTGGCTTATTTCGCCTGGGAAAAGGCGAAGGGCAGTTTTATCGGCACGTCGCCCGTGACTTCGCTGATCGAGAATCAGAAGTATATCAACAAGGCGTACGCAATGGTCATGAAGCACATGACCGACACGGCGTTTTCAAAGGTGGTATACGACAAGACTCTGATACCCGAATGGTCGAACGAAGTGGGCGAGGCGATAGGCGTTCGCGCCGGCGGCGACGTGAGATCCGCCGCCGCGGTGGTCGGTACGGGAAGGCTCGAATCGGGCTTCCTCGACGTGATAGCGATGACGCTGTCGCACACGAAAGAGATGATGGGCGCGACCGACGCGGCTCTCGGCGAGGTCGAACCGGACAACACGTCCGCGATACTCGCCCTGCAGGAATCGTCCGCCGTGCCGCTTGAAACGCTGCGCCGCAGCGTTTACGACTGCATCGAGGACGTCGCGCTGATCTGGGCCGATATGCTTCTCGAATACTATCCCACCGGCAGACTCGTGCTCTACCGAGGAAGAGACGGAGCGGAGCGCGCCGAAAAGATGCCCGATATCAAAGCGCTCAAAAACTCGCTTTTATCGGCGCGCGTCGACGTCGGCGCAGGTTCGGCGTTCTCGCAGGTCGTGATGCTGAATACGCTCGACAAGCTGCTCGAGGGAGGTTATATCACGTTCGAGCAGTATCTGAAGCGTTTGCCCGAGGGCATAATCAAAGACAGAGAGGAGCTTATCGAATATGAGCGAAACGGAAAAAACAAGGTTCGATCTTGAGATCGAAGAATTTACCGAAAGGTTCCCCGACGCCGATCTCGACGGAATACCCGAACACGTATGGCGTAAAGTGAAAGACGGCGAAAAGCTCGCCGACGTTTACGCCGTATACGCCGGCGAAAAGCAAAAAGCCGAGGAGCAGGCGAAACTCGTGAACGAGCTTAACGCCTGCAGCTCGAGCGGCGGGATAGGGACAAGACCCGCGAAAGCGGTATATACCGCGAAAGAAGTCGCGTCCATGAGCGCGGGCGCGATAAGAGAAAACTACGACGATATCATAGAAAGCATGAAAGCGAAAGGCTTTTACGCGTAAAAAAGAAGGAGAATTTTTAAATGGCATTAAGTTATTTCATCCCGACCGTCTGGTCGGAAACCCTTTACAGAGAACTCGACCGCGAATACATCGCCGTCAAAAACTGCAGCCGCGATTTTGAAGGCGACATCAAAAACGTGGGCGACACCGTCAAGATCGTCGGCGTCTCGCCGGTCAGCGTGTTCAACTACACGAAAAATACCGATATGAGCGCGCCGGAAGAGCTGACCGATTCGGTCCGTACTCTGCAGATCAACGTCGCCAAGGCGTTCAATTTCGCCATCGACGACATCGACAAAGCTCAGGCTACGCCGAAGCTGATGAAAGAAGCGATGCACGTCGCCGCTTCGGCTCTCGCAAACGAGGCCGACAAATACGTATACGGTCTGTACAGCAGCGTAGCCGCAGATCAGACCGTGACCGTGACCGGTCTCACCTCGTCAGACGTGATCGACACCCTGCTCGAAGTCAAGCAGAAAATGCTTGAAAACGACGTCGCAGGCAACGAAGAGATCATACTCGAGGTACCTCCGGTAGTCGCTTCGAAGATAGTCAAGGCGAGGATCCTGAACGGCACCGACAACACAGAAACGCTCGACCGCGGCTGTATCGGCACGTTCATGGGCTTCAAGGTGTTCGTTTCGAACAACATCAAATCCGCAAACGTGACCTCCGGCGGCGAAACGCTGAAGTATTACAAGTGCTTTGCGAGAACAAAGCGCGCGATCACCTTCGCCGAACAGATCAACGAGATCGAGGCTTACCGTCCCGAGCTTCGCTTCGCCGACGCGGTCAAGGGACTGCACCTGTACGGCGCCAAGATCGTTTACCCGAAAGAGCTTCTGCTCCTCAACGTGAACGCCGCGAGCGCGGACGCCTGATCATGCGCTTATCCGACGTTTACAACGCCGCCGCGGCGTTGATATCCGAGTCGCCGACAGGTTCGGATAACGAAGATCTGCGCGCAAGAGCGCCGTTTCTGCTCTCGATGATAATAACGGAGCTGAAACCGCTCGACGACGCCGGAAACGGAATACCGAAATGCGGCGACTACGTTTTCGACAGCCTCGACGCTGACTTTCCGCTCTGCGCGGGACTTCTGCCGGCGTGCGCGTACAAGCTCGCGTACCTGCTCGCGGCTGACGAGAACACGGTGCTGTATCAGGTGCTGAGATCCGAATACGAAGCGGCGAAAAGATCTTTCGCCGGATCGGTACCCGCGGCGGTGCATAAGATCAAAAACGTATACTGAACGGAGGTACTATGGGAAGATATGTAAAAAGCACGGCGGACGTGTTTTATACGGATTCTTTTCACGGGCTTGACGTCTCCGGGGAGGAAAAAAAGAACTTTTCCTCCCCGGTATATATGAAAAATTTCCGTATAACTCAAAAAAGAACGCTCGAAAAGCGGTGCGGCTACAAGGTAACGGCGAGCGGACTGCAGGCGGATTCATGCTGGGGCGGATACGTCGGCGGCAGATGCGTTTTCGTTTACAAAAAGTATGACCGGATCTATGCCGTATCGGTCTTTGACGGCGAGACGTCAGCGTCTCACTCTGCAGGGTACGATGAAGTCGGCTTCGTTTTGTTCGGCGGAAAGCTCTACGCGATAGGAGCCGATACGTTTCTGTCGTTCGACGGCCGCTCGTTTGACGAGCCCGAGCCGTATATACCGACGCTCGCCGTCGCGGCGGCGGCTGACGGCGGCGGTCAGATACACGAAAGCCTTAATCTTCTTTCCGGCAAAGCGAAGATATCTTATTCGCCGAACGGCGCTGATACGGTCTACGCTCTGCCCGACGTCGCCGCCTCGGTCGTGAAGGCCGAAGAAAACGGCGCCGAAATAAGCGGATATACGTATTCGCCGGCAGACAACACCGTCACGTTTCAGTCGGCGCCCGCGGAGGGTACCGACAGTCTCGTTATCACGTTCACGCTCAGGCCCGGCACGGTCGCCAAAAAAGACAAACCGGGGCCGAAATTCTGCGTTTACGGCGGCGATACCGACACAAGAGTCTTTGCGTACGGCAAAGACAGCGTTATACGCTATTCGGACGTAACGTCGAAGGGCGCCGATATATCGTATTTCCCCGCCGACAATTTCGTATCCGCCGGCGACGGAACGTACAGGGTGACCGCGCTCGTGCGGCATTTCGACAGACTGATAATTTTCACCGAGGCCGAAACGTGGTATCTGTACCGCTCATCCGTTGATTACGACGGGTATCCGAAGCCGTCGTTCCCCGTATTCCCGCTCCATTCGTCGGTCGGCTGTATCGGCGGCGGAGCGGCTTTCGCAGACAACTGCCCCGTAACGCTCTCGCGCGACGGCATATACAGATTCGGCAGAACAAATCTGCGCGACGAACGGAACGCCGAACGTATATCGGACCGCGTATCGACTTATCTTACGCCGGAATTTCTTTCGGGAGCCGCCGTGTACGATCACGAAACGGATAAAGAACTGTGGTGCTCTTACGGCGGTACCGTGCTGATATATAATTACGGCATAAACGAATTTTACGTTTACGACGGCGTTAACGCGAATCTGATGTTCGACTGCGGCGGCAGCGTCGCGTTTTACGACGGAGAGCGGATATGCGTGTTCGACAAAAGCCTGACGGAAGACGACGGCAAAACGTTTTGCGCGGTCTATGAGAGCGGCTTCGTCTTTTTCGGCAAAAGCAAAAAGAAAAGACGGCTCAAACGAGTCTGCGTAATGCTTCTGCCGGACGTAAAGCCGACGTCCGTGACGCTTACCGCGGTGCCGAACAGAGGCGGCGCGAGATCGTACGGCGTGCACGGCGAATTCCGCCGCGTGAGATTCAATTTCGAAAACGTCGATTTTTCGGACTTTACGTTCGAATGCGAAGCGAGACCCGACCCGGCAGAACTGAGGACCGATCTGTCGTCGTTCGAAGCTTTGAAAATACGCATCGGAAATTCCAATCCGGAGCGGGCCGCCGTGACGGGCTTTTCGCTGACCGTGGATTGAGGCGCGTATGGAAAACGAAGATTACGCCGTGTCTCTCGAAAGGCACGAACAGATGATAAAATCGGTCCAGCATCAGTTGAACGAGCTTAAAGCCGTATCGGCTGAAATAAAACAAATGAACGCGGCTCTGATCGAAATGACGAACGAGATCAAGCATACGAACGCGTCGCTTTTATCCTGCGAGATGAAAATAAGCGACCTGCAGAGAATACCGGCGACGAGGTTTGAAAAACTGATCGGCTCCGTTATCTCGGCGCTCGTATGCGGCATAATCGGATATATCGTCGCGAGATTTTTCGGTTGAGCGCGGAAAAGAAAGGAAATATCAATGGCAATAAGAGAATGCAGCGACGATCTCAACGTCATCTCTTCTCTGCCCGACACTCCGGCGCCGCCCGAATTCACGGCGACGGAGCTCAAGGCGAGATTCGACAGAGCGGCTCTGCTGCTCAAGTCGTATATCAACGAAAAACTTATCCCGGATATCGAAAACGAACTGCTGACGACCGCGACGGGCGACGGCGTTTACCGCTATATACCGTCCAAGGTACTCATCGCGGCTTACACCTCGCCCGGCGAATATACGTTCGACACGTCGGAGCACGGATCGTTCAACGGCGTTTACGATATAGTGCTGATCGGCGGCGGAGGCGGCGGCAGTATGCCCGCGGCAAACACTCTGCCGGGCAGTACGGGCGGCGGATCGGGCGCGGTGACCGAGGTGATCGGTCAAACGCTCGACGGAGAATACAGCGTGACCGTCGGCGCGGCGGGAAGGTCGGGAGGTCTTTCCGGCACGTCGGGCGAGAGCACGTATATCTCGAGCGGCGATTACTCGTTTACAAAGTACGCTTTCGGCGGGCGGGGCTCGTCGCAGACTGATAAGATCGGCTTCGGCGGCGGCATCGGAGGTTCCGACAGCGAATACGGAGACGGGACCGTGACTTTCGGTCACGGCGGCGACAACAGATACGGCAGAGGCTGCAGAGGCGCGGCGATAGCCGACAGCGTGATGCCGGCGAACGGCTACGGCGCCGGCGGCTGGGCGTGCTTCAATCCGACGGCCGGAGCCGTGCTGATCTACGGCTACGTGAGACAGCATATACCGGAAGGAGGCGGTGATGACGAAAATGAACAGTAACACGAAATCATACGAGAGCTATCAGATGCTCGCAAAACTGCTCAATTCCGAGCGAAAGGAAAACATCGACAAAGCGTACGACGCGCTGCTCTCGGCGCTCAACGAATCGTACAAAGAAAAGACCGAGGCGGTAAAAGACGGGTTCGCCGACAAAAAGAACGCCCTTGCGAGAAACCGCGCGAAAGCCGAAAAATACCTCGGATATTTCATGACCGAAAAGGGTTACGAAAATTCCGGCGTGGAGGCCGACGCGAAAACGAAGGCGCAGATCGGATATAACGCGGACATGGCGGCTCTCGGCCGCGAAGAAGAAAAGAGCAAAACGGCTCTTGCCGCCGAACAGCATCAGAAGCAGGCGGAAACCGAAGCCGCCCGCGCGAAAGAAAAAAGCAAAGCCGATGAAGACCTCGAAGAACAGCTTTACAGGATCAAGACCGAACAGGATAAAAACGATCTGGAACTTGAGAAGCTCGGCTTCGAACGTTATTTCAAAGAGAAAGAGCTCGAGGTCAGAAAACTCGAGGCGGAGGTGAAAAAATCCGGCGGCGCCGACGGCACGGGCGATGCGCTGAACGCTTACAGGTATCTGAACTACAAGTCAATGCTTGAAAAAGCCGAGGGGATGGATGATCCCGACGATCTTCAGGCGTTTTACGATTCGGTCACCGGGATCAACGCCGAACGCGCCGCCGAGGTGCTCGGTTCGACGAACTACAAAAACCTCCTGCAAACGATCGAAAAAAAGCAGAAGGCGATCAGAGAGAAAGCCGATTCCGAAGCGAGGATCGAATCTTTGTACGGCGTTTTCGTCACTTCGTACGGCAAAGAATATCACGGTCTGACGTACAGACGCCTTGCGATGGATCTCAAATCCAAAGAAATAGGCGCGTTCACCAGGGACGAACTCGACGAGGCCTACGACCGTTTCAAAAACGATCTGCAGAACGGAGTATTCGACGCGGGAGAAAAGTGATATCAAAAAGAACGGACCGAAAATTTTCCGGTCTGTTCTCTTTTTTTCCGTTTTAGGTATTGACATTCGCGATCAAACGTGTATAATATAAGAAAAGTAAGAATAATAGGAGGAATAAGACGTGAAAAAGACCGATAAAGACAGATTCATCGTCAGCGTCAAGGTCGGTCCGAAGGGACAGATCACGGTGCCGGTCGAAGCGCGCGAGATGTTCGATATCAAAACCGGCGATACGCTGATGTTCATGGGCGATAAGGATCGCGGCATGGCGCTTCTGAAAGACGACGAGTTTTACAAAATGATGGGAGGTATCGTAAAATGACGGCGATAGAGACCAAAGCCCTGCGCAAAGAATACAACGGCGTCGCGGCGGTGCGGGGACTCGATCTGTGCATAGAAGAAGGCGAGCTTTATTCTCTGCTCGGCGTCAACGGCGCAGGCAAGACGACGACGGTGAAAATGCTCTGTTCTCTCACCGCTCCGACAAGCGGCGAGGCTTACATACTCGGTCATTCGGTGACAGCCGAGCGCGGCAAGGTAAAAGAACTGGTCGATATATCGATGCAGGAGACCGCGGTCGCGCGCAAACTGACAGTTGAAGAAAATATCGAGTTTTACGCAAAACTGAACGGACAGAGCAAAGAGGAGACCGAGGAGACGAAAAAATATATTTATTCCGTATTCGGACTTGAAAAAGAGGCGAAAAAGCAGGCGGGCAAGCTGTCGGGCGGCTGGCAGAGAAAACTTTCGATAGCTCTCGCGCTCGTGACCAAACCCAAGGTGCTGTTTCTCGACGAGCCGACGCTCGGACTCGACGTCATAGCGCGCCGCGAGCTGTGGAAAACGATCTCGTCGCTCAAAGGCAAGATGACGGTCATACTTACGACGCATTATATGGAAGAAGCCGAGGCGCTCTCCGATCGCATCGGCGTTATGAAAGACGGCGAGCTTCTCTTCTCCGGCACGAAGGAGGAGATGTTCGAAAAGACCGGCAAGACCGGCGTCGAAGACGCGTTCATAGAGATCGTGACGGGAGGTGAACTCAATGCGTGAATCTTTATCGAGGATAATCACTCTTACGCGGCGCAATATGAAAGAGATAATACGCGACCCGCTGTCGCTCATATTCATGATCGCGCTGCCGCTTTTCATGGAGATACTTTTCTACTATCTTTTCCACGGTATGACGGACCAGTTCGACATGAAATACCTTGCGCCCGGCATCGTCGTTTTTTCGCAGTCGTTTTTATCGCTTTTCACGGGACTGCTAATCGCGCTTGACCGCGCGAGCTCGTTCCTTACAAGGCTCTACGTATCGAAAGCGAGACCGTATGAATTCATAACGGGCTATATGATCGCAATGCTGCCGATAACGTTCGTTCAGTCGGTACTCTTCTTCACGGTCGGCGGCATAATAGATCCTTCGATCTTCGGTGTGAACATGATCTTCGCGGTACTCATAAGCCTTGTCACCTCGCTTCTTTTCATCTCTTTCGGCGTGCTTTTCGGTTCGGTATGCAATGAAAAATCGATAGGCGGCGTCGCTTCGATCGTGATAATGTGCCAGTCGGTATTGAGCGGCATGTGGTTCCCGGTCGAGGGGCTGAGCGGCGGATTCATGACGCTTATGAAGATACTGCCGTTCCGAAACGCTTCGCTTGCCGCGCAGTACGCTCTGAACGGCGACGGCGGAGTACTCGTACCCACGCTTATCGTGCTCGGATATACTGCCGTGATATTCACGGTATCGGTATTCGTGTTCGGCAAAAAGATGAAAGCGGACTGAAATACTTTGTTTTGCATAGTTTATTCAGAAAAAATTAAAATTTTACTTTTTTTTAAAAAAAGTCTTGAAAAATAAAAATGACGTGATATAATAATTACAGTGTAGAGCAAAAAATATTTGTGCACGGCACTGAAAAACAAAAAAAGGAGAAAAACAATGAAGAAAATTTTCGCAATCGTTCTCGCGGTCATGATGACGGCAGTTCTCTGCGTTTCCGCTTTCGCGGCAAGCCACGCGCAGACGAAGATCAAAGTAGGCGAATCCCTGATCAACGAAGACTTTGAAAGCGGCGAGCTGAACGCCGAACTTTTCAAAGCATGGTCGGGCTATAAGATCGAAGACGGCAAGATCCATCTCGGTCACAGCAACAACTGGGTAGAATCTTCTCCCGAATTCCACACCGCTGCCGCGTATTCCAACTATTACGCAACCTTCAAGATCGCAGGCGCGATCCGTGACTGCTACTACGGCTTCGCTCTCCGCGCTCCCGCAGGCGAACACGGCGGTCTTATGAACGGCGGCAGATTCGGCGTTCCGTCGGCCTCCGAAGCGAGCACCGGTATCGCGATCGACCTTTACGGCGCGGCTAACTCCACGCTCGGCGATCAGATCGGCATCACGTTCTGCAACGGCGGCGCCAACGGCGACGCTCCGGCGTTCACCGCAGCTCGTCCCGAAGGCTTCGGCGACGGTTCGGAAGCTCTTGTCGACGTCATCGACCTCGGCAGCATCATCACGATCCTCATAAACAAAAAAGAACTCGTAACGATCGAACTCTCCGGCCTTGCCGACGGCGTTTACACCAAAGCGACCGCTTTCGATCCGACCGGCGCGGAACTCGGCACGTTTGACGTATCCGTTCTTGCGGAAGGCTCGATAGTATTCTATCAGAGAAACAACTATATCACGGTCGACGATTTCACGCTCGCTCCCGCTGAAGCAGACGACGGACAGGACGATCCCGGCGAACAGCCCGGCGAACAGCCTGGTAACCCCGGCTCCGGCGACGCGGCGATAATCGCCATCGCGGCTGTCGGCTGCATCGCTCTCGCGGGCGTTGTTGTCGCAAAGAAAGTCAGATAATCATACACTGATTTAAAAAATTCCCGACTTGATCGGGAATTTTTTATTTATGACGATATGTAAAAACAAATCGTATTTTGTGTTAATCCGCTTGACTTATGCTCAAAAGATATTATAATTAGAATAAAATAAAAAAGGGAAGGGTTATCTTATGTCACATAAACTCGGTATAATAGGTTACGGCGGCATGGCATGCTGGCATCACGATTCGATCAAGGCGAATTTCACCGATCTTACGGTCGTCGCCGCTTACGATATAGACGAAGGCAGGCGCGAGCTTGCAAAAAGCCGCGGACTTACGGTATTTGAAACCGCGGATGAATTTTTAGCGTCGCATCTGTTCGATATCGTGCTCGTCGCCACGCCGAACAATTTCCATTGCGACTACGTCTGCCGCGCGCTTAAAGCCGGTTACAACGTTGTATGCGAAAAGCCCGTCGCGCTCAACTGCGCCGAGCTCGATCTTATGGAACAGACCGCGAAAGAGACGGGCAAACTCTTCTCCGTCCACCAGAACAGACGCTGGGATCAGGATTACAGAATAGTCAAAGAAGCGTATGAAAAAGGGCTCGTCGGCAAGCCTTTCACTGTAGAATCGAGAGTGCACGGCCAGGGCGGCATGGTGCACGGCTGGCGCGAATTCAAGGTAGCCGGCGGCGGTATGGTCTACGACTGGGGCGTACATCTGATAGACCAGATACTCGATATGATACCGTCAAAGGTCGTATCGGTATATGCAAATCTCCACGTTGTACGGACGAAGGAAGTCGACGATTATTTCAAGCTCGTGTTCCGCTTTGAAAACGGTATTACGGCTCAGGTCGAGGTCGGCACGTTCAACCTCGTTCAGCTCCCGCGCTGGTACGTATGCGGATCCGGCGGCGCGCTCGTGATAGAGGGCTGGGACTGCAGCGGAAAGATAATACATACCAAAGATCACTTGATGAAATGGGAACCTGTCGTAGTCCAGACGAAGGCCGGTCCGACGAGGACGATGGCTCCCCGCCCCGCGGACACGCTTGAAGAGCTGCCTTTGCCTCACGTTGAGACGTCGTGGTCGTCCTATTACAGAAACATAATGGATACGATAGACGGCAAAGCGGAGCTTATCGTCACGATACCGTCCGTCCGCAGAGTTTTACGCGTTATCGAAGCCTGCTTCGAATCCGACAAACGCGGCGAAGGTGTAAAAACGGATATATAATACTGCAAACAAAAAAGCGACCGGGAAACACTTGCGACAGAGCGCCGTACTTCGCAGTCGTTCGGAAGAAATCGTCATAAAAGAACTCACATACAATTTACATCAAAAGAGGTTGTTTAAAAACCTTGCCGACATTATAGGCGATCAAACAACCTTTTTTGTTTTTTATAAATTAAAAATATAAAAAAACTATTTTAACCGCCTTTTTTTCGGTTACGTCGGTTTTCTTCACCTATATTGCGCGCAGCGCCGCGGGCGGCGGGGGGCGGGGGTCCGCCCGCGGGATTTTTCTATAGATTACGGTGAAGAAAACCTTTACGCACCGATCTTTCTAATCAGACGGAGTTATTTAACCTCTATAACTTCATAACCTGCGGCGGTGACGGCATCTTTCAGGGCTTTATCGTCAATATTCCCGTCAAACGTAACGACGGCGGCGCCTTTTTTATGGCTTGCCTCGGCGGATGAAACGCCGGGGAGCTCTTCGAGCGCTTTTTTGACTCTGGCTTCGCAGTGCGGGCACATCATGCCTTTGATCTTTACCGTTTTTTTCATTATATTATTCTCCTTTTCATTATTATCGGGTTTGAAGAGGTTCAGCCTCAGGGCGTTCATCACTACGCAGAAACTCGAAAGTCCCATAGCCGCCGACGCGATCATCGGGTTAAGGGTAAGCCCGAGCGGGGCGAAAACGCCCGCCGCCACGGGTATGCAGATCACGTTATACAGAAACGCCCACATCAGATTTTCGTATATGTTTGTAAGCGTTTTTTTGCTGAGTTTTATCGCGGTGACGACGTCTTCGGGCGAGCTTTTCATGAGCACGGCGTCGGCTGAATCTATCGCTATATCGGTGCCCGCGCCTATCGCTATGCCGACGTCGGCGGCAGTCAGAGCCGGCGCGTCGTTTATACCGTCGCCGACCATAGCCGTTTTTGAAGTCTTGCAGAGTTCTCTTACGGCTTCTTCTTTGCCCTGCGGCAGCACGCCGGCTATGACGTTATCCACGCCGAGGCGCTTGCCTATCGCCGCGGCGGTCCTTTCGTTGTCGCCTGTGAGCATTACGACGGCGATGCCGAGTTTTTTCAGATTTTCCACTGTTTTTTCCGCGTCGTGTTTCGGCACGTCGGCGACGGCTATCACGCCGAGCAGTTTGCCGTCAGACGTGAAATACAGCGGCGTTTTGCCCTGATCGGCGAGATCTGCCGCGGTATTCGCCGTTGTTTCGTCTATATCGCAGACGGTTTTGATATACGACGAGCTGCCGCCGCAAACCGTCGCGCCGTTTATATCGGCGCGAAGCCCTTTGCCGGGAATATTTTCGAAATTTATGCTTTCATATAATCCAGTACCGTCGGCTGTGGCCCGTTCGATTATCGCTGACGCGAAGGGGTGTTCGCTCTTTGATTCAAGCGAGGCGGCGATTTTCAGCAGTTCTTTTTCGTCCGCATTGACCGGTATTATATCCGTGACCTGCGGCTTGCCTTCGGTCAGCGTGCCCGTTTTATCGAAAACGACCGTTTTGACCTTGCCGGTCTCTTCAAGCGATGCGGCGGTCTTGAATAAGATGTTATTCTTCGCCGCGACTCCGCTGCCGACCATTACTGCGACCGGCGTTGCAAGCCCGAGCGCGCACGGGCAGCTGATGACGAGCACCGATACGGCGCGGGACAGCGCATAGCCGACCGTCTGTCCGACCAGCATCCATATAACGAAAGTTATCAAGGCTATGCCCATAACGCAGGGCACGAACACGGAGGCGACTTTGTCGGCGGCTTTTGCAACGGGCGCTTTTGAGCCGGCGGCGTCGCTGACGGCTCTGATGATCTTCGATAACGACGTATCTTCACCGACTGCGGCCGCGCGGCATTTTACGTAGCCGCTTCTGTTCACGGTCGCGGCGCTTACGGCGTCGCCGACCGCTTTTTCGACCGGCACGCTCTCGCCCGTGAGCGACGATTCATCGACGGTGCAGTTACCCTCGATAACGACGCCGTCAGCGGCGAAGCGTTCTCCGGGGTAAACGGCGAACACGTCGTCCTTTTTAAGTTCTTCCGCGGGGATAACGGTCTCTACACCGTCTCTTATAACGTTAGCCGTATCGGGAGCGAGCTCGGTAAGCGCTTTCAGTGCGTTCGTCGTTTTGCCTTTTGAGTAGGCTTCGAGCGTTTTTCCGAGCGTTATGAGGGTCAGTATCATCACCGCGCCTTCGAAATACAAATCGTGGCTCATACCGTCCGCTTTGCCGAATGTCATTACGGCGAGAACGCACACGCTGTACGCAAACGATGAAAACGAGCCGAGCGCGACGAGCGTATCCATATTCGGCGCAAGCCGGATCAGTCCTTTCGTTCCGCTGATGAAAAATCTGCGGTTGACGAGCATAACGGCAAGACACAAAACGAGCTGTATAAGGCCAGATATCCTGTGATCGTCAGATATAAACGAAGGCAGAGGCAGCCCGATCATCGCTCCCATCGAAACGTACATAAGCGGGAGCAGTATTATAAGTGAGACGATAAAACGGAAAAGCAGTTTTTTTGTCTCTTCTTCCGCTTCTTTTCCGGGCGCAGTTTTGGCTTCTCCGCCCGCGGCGTAAGCGCCGTAACCCGCCTTTTTTACGGCGGCGATTATCTGCCCGTCGGGGATGTCGCCCTCGACCGTCATATCGGCGGTCAGCAGGTTCACCTCGCACGATCTGACGCCGTCAAGATCCGACACGGCTTTCTGCACTCTTGCGCTGCACGCCGCGCAGCTCATGCCTGTGACTTTGAATTTACGCATTTTACCTCCGTCAGACTTCCGCTCCGCTTTCGCGCAGACGGTCGAGTTTTGTATTTCTGAAATAAAGCGCGATATCTATCGAGATCGCTATAAAATTGATTATATAAAACAGAAAACTCAGAACGAATATGAAGCCGGACGCGCCGGTGACCGTGAGCTGTATTATCTTTCTCGTTATGCCGGCGGCGTAGCCGATAAGCAGAAACACCTCGAAAAAGAGGCTTTTGCCCTTCGCCGTTCTCGATACTATCGATTTTCTGATCGAAATAGGCCACGAGAGCCCGAAACAGAATATGGTGAACGCTTCGAGCAGATCTATTATCGCCTGTATTTCCATTTTTATTTCCTCCCGGTATAGTCCGGTAGAAACGCAGGCGAGACCGCGCCCGTGTCGATACCGGCTTTTTCTAATTCTTTTTCGTATCTGCAAATGTGGTCTGACGACGGTTTGCCGTGCTTTGCGGTCTTGCTCTTCTCCGCCGCCGATATGCCCGCGGTCCTGCCGAAAACTATGACGTCGAGAAGCGAGTTGCCCATGAGCCTGTTTCTGCCGTGGATACCGCCCGTCACCTCGCCCGCGGCGTAGAGGTTTTCGATACCGGTGACCGAGCAGTCGGGCGAAATGTCTATACCGCCGTTCTGATAGTGGAGCGTCGGGTAAACGAGTACAGGCTCTTTTCTTATGTCGATACCGCATCTCTCGTACATCCGGAGCATCGCGGGGATGCGCTTTTCGGTCGTACCCTCTCCGTTTATCATATCTATCATAGGCGTGTCGAGCCATACGCCGCAGCCGAGGTCCGTATCGACGCCTTTACCGCGTTCTTTACATTCGCGTATTATCGCGGCTGATACGGTATCGCGCGTTTCGAGCGGATGGACGAATATCTCGCCGTCCGCGTTTACGAGCTTCGCGCCGAGAGACCTGACCTTCTCGGTCACGAGCGCGCCGTATATCTGCCCGGGATAAGCCGCGCCCGTCGGATGATACTGCAGCGTATCGGCGTATATGAGCTTCGCGCCGGCGCGGTACGCCATGACGAGCCCGTCCGCAGTTGCGCCGTAGTGGTTCGAGGTCGGAAAGCCCTGGCAGTGCAGTCTGCCGATGCCGCCGGTGGCGATTATGACGGTCTTCGCCTCGGCCGTGAAGATCTTGCCCGTCTCCATATTGACGAGCGCCGCGCCCGCGGCTTTGCCGTCGCCGTCGAGCAGTATCTCAGCCGCCGCTGTGAAATCTGTCACCGTGACGCCGAGATTGAGCACCTCGTCGCGCAGCGTGCGCATTATCTCCGCGCCGGAATAATCCTTGCAGGCGTGCATCCTTTTGCGCGAGGTTCCGCCGCCGTGCGTCGTTATCATTTCGCCGTCGGACGTTTTGTCAAACTCGACGCCGAGTTTCGACAGCCACATGATCGCTTCAGGCGCTTCGCAGACGAGTTTTTTCAAAAGCTCTTTTTTTGCCGCGTAATGACCGCCGCCGTAAGCGTCGATAAAGTGCCTTACGGGCGAATCGTTGTCTTTATCAGCCGCCTGTATGCCGCCCTCCGCCATCATCGTATTGGCGTCGCCGAGACGGAGCTTTGTGACGAGAACGGTTTTCGCTCCCGCCCGCGCGGCTTCTATCGCCGCCGCCGCGCCTGCGCCGCCGCCGCCGATTACCAGCACTTCTGCGGATATTTCGGGCTCGGCGCCGATATCGGCTCCGCTTATACGGCTTTTTGAGTGCAGAAGCGTCCACAGCTCCGACGGGACTTTATCGCCTTTGTTTTTGCCGATCAGCACCGTTTTCGACTGATCTTTATTATGATCGGGATGATACGCGGCGAGCAGTTCGTTTTTTTCTTCCGCCGTCATGCGCGGCACGCTTTTTTTGATATTCTCTTCACGTTTTGCCGCGGCGGCCGCCGCTTTGATCGTCAGCTCTTCGGTATACATTATTCTTCGATATCCCTGTTATTGTATAGATTTGTAAGTTCTTCTTCGCTTTTGCAAAGCAGCTCTTCGAGTTCTTTTTCGTATTCGCCGTTTTGTACGCGGGCGACCGTGCGTTTCAAATGTCCGCACTCCGGCATAAGGTATCTGCCGTTGAGCCTTCTCGCAAGCTCCGCGACCTGCGGATGAGATATGCCCGCCGGACAGCGCGAAGAGCAGATACCGCACATCACGCAGTCAAAAGACAGCTCCGCGCACTTTGCGTAATCACCGCGCTGTGCGTACGCTATATACTGCATCACGTTCAAATTCTGCGGGCAGCTTTTCGTACAGGCGTTGCAGCCGATGCAGGCGTATATCTCGGGGTATAGCCGCATCATGACTTTCTCATCAGTACCGAGTTTTTCGATATCGTATACCTGCTTGTCGAGCGGGAAGAACGGCAGCGATGCGATATACATATCGTTTTCGACTTTCGTCTGGCACGCGAGGCAGGTTTTTATGCCTTTGTCGCCTTTTATGCGGTAGACCGTGGCGCATGCGCCGCAGAAGCCGCCGCGGCATCCGCAGCCGCGCACGAGGCGGTAGCCGGCGTATTCCATCGCCGCCATGATCGTCAGATCGTCCGGCACCTCGTATTTTTTACCGAAAAAATACACGTTTACGGTTTTGCTCATTTTCTGTCTCCTAATATTCGTCAGGCAGCTCTTCCAACTCGTCGAGGCGGAAGACGGGACCGTCGCGGCAGACGTATTTACTGCCGATATTGCATCTGCCGCACTTGCCTATACCGCATTTCATTTTCATTTCGAGCGTCGTGTAGACGCGGTATTTTTCAAAGCCGAGCTTCGTAAGCTCCGCGAGAGTGAATTTTATCATCACGGGCGGTCCGCAGAGTATGACGACCGGTTTACAGTCGTTACAGACCTCCGACACGTACTGCGGCACGAAACCGACGTGACCGCTCCATCCGTCGCCGCCGCGGTCGACCGTAACGAAGACTTCGGTATTATCCGCTTCTTTCCATTTGCCGAACAGACTGTCTTTGAAAACGAGGTCCGGATAACTTCTCGCTCCGTATATGATCCTGATCTTTCCGTACTTTTCCCGCCGGTCAAGGCACGAATCTATGACCGAGCGAACGGGCGCGAGACCTATGCCGCCGGCTATGAAGAGCAGATCTTCGTTTTCGAAATCGGATACCGGGAAAGGTCTGCCGTACGGTCCCCGCACGAGTATCTTTTCGCCGGGCGCGGCGTCGTGCAGACGGTTCGTGAACGAGCCGCAGCGTTTGACCGAGAATTCGAGCCGGTCGGAATCCATTGGCGACGTGATCGAAAACATCGCCTCACCCTCGCAGGGGATCGACAGCATCGCGCACTGCCCGGGAAGATGGTCAAACGGCTTTTCGCCGTTTTCCGCGGTTATGTGAAACGTCTTTACGTCCGGCGTTTCGGTTATTATTTCGCGTATCACGCATACCTGCGGTACGAGCGGATCATGTATGGCGTTCATCTGCTTTACCGAGTTCCTTTATGACTTTTATCATATGCGCCGATGCCGGGCATTTTCTCACGCATCTGCCGCATCCGACGCAGCCGTATATACCTTGATTTTCTTTAAAATAAACGAGCTTGTGCATGAATCTCTGTCTGTAACGCTCCTTTTGGGTAAGGCGCGGCTGACCTGCCGACATTTTCGTAAAATCGGAATACATACACGAATCCCAGAAGCGGCATCTTGCCGCGCCGTCGGCGGTCTTTGAATCCTTTATGTCGTAGCACTGGCAGGTCGGGCAGAGATAAGTGCAGGTGCCGCAGCCGAGGCAGTGCGCGGAGAGCTTGTCCCAGACGGGCAGATCGAACAGTTCATCCGTCTTCTTATCGGGCAGATCTTTTGCGGCAAGTGCCGCCGGCATAAGAGCCGCTTTCGCTCTTATCTTATCCCTCTCCGCCTCGATATCGTCGTCAGTTGTTTTGCAGACGGACGATAATTCGGGGATCAGCAATCTGCCCTTTTCTGTCAGTATTTCGAAATAATACGCGCCGTCGGTCCCGATCGCCGCGATATCGCCGCTCTTTGACGGATCGACGCCGAAACAGGTGCAGAAACACGTCTCCGACGGTTCGCCGCATGAAAGTGAAACGACGATCCCAGCTTCTCTTCTGCTTTTGTATAAACGGTCTTCGGGTTCTGCCAGAAACACGAGATCGAGCGTCTGCAGGCCTTTGATATCGCAGGCGCGCGCGCCGAAGATCACGTTATATCCGCTCTTTACCGCGGTCTCTTTCACGCCGAACGCTCCGTTTGCCGTGACGAACCGGGCTATCTCTTCGCACTGCGGAAAGAACAGTTCCTTGATCCCTCTGTCCGTAATGCCGGATAAATACATATTTTCTCCGTCGCCGTACGCTTCAAAGGACGAGACTGAGCCTTCGCCGTGTTTTTTCGGCACGTACAGAGCGTATTTTTCATTTATCGCCGATAAAAGTGCGCCGAGGCTTTCTTTACTGCATTTATACACGTCACACCTCCGGATCGCTTTCGTTTTTGTCTGTCAGCGGCGGTATCTGCCCGACCGTTTCGCCCGCCTGATACACGCCGTAAAAGCGGTTTATATCGAGTATGAATTTGCGGTTAAGCAGGTGAAGCGGTATTCTCTGCGGGCAGACGCGCGAGCATTCGCCGCAGTCGGTACACCGCCCCGCGACGTGGTACGCGCGGATTATGTGAAAAAGCTTTTCTTCAAATTCGTTCGCGTTTTCTCTGCTCTCCGCGCCGGACGAGCTCTCTCCGAACACGCACGTTTCGCAGGTGCAGGCGGGGCAGGCGTCGCGGCAGGCGTTGCAGCGGATGCACTTCGACAGCTCCGATCTGAAAAATTCATAACGCGCATCCGCGCTCATTTTTTCTATCTGTTCGACTTTATCGAATCTGCCGGTGTCCGTCTCGAAAGACGGCTCGCACAAAAGCTCGTCGTAATAAACGTGTTTTTTGCTTTTGCATACGAGACAGCGTTCCGCGAGAACTTCGTCAAAAGCAAAGGTCATATCGCCGTCAGGAGTTTTTACGGTCAGCGCGCCGTTATCACACGACGCTTTCAGTATCGCGGAACCGGTTTTGTTTCTCAGTTTGAATACGTCTACCATACCGTCACAGCCGATGCCGGCTATGTAAATTTTGTCTTTGTCTATTTTATGCTCCGTTATGAGCTGATTCAGACTGTACGTATCGCACGGCTTCATGAATACGGCTATCCTGCCCGGCTTTTTCGTCTCTTTAACGAGAAATTTTGAAAAATTCGGGCTGCAGAAACAGTCGTATATCATGTTTTCTTCGATCTCTTCTGCCGAATAAAACACGCACGGCGACGGATCGTACGCGAATTCGCCCGCGCAGAATCCCGCGACGCGGTCGACCGTTTTGTTCTGCAAAAGCTGTTTCGCTTTGTTTTTCAGTTCTGTTCCGTTTTGCTTTTGCATCGCAGATCCCCCAGTCTTCTGTTCTCGCCGAGACGCGCGACGGTATTCATGAAATCAGTCGCGGCTGAGGCGAACTTTTCGCCCTCCGAAGCGGATATCCAGATCAGTTTCATGCGCTCTTTTTCGATACCGAGATAGTCAAGCATCGAAAACAAAAGTTTCATTCTGCGGCGCGTATGATAGTTGCCGCTCGTATAGTGGCAGTCTCCGGGGTGACAGCCGCATATCATAACGCCGTCGGCGCCGCCGCCGAACGCGCGGAGTATGAACACGGGGTCGACTCTGCACGAACACGGCACGCGTATTATCTTTACGTTGTCGGGGTACGTAAATCTGCTGCTGCCCGCGAGATCGGCGCCGGCGTACGAACACCAGTTACAACAAAAGGCGACTATTTTCGGTTTGTATCCGTTCAGCTGCATATACTGTCCACCTCCGCAAGTATCTGTTCGCGTGAAAAGCCGTGCAGATCCATCGCGCCGTTATTGCAGGCGACGGTACACGCGCCGCAGCCGCGGCAAACGGCGGCGTTGACCGACGCGACGCGGCGGATTTTCACCGTTTTATCCGGCATTCTGAATTCTTTTTCGATATACGTTATCGCGTTATAGGGGCAGACGTTCGCGCAGAGTGAACAGCCGCTGCATTTCAGCTCGTCCGCATGAGCCGTACACGGATCGGATTCGAGCGTATTTTTACTTAACAGACCGATGATCTTCGCCGCGGCGGCTGAAGCCTGAGCGACGGTCTCGGGTATATCCTTCGGGCCGCTGCACGCGCCGGAAAGATATACGCCGGCGGTCGGGCTTTCCACGGGGCGGAGCTTCGGATGAGCTTCGTTAAAGAAGCCGTTTCCGTCAATGCTCGCGTTCAGCTTTGAAGCGAGCGCTTTTGCCGTCTTGTCCGGCTCGACCGCCGCCGCGAGCACGACGAGGTCTGCGCCGATCATCATCTGCTCGTTGTTTATAAGATCGGCGGCTTTTACCGTGAGAACGCCGTTTTCGTCGCAGACCTTGCCGACCATGCCTTTGATATACTTTACGCCGTATTTTTCGGCGGCGCGCCTGTAAAACTCGTCGAAATTCTTGCCGGGCGCGCGCACGTCGATATAGAATACGTAAATATCGGTATCGGGATATTTTTCTTTTATCAGTATCGCCTGCTTCGCAGTATACATACAGCAGATCTTCGAACAGTAAGTCTTGCCGCGTTCATCTTCTTCGGTACAGCGCGAGCCGACGCATGAAATGAACACGACAGTTTTCGGGCGTATCCCGTCCGAGAGGCGCACGAGCCTGCCGTTCGTAGGTCCGGCGGCGTTGAGGATACGTTCGAGCTCCAGCGCGGTTATGACGTCTTTACTGTTTTTATACGAATACTCGTCAAACGGCGTAACGTCTATCGGGTCTATACCCGTTGCGACGGCTATCGCGCCGTATTTTTCTTCTGTGATTTCGTCTTTCTGCGAATAATCGATCGCCTTCGCACCGCATACGCGGGAGCAGAGACCGCATTTGCCGTCTTTTAACATACGGCAGCTGTCGGGATCTATCACGGCGACCTTGGGCACGGCCTGGGCGAAAGGTATGTATATCGCGGAGCGGCTGCCGAGGCCGAGATCGAATTCGTTAGGCACGTTTTTCGTCGGGCATTTTTCGGCGCACAGACCGCAGCCGGTACAGAGATCTTCTTTGACGTACCGGGCTTTTCTTCTTATTTTCACTGTGAAATTCCCGACGTAGCCGGAAACAGATTCGACTTCGCTGTATGAGAAAATGCGAACGTTTTCGTTATGCGAGATATCTACGGTCTTCGGCGTGAGTATGCACGCCGAGCAGTCGAGCGTCGGAAACGTTTTGTCGAGCATCGCCATTTTGCCGCCTATCGACGGCTTTTTTTCGACGATATCGACCTTATAGCCGGCGTTTGATATGTCCTCAGCCGTCTGTATGCCGGCGATGCCGCCGCCGATGACGAGCGCGCGTTTGGTCACGGGAAAGCTCTGCGGGTAAAGCTCCTCATCGCGGCAGAGTTTCGACACGGCCGCTTTGGCGAGCGTTATCGCCTTTCCGGTCGCTTCCGCCGTATCTTTATGCACCCACGAGCATTGCTCGCGGATATTGGCTATCTCGACCTTATACGGATTCAGCCCGGCTGACGCCGCGGCTTTTCGAAACGTAGCCTCGTGCATACGCGGCGAGCAGGAACATACGGCTATACCGGTAAGCTCATACTCTGCCGCCGCTTTTCCGATAAGCTCCTGCCCCGACGACGAGCACATATATTTACAGTTTGCCGCGTATACGACGTAAGGTTCTTTCGACATCGCTTCGACGACTTTACAGACGTCGACCGCGCCTTCGATATTACTGCCGCAGCTGCAGACAAAAACGCCTATCCTTTTCATAGATCCTCACTTCGTATATTTGCGGAAAGCCGCCGAAAACGCCTGCGACGGCATATCGGCGTCGGCTTTTTCAAAAAGCTCGCCGGCTTTGATCCTGTTGCCTTCTTTTTTCCGTTCGGCGATCACTCTGACCGCCTCGATCAGCTTCGCAGGCTCCACACCTCTCGGGCATCTGTCGACGCACGCGTAACACGACAGGCACCTGTATATGCCTACGCACTCAAGAAGCGGCCCGATATTGCCCTGATCGATCATATAGACGAATCTGTGCGGCGGATATTCCATCTCGTCATACGCCGGGCACGACGCGGAGCATTTGCCGCATTTCATGCACTTGGCGGGGTCCGTGCCGCTCATTTCGATTATTTCTTCTCTTGATACGATATTCTTCATTTATACTCCAAACGCTTTCGCCGTAAGCTCGGTGAAATAAAGCACCGGCAAGTCTCCGTATTTGCCTGCGTTGTATTTACAGAGCGGGCAGGCGGTCACAAGCGCCTCGGCGCCGCAGTTTTTCGCGCTTTGCACCACTCTTTCGGATCTTTTTTCCGTAAGCGTTTCCGATTCGGCGTAAGTATACGCGCCGCAGCATTCGCTTCTCTCGGGAAAAGCGACCGGCTCGCCGCCGAGGGCTTTTATCAGTTCTTCCATTATAACGGGATCTTCGGGATTGTCCGTCCGCATTACCCTGCCGGGGCGCAGGAGCATACAGCCGTAATAACAGCCGATCTTCATACCGTCAAGCGGATATTTCACGGCGGATCTTATTTTTTCGTAACCTATAAGGTCGCGAAGCATTTCAAGATAATGAACGACCTTTACCGTGCCTTTGTATTCCGACCCGGTATACGCTTTTACTTTTGCGGCAAATTCCGCGTTCGTTCTCAGATCGTGCTCCGTTCGCTTCAATACGTTGTGACAGGCCGAGCAGACCGTGAGAAGCGGCAGTCCCCTCTCTTCGGCGGCTATCAGCGCGCGTACCGAAGCGAGCTTCACCGCCACGTCGTCCGACGTCGAAACGTAGACTCCGCCGCAGCACTGCCATTCGGGCAGTTCGGTCAGCTTCACGCCGAGGATCTCCGCGCAAAGCCTTGCGCATCTGTCGAGATCTTTCGCTTTGTTTTTGAGCGTACATCCCGGAAAATAACAAAATTCCATTATGATCACCAAATTATCCCCATTATATTTCTATTATAACAATAAAACTTCCGTTTGTAAATATACATAATTAAAAAATCTCGCGTCTGAAATAAAAGATTTTTTGATATTTTTTTCAATTACTATTGCTTATGCGGTAATTTTATTGTATAATAAAGACGGCGCGGTGCGCCGAAAATAAAAATTACGGAGAATATGCCATGAGAAAAGACGAAATGACACAACACAAAGCCAAGTGGATCACCTGCCCGATACCGATGAAGGAAGCCGAGAACAATTTCGGCTGGGGACAGGTCGGAGCCGATATCCAGTTTGCGCCGATATCCGACGAGGGAGGCCTGCCGATGTTCTCAACGAGATTCACCGTCAAGGGCGTCAGTAAAGCTTCGGTCGACGCCACCGCTCTCGGCGTTTTCGATCTGTGGATCAACGGGAACCGCGTTATGAACGGCGAGACCTTCGACGAGATGAAACCCGGCTGGACGGATTACGACAAGCACGTTCTCTATTATACATACGATATCAAGAGATATCTTATCGAAGGCGAAAACACGGTCCTCGCGGTCGTCGCGCCCGGCTGGTACGCCGGAAGGATCGCATTCGGCACGTATAAGGATCCCGTAATAAGCTTTATGGCGGCGATACGCATAGAAGACGAGCTCGGCAGCCGCGATATTTATACCGACGAAAACTGGCTGACGTTCAAGGGCGGCTTTATAAGAAGCTCCGATATCTGGGACGGCGAGTATACCGATTTCAATTATCCCGGCTACGGCGAGCTTTCTCATAACAGATCGAGCCGCGACGGCTGGATCGCGTCCGCCGCGGTCGAACACGATATAGATATCACGCCGCAGGTCGGTCCGACGATAAAGGTGCGCTTCGGTCTCGAACGCAAGCCCGAAACGGTCACGATCTTCAAAGGCGTGAAGGATAACGGCACCGATTTCGGCGAGATAAACGTCGTGGAGGAATACAAAAACACTGATTCTTTCAAGCTGAAAAAAGGTCACAACGCCGTTGTCGACCTCGGTCAGAACATGGTCGGCTGGCCCTCGTTCTTTATGAACGGTCCGAAGGGCGCTCAGATAATGGTGCGCTTCGGCGAGATGCTGAACGACAGCGGTGAAAAATCCCGCGGCAACGACAACCCGAAAGGCTCGATATACAGCATCAACTACCGTTCCGCGAAAGCCAAGCTTCAGTACGTTCTGTCGGGCGAAGAGAGCGCGTCGTTCCCGCGGTTCACGTTCTTCGGCTTCAGATATCTCGAGATAACCGCGAACGAAGACGTGGAGATCAGAGGTCTTATATGCTGGGTAGTCGGTTCCGATACTGAGGAGACCGGAAAGATCGAGGCCTCGCACGCGAAGGTGAACAAGCTCATCTCGAACATAATATGGGGTCAGCGCGGCAACTACCTCTCCGTACCGACGGACTGCCCGCAGAGAAACGAACGTCTCGGCTGGACCGGCGACACGCAGATATTCGTCGGCACGGCTGCGTATAACGCGAACGTCGACGGCTTCTTCAGGAAATGGCTTCGCGACGCGAGAGATTCGCAGTCGCCCGAGGGAATTTATCCGGACGTCATACCGCACGTCAGCGTCGTCGGTTACGGCGGAGCCGCGTGGGCGGACGCCGGAATAGTCGTTCCTTACACTATGATGAGGATGTATAACGATCTCGAACTCGTCGAAGAGCATTACGAATCAATGGAAAAATACATGGGCTGGCTCGCTTCGAAGGGTATGGACGGTCCGAATCCGCATTACGGCGACTGGCTCGCGTACGAACCGACGGACAGCAGATATATATGCGTCGCTTATTACGCTCACGACTGCAGACTCATGGCTGAAATGTCGGACGAGATAGGCAAGCCGGAACGCGCGAAACATTACAGAGAACTCTGTGAAAAAGTCAAAGATCATTTCAGACAGATATACTGCGAGCCGTCGGGCGAACTCAAACCCGAAAACAGAACGCAGACCGGCTATCTGCTCGCTCTGATGATAAACATTTTCAATGAAGAAAACAGAAAGAAAGCCGTAAAAGAACTCCATGACAAGATCGTCAAAAACGGTCACAGACTCTCCACCGGCTTCGTCGGCTCGGGTATCTTAAACGAGATACTTTCCGAATCGGGCGACTGCAATCTCGCTTATTCTCTGCTCCTGCAGACAGAGAACCCCTCGTGGCTTTACAGCGTTGATCAGGGCGCGACGACGATCTGGGAGCGCTGGAATTCGTATACGCTCGCGACCGGCTTCGGCGACGTGGGCATGAACTCGTTCAACCATTACGCCTACGGCTCGGTCGAGGAATGGATGTACCGCCACGTTGCGGGTATCGAGGTCGATCCCGAGGCTTACGGCTTTGAGCGCGTGATCCTTCAGCCCACGCCCGACACGAGATCCGACGACGAGATACCGGAAGGTCAGGAGCGCATAACGTTCGTAAAGGCGCATTACGACAGCATCAACGGCAGGATCGTATCGAACTGGTCGACCGAAAACGGTTTCGTCTACGAGACCGACACGGCAGTGCCGGCGCGTCTGCTTCTGCCCGTGCTCTCCGACGGCGAGACCTTCACGATAAACGGCATAGAGCATAAATATTCCGAATTCGAACGCAAGGGCGACAGGATAGTGATAGAGCTCGCCCCCGGCAGATACGAATTCGTCGAATAAGGATATCATAATGGATAACGAAGAAATAACGGAAATCAAAGAAGAACTACCGGAGCCGGAAGCGGTAGAGCTGCCGGATGGCGAAACGGTAAACGGGGAGCCTGCGCTGCAAGCGCAGGCTCCCGTACCGGATAAACCAGAAAAAGACAACACGAAAAAGCTTATAATCGCGATCATTGCGGCGGCTGCCGCCGTCATAGGTGCGCTTTTAGCCGTATTTCTGATCACCAACCGGCCGAAAGAAGCGTCAGCCGATACGCAGCCGGTGACGGCCGCGGCGACCGCGGCTGAAACGGCGGCGCGGACCGAAGCGGCGACCGAACAGCCGGCAGAGCCGCTCTCTGTCTTCCCGCGCGAAACGGTACAGAGCAAAAGACACGGCGAATTTCAGGGCAAAAACGTCGTTATAATCGAGGTACCGGGGCTTATCGGCAGGCTGATAGGCGCGGAATACGGCAGAGCGGCGATAACGCCGAATATCAACGCGCTGTGTAACGAATCGCTTTACTGCTCCAACGCGATATCCGCGGCGGAAAACGCCTCCGCGCTTCAGTTCGTTCTCGACAATTCTCTTTACGCGCCGCCTTTCGAAAACCCTGTCTCGCAGTCTTACGGCGCGGGCTTTTGCGGCCTGCCGTCCGTTTTGCGCGATATGGGATACGGGACTTATTCGTTCTCTTACGGAGAAGCAGACGAAGCCGTTACCGGCGAATATGAATACGCTTATTCCCTTACGTACGGCGGGGGCGGCGAGGATTCTTTCGATCTCGCGGCGAAGAAGATCGATTTCGGCGGAGCGTTTTACGCCGTCATATCGTGCGACTGCACGGTATATCCGTATTTTCTTCCCGAAAACCCGGCGTTTGCATCGGGCAAAGCCGCGGATTATCTTAACGCAGTACACGAAGCCGACGAACGCGTCGGCCGCTTCATCGAAAAACTCAAGGCGAAAAACGTATATAACGACACCGTGATAGTCGTGACCGGCACGCCGTGCCGTTACGATCCCGAAGACAAGACCGACGCGGCGGTTCTGAAAGACGTATTCGGCAAGTATACGCTAAAAGACCGCATAACCGTACCGGTCGTGATAAAGCTCGGCGAGGCGTCGGTATACGACAAGCTCGTCAGCCAGACCGACGTTATGCCGACTCTGCTCGATCTGCTCGGCATACCGGCAGACGGTATGTTTTTAGTCGGCGAAAACATCCTGACCTCCGAAAGAAAGACCGTTTATATTCAGAATACGTATATGCGCGGTTCGTTCGTCAACGCCGACAAGACGGTCATGGCCGATAAAACGCACAATCCGCGCACGTCGCGTTCATACAACCACAAGACCGGCAACACCGCCGGAGCGACCGGCAGCAAGGATGAGATAAACGAGTGCGTCGCATACTTCGAGCAGTTCGATCTCGCTCTTTCTTACGGAATAACGGAGCTCGCAAAGCAGAACGGCAGGCAGGCGGCGATAGACGGATTTGAGAGGACGAAAAACGGTATGAAAAAGATCACATCTTACAGTATAGCCGATACTTTTCCGGAAAACGAATCGAAAGATTTTTACAAAAACGATACGAAACTGTTTCACAAAGCTAAAATGCTCTCGGCAAACGAATTCGACGGGTGCTTCGACGGCGTCATATTCAAAAACGACGGGCTGATGCTCGCGCCGGGATACAGCGAGGGCGTGTTCATATCTTCGGATATCGACCTCGGCGGCGAGTTCGATATGCTCGTCGCTTCATGGAACGCGAACACGGCAGGCGGTACGGTCGAGATATCCGTCTCGGCGAAAAAGGACGACGGGAGCTATACCGGCTGGTACTCGTGGGGCGTATGGTCGCAGATCGAAGGCGAGTCTAAAAGTCTGTCTTCGTCGGATAAGGACGGCAAAATAGATACAGACACGCTGAATCTGAAAAAGAAATGCGGCGGCAAGGTCAGAGTCAAAGCCGTTTTAAGAAAGACTCTCGATACTTCTCCCGTTCTTTACAATTTCACGCTCGCCTGCAATAAAGAAAAAGGGCTCATAACGAAAGAGACGAGAACGCCGTCAGCCGTCGTAACGCTGCCGAAATACTATCAGTACGACGTGCCGGAAATAGGCGGGCGTATCTGCTCGCCGACGTCGCTGACCATGGTACTCGACAAACTCGGCGAAAAACTCAAGCCGGCCGACACTGCGGCGGGAGTTTACGACAACGGTGAGAACATCTACGGAAACTGGTCTTTCAACGTCGCCTACGCGGGCGAGCTCGGATATAACGCGTACCTCGATATCTTCGACAGAAACGCGCTTATGAACGCGGTGTCGAAAGGCACGGCGGTCGTATGCTCGGTAGCGATCAAAAAGGGGCAGCTTACAGAGTCCGGCTATCCGGATTACAGCACGAGCGGCCATCTTCTTACGGTCACGGGCTTTGAATATATCGACGGCGAGCTCTGGTATCTTTCAAACGATCCGGCGCAGAGAGACGTCAGCGTCAAATACAAGGCGACCGAATTCGAAGCTATATGGAGAGGCGTCGTATATATCGTTCAGACTCATCCCGACAGATACACCTGGCGCATCGGCGAAGGTACCGACCGCGATATACTCGTCGTCGCCGACTACGTGCCCGAAGGCAGATACAACCGCCCCGGCGGCAATTTCAAGGTCAGATACATAGTTGTACACAATACGGGCAACTTCTCGTCCGGCGCGGACGCGCTTGCGCACCGCAATTACGTTATAGCCGACGGAACGCAGACGTCGTGGCACTTCACCGTCGACGACACGTCGATATACAAGCATCTGCCCGAAGAGGAGCGCGCCTGGCACGCGGGCGACGGCAGAGAGGGCAAGGGCAACACGTACGGCATCGGCATAGAGATATGCGTCAACCACGAAACGAACGGCGAAACGAAGTGCTCGAAATATTTCAGAGAATCGCTCGAAAACGCCGCCATGCTCTGCGCCGAGCTGATGCACAAATACAACCTGTCGATAAGAGCCGTGACGCAGCATTACGATTATTCGGGCAAAAACTGTCCGCAGACGATAAGGGAATGCGGGCTCTGGGACGAATTCAAGCAAATGATACAAAACCGTTACGATGAGCTGAAACAGCTCAGATCGGGCAAATGACGGAGGATGTATGAGAACAGCACTTATAGGCGCCGGCGTTATAGGCCCGGTACACGCGGCGATACTGCAGAAGCGCGGCGATCTTTGCGCCGTATGCGATATCAATGAAGAAAAGCTGAGCAGATTCTCTTCTCTGCCCGTTTACACCGATTATATCCGCATGCTCGAAGAGGTGAAGCCCGACGCCGTGCATATATGCACTCCGCATTATCTGCACGCCGAAATGATCTGCGAAGCGCTTTCCCGCGGTATACATACGCTTTGCGAAAAGCCGCTCTGCATCTCGCTTGACGAGATCGAAAAAATAAAACGAGCCGAAAGAATAAGCAAAGCGAATTTCGGCGTTTGCCTTCAAAACAGGTACAACGGCGAAAACCTCTATATAAAAGAATATCTCAAAGGCAAAAAGATCGTCTCCGTAACCGGGGCCGTGGCGTGGCACAGAGACGCGGCGTATTACGCTTCCGCGCCGTGGCGCGGAAAATGGGGTACCGAGGGCGGCGGAGTGCTGATAAATCAGGCTCTTCACACGCTCGATCTCGTTCTGTGGCTCACCGGCGCGCCCGATTCGGTCACGGCGTCAGTATCGAATCTCACGCTTCAAAACGCGATAGAGGTCGAGGACTCCGCCGTCATAATCGGAAAAGGAGACACGGGATTCGTGTTTTTCGCGACTAACGGTTCGCCTGCCGATATGCCGGTCGAGCTTACCGTCAAAACCGCTGACGAGATAATAAAAGTGACTCCCGGTTCGGTCGTGATCAACGGCGAGGCGATCAGATTCAAAGAAAAATACGAGGCGCTCGGCAAAAAATGCTACGGCAGTGGTCACGAGGCGCTGATAAACGACTTTTACTCCTGCATAGAGGAAGGCAGACGTTTCCCCATAGGCGCGGAAGAAGCGTCACGTTCCGTCAAAGTCATCCTCGCCGCATACGAAAGCGGCGGCAAAGAAATCTTTATAAGATAAAGTTCTTATCAATACGCAAAAACCTTCTCTTTGCAGGGAAGGTTTTATCGTTTATTGCATTTTTATCGTGTATGTAAGGCCGGCGATCCGTGAATCGCCTCTACGGCCTCCGAATACCACTCGTGCTGAGCGTTTCAATGGGTCGTCGAGTGCGTGTCTCTTCGAATTATATTCGCGCTTACCGTTCGTTTTTCGGAGAACCCCGTCACCCCACCATCCCCCGTTATTCCAACGGGGTTTTTCGCCGCCTGCCGCGCGGCCCCAAGAGATCTTTTATCGCTTGGGAGGGAGTAGGGGGTTTGGGGGTCAGTAGGGTGGGCGATCCCCAAGGGTGCCGTACGGCACACGGAAACAGCGAAGCGATACCTTAATTCACGCCGCTTGCGGCGTATCGCGCCCGCAGGGCATATCGCGTTCATAAAAACATATCGCTTTTTTCGGCGATATATCGTCTTACGGCGATGCGATATATCTGCTTACGCAGACACGATATATTCGCTCTCGCGAATGCTATATATCTCCTTCGGAGATGTTATAGGGGTTCCCCGACGCGAACAAAGTGAACGCTGGGGATTCCCGTACGGGACGTACATCATTTGCAAGCAAACGTCATGTCCGAAGGACGCATAATTTGACGCAAAGCGTCAATCATCATTTTTCAAACGCCAGCGCGGCGGCGCCGAGCGTGCCGGCCGAGTTGCCGAGCGCGGCGGGGATCACCGGCACGGCGGGACCGAGATCGCCGCCGAATACGTCGGGCTTGACGAGCGCCTGTATTCTGTCGGTCATCGCTCTGCCCTCTTTGCCGATGCCGCCGCCTATAAGGATCACCTCCGGGCGGAAGATATTGCACAGATCGGCTATGCCGCAGGCGATGTAACCTAAATAATCCTCGACCACGCGCTTTGCGGTTTCGTCTTCTTTTTCATACGTAAACGCCGTTCTGCCGTCGACTTCGTCCGTATTCACTTCATTCATTTTGCTCTCGGGATGATTTATCATGGCGCGTTTTGTATCCCGTATCAGCGCGGTCGCTGAGGCGTACGCCTCGAGGCAGCCGCGTCTGCCGCAGGTGCACGGCTCGCCGTCTTTGATGATCGCCATGTGACCGAGCTCCGCTCCGGCGGAACGGTTGCCTTCGTAAAGCCTGCCGTTGAGTATCATACCGCCGCCGACGCCCGTACCGAGCGTAAGCATTATCACGTTTTCAAGCCCTTTGCCGGCGCCGTAACGCGCCTCGCCGAGCGCGGCGACGTTCGCGTCGTTCGCTACGGTGACGGGCAGTCCGGTAAGCTTTTGTACCGTCTCTTTTATCATGAAATGTTTCCATCTGAGGTTGTTCGAATAAACGACCTCGCCGCGCGCTCTGTCTATCATGCCCGGTACTCCCGCGCCGATACCGCAGACGTCTTCGTCGGTCAGCCCGGCTTTTTCAAGCAATTCGGAACACAGACCGGCTATATTGCGGCATACGGCTTCGGCTCCGTTTTTGCTTTCGGTCGGCGTTTTGCCGCTCGATATCAGATTGCCGAGATCGTCTACCACGCCGCCTTTTATGAACGTGCCGCCGAGATCTATACCGACGGCGTAGCGGCGCACCGCCGTTATTATGAAGCTCATATCGCCGCAAAGCTTTACGGCTCCATCTCCGGCGGCTATGAACAGCGAATCGCCTTTTCTTACGTCGATTCCGCCGACGTTCCCTTCTCCGTCAAGGCAGGTAAGGCACTTGAACGACGCCTTGTCGCGCTTTATCTCGGCTTTATCCTCGCAGTCGAACCGGTACGCCGAGAAATATCTGCCCGCGCCGATCAGCTCGCCGTCCGGGCAGACCGCGCCGCGTTTTCTTCCGCGGTACGGATGCAGATCGGCGCACGAGACGGCCTCTTTTATATGCAGCTCGCGCTCCCTGCCGTTTTTGTCTTTTCTTTTATAATCGTAAAGACGGTACGTAACGTTGCTGTTCTGTTGTATCTCGCACATCAGACAGCCTCCGCCTATGGCGTGTACCGTACCCGACGGGATAAAAAACACGTCGCCTTTTTTGCATTCGATCTTGTTTAACAGCTCTGTCAGCGTGCCGTTTTCAGCCGTCGCTTCAAGTTCTTCTTTAGTCGTATCGGCTTTGAGACCGAGATAAATGAACGCGCCGGGATCGGCTTCGACTACGTACCACATTTCCGTTTTGCCGTACGAACCGAGTTTCTGCGCCGTTTTGTCGTCGGGGTGTACCTGTACCGACAGATCGGCTTTCGCGTCGATGAATTTTACGAGTACGGGAAAAAAGTCGAAGCCGGCGCAGTTCGTACCGAGATCCTTCGCCGTAACGGCTTCGGCAAGCGTTCTGCCGTCTGAGATGCGCGTCAGTCCGTCCGGATGAAACGAAAGCTCCCAGCTCTCGGCGCAGGGCGTTTTGTCGGTCTTCTTTCCGTATCCGGCAACGAGCTTTTCACCGCCCCAGAGATTGTTTTTGCATTCGGGTATCAGTTTTTCGATCTCCATATCCTCGTCCTCATAAAATATCTTCGAGCGCGCGGTAAAATTCTTCCGCGATGATTTCGGATCCCAGCGGCGTCGGGTGGCTTTTGTCGTCGCAAATGACGGCCTCTCCGTTTTTATACGCTTCGCTTACGCGCTCCCCGGCGTAAACGAGTTTCGCGCCCGTCTCTTCAGCGGCTCTTTCGTACGCCTGTCTTAACAGCGACTGCATTTCGTCGCGCGTCCAGCTGAATTTTTCAAGCGTATCCGATCCGTCTGCTCTCGCCCAGGTCTCATAAAACACCGGCTCCGCGCCGTAAGAGCGGACGATCCCGGTAAGTTTTTTTGCCGACGATATAAACGTCTCGGGTTGATTTGCGGGTCTTATGCTCTGCTCCTGCATCACGGCGTAAGTATAGCCGCATTCGGAAAGCATTTTTCTCATTTTTACGCCGTATTCGTTTTCTTCCGAAACGAAATGCGAAAGCGTATATCCGCCGCACGTTATGCTGTCGGCACGGACGTCTTTTCCGTGCTCTATGCATATCCGCTCGAATATCTTCGGCATATCGTTAAAAAACGTATAGCTGTTGCCGATAAAAAGTATCTTGGTCATCTGTTTATCCTCCGTTGTCAGTTTGACTTTGCGTGTTTGCTGTTTCTGCGGACGCTCTTCATCTTTGCGTCGGCAAGCGTCAGCGCTCCGCCGTAAAGCGTGGCAAGAAAGCCGCCGAGCAAAAGTCCTCCGACTATATCGGTAAACCAGTGATCGCCCGAGAACAGGCGGCAGACCGCCGTCAGCGCTGCCGCTGCCGCGCACGCGGCGCAAATGTACAGCGTGAGTTTTTTGTCGCGGCATCTCGCCTTAACGTATACCGCGGCGGTGAGCGTCACCGCGAGAACGATAAAGACGTGTGAGGACGGATACGAGGCTTCCGCGGCGTTCGGTCTGAAATTGACCGACGCGATCTCGAATATCGCGTAAAACAAAACGATCAGAAGATATACCGCGCCGAGAAGCAGGACCGCGTGATCGACCTTGAACAGTTTCTTTTTCTTCAAAAGCTGTATCACGCCGACAGCGGCGAACAGCGCGGCGACCATCAGCGACAGAATGAGGATCAGGTCTGAAACGACGTCGAAAAACTTGCTTTCGCCGAGCGAACCGCGCAAACCCGTGTTGAGCGCGGCGAAGCCTATGTCGGATCCTCCGAAGCCGACCGGCCTGACGTCCGCGGCCGATACCAATACCGTAAAAATGATAAAAACGAAAAGCAGCGCTGCGGAACATATCAGAAGTCTGTATTCTTTTTTCAATTATTACTCCTCCTTGTACCTTTTGAATACATTTTAAGCCCGAACGCGGTATATGTCAACGGATAAATATTAAATATTTGTTTTTTTGACTTTATTTTCGTTTCCGTCGCCGTCTTTACGGCAAATACGCCGGTTTTGAAAGCGCGGCAATACAATAATTCAAAAAATGTTTGCATACAAAGATTGATATTTACGATAACGGGTTATATAATGATAACAAATACACACAGGAGAAGACAGAATGAATATTACTTACATGCATCCCGCAGATCAGCTTGTCATGTTCATGCAGCGCATTTACGACAGAGGGCTGACCACTACTTCGGGCGGCAACCTCTCGATCATGGACCGCGACGGCAACATATGGATCACGCCGGCGTCGATAGATAAAGGCACGCTGACAAGAAACGATATTATCTGCGTTAAACCCGACGGGCAGATCATAGGCAACCACAAGCCGTCGAGCGAACTGCCGTTCCACGAATCGGTATATAAAATGCGCCCCGACATACACGCGGTGCTCCACGCGCATCCGCCGGCACTCGTAGCGTTCTCGATCGCACGCAAACTGCCCGATCTCGACCTTATACCCACGGTCAGAAAGACCTGCAGCCGTATGTCCATAGCGAAATACGCCGTCCCCGGCTCCGACGAGCTCGGCGAGAACATCGGCAAAGAGTTCGCAAAAGATATAGACATCGTACTGCTTGAAAACCACGGCGTCTGCATAGGCGCTTCGGATATGTTCGCGGCGTTTATGATGTTCGAAACGATAGACTATACGGCGAACCTCGAGATCTACGCCGCAAAACTCGGCAAGATCAACCGTCTCAGCCCCGAAGCGATAAAAATGACCGAGACGCGCGCGCATCTTCTTATGGACGATTTCATACCGAACAGCCGCTCATCCGAAGAACTCGAAGCGCGCCGCGAGATGATAAAACTCATCAGACGTTCTTATAAGCAGGGACTTTTCACCGCCACGCACGGCACGTATTCGGTACGCCTTTCCGACGGCAGTTTCATAATCACCCCGTTCGGTAAGGACAGAGCGTATCTC
>JAEEJH010000111.1 GCA_016281775.1 Clostridiales bacterium | reverse complement strand
CCGTTCGTTTCGGTGGATCCCCCACCCCCCATAATCCCCCGTCCCCCCTTCCCCCCGCAATTCGAAGAATTTATCCGGGGGGCGCCGCGGGCCCCATCGATCTATCATCGACGGGAGGGGTAAGGGGGTTTACCGGGGTTCCCCGTTGTGAACTTGTTCGCAACGGGGGTTCACGGTTTGGGGGTTGGCGCGATCTATCGCGCCGGAGGGGTGGGTAACCCCCAAAAGTGATCGGGATATGCCACACGTTAGGTACGTGCGCCGTAGGGGTCGGCGCCTCGACGACCCTTTTAAAAATGGATTGCCCTTCGGGCATGAATTACGCCTGACGGCGCATGAATTAACGGCGATGCCGTCATGAATTACGCCTTTGGCGCGTGAATTGCCGCTGTCGCGGCATGGATTACGCTTCGCGCATTAAATTCCGCTTGCGCGAAATTCTCGATTCTGCATTCCGTCAAACTTCTCCTCTCTTTCCTCTTTCGGCTTGACAAATCCGCATTGTGCGTATATAATATAAAAAAACGGCTCCGGCGTACGGGGCGGGAAGGAAGAAAAATCATGGATCTCGATAAACTTTATTTTGACGAAAACGAAAAACCCCTCGACAATATCGCGGCCGACGGAGGATTTACCGGCATATTCCGTAAAATAGCCTGCGTGGGCGACAGTCTCTCGTCGGGCGAATTCGAGGTTCGCCGCGAAGGTCAGCCGACGGTATATCTCGATATGTTCGATTATTCGTGGGGGCAGTACATAGCGCGTCTTGCGGGATGCAGAGTCTATAATTTCTCACGCGGCGGTATGACCGCGGTCGAATACTGCGACAGCTTCGCCGAAGCGATGGGCTACTGGGATCCGGAGAAGGCGGCGCAGGCGTATATCATCGCGCTCGGCGTGAACGACCTTTACGGTCTCAATCAGGAGGTCGGCTCCGTCGCCGACGTCTGCGACGAAGATCACAAAAAGAACAAACCGACCTTCGTCGGCAGATACGCCGAGATAATACAGAGATACAAAAAGATCTCGACCGACGCGAAATTCTTCCTTGTGACGATGGTCAAAAGCGAAGCCGATAACGAAAGAAAAGAAGCGCACAGAAAAGCGCTGTACGATCTCGCCGAACACTTCGACAACTGCTACGTCATCGACCTGTACGAGTATATGCCCGTTGAGGACGCGAAATACAGAGAGAGATTTTACCTTGAAGGCCATCTCAACCCCTGCGGATATATGCTGACGGCGAAGATCGTTTCCTCGTACATAGATTACATCATAAGGCACAACATCGCCGATTTCCGCCGCGTGGCGTTCATCAATACGGAATATTCCGATTCCAACCTGAAAAAAGGAAAATGAGATGAAAAGGTCCATCGCGTTCATCCTCCTTCTCGCGGTCTGCACCGGTATATGCGCCTGCGGTCAGGCGCAGTCCGCCGATACCGTAAAGCAAACGGAGAAGGCGCAGACTCAGCCCGTTGCCGAAGCGCCGACGGAATCCCCGACCGAAGCCGTAACAGAACCGCCGAAGCCCCGTTATTACGACGGTCAGATGGTATATTTTGAAGACTTTTCATCGTACGGCGACGTTGAAGGCACCGACGGGACCGTGTCGGCTCTCGGCTGGCGGATACTCACCGCCGCGGACCTTGCGCCCGGCGACTGGGATTCCGCCCTTTCGATAAAAAACGGCGAGCTGATCGTTGAAAATTACAGCGAATCTACCGGCGGTACGGACAGTTACGCCCTTATGCTGCAGCCGAATTATATGAAGCAGGTCAGAAGATACGGTAAATATACGCTCCAGTACGACGTGACCTATACCGCCGCCGGCAACGCCAAAAGATATATCAATATCGTTACCGAGTACAGCGAAGCCGGATATAACTCATATCATTTCCGCATCGGCGGTTACGGCAACAATCAGTGCCGCTGCTATGATGAGTGGTTCACGTACGATATAGCGGACGACTCCGATCTCTATGCCGCACAGAAAAAGAACGGAAACGGCTCCACAACGATAGCGATGAAACTGCTCGGGCTCGACGGAGAGACCGACACGGCGGAAGCGGTAAACAATTTCAAAGACAAAACAGTCACTGTCCGTATACAGCGTGATCTGAAAAACGGCAGCGCAGTGTATATGAAGACCGCCGATATGGAAAACTTCGTGCCCGTCAGCAGATCCAGCGAGCTTTCAAAAGGATACGATTATCTTGAAGACGTCATCGGCAACGCCGTCTGTCTCAAAGTCGGCGGAAAGATCAACGGCAGAGTTGACAACGTAGCGATCTGGCTCGGCTTCACCGATATGCCCGAAGACAAAACCGTAACGTACCAACCGTAAAGAAACGGATTTTATTCAGTATTCCAAAAAACCGGCCGGAACGGGAATCTCCCGCCCGGTCGTTTTTTCGCGGCGCGAAAAAAACAACGTCGCCGCAGGCAAACTCATAGTTTTAAGTTATAAGTTCTTCACTTGTAAAGTCTCAGTCGTCAACAGAAAAGTTGAAACAGGAATTCTTCACGGGGGATGCCCCCGCCCCCCTATATCCCCCGTACCCCCTTCCCCCCGCAATTCTTTCCCAGGGGGGCGCCGCGCGGCGAGCCCCAAGAGATCTTTGATCGCTTGGGAGGGGTTAAGGGGGTTTGGGGGTTGTAAGGGTGGGAATCCCCAAGGGCGGCGAAGCCGCAAAGAAAGTCGCATAGCGACACCTTGACCCGGCGCAAGCCGGATTTCATCGCAAAGCGATTTCATCCGACGAAGTCGGATCTCACACGGCGAAGCCGTATATCACTGCGACCCCGTCGCCTGCGGGGGCGCCGCGCGCGTGATCACCGTAAGAAATCGGCTTGAACCGCCGTATGATTATGCTTGTTCGAAAGCCGGTAAACTTATTCACTATTCACTATTACCTCTTAATTCGCGTCAGCCTGCCGCGCCCCAAAGTAAGTGCAACGACTTTGGGAGGGGTTAAGGGGGTTTGGGGGTCAGTAGGGTGGGACCGGGGTTCCCCGAAAACGAGCTTGTCGAGTTTTTGGGGGTTCACGGTGGGCAATCCCCAAGGGTGCCGTATGGCACACGGAAATCGCGAAGCGACACCTTATTCATTCGTCCTGTCTGCAAGGGGTTCCCCCCGGCACGAACGAAGTGAGTGTTGGGGGTTCACGTAGGGGTTCCCCGACGTGAACAACGTGAACGTTGGGGGTTCCCGTACGCGACGCTTTCACAAGATCCGCCTCATGCGCAAAGCCTTGATTTGCCGTTCGGCAATATCTTTTTTCATTTATTTTTTAAAAAATAAGTCTGTTCGGTGTTGCATTTTTCAATAATATGTGGTATAGTTATGATAGATTAGTATACAAATCTCAGATAGGAGCGAAAAATGTCTCTGACTTTTATCGGCGGGATACACCCGCGCGAGAATAAGAACGCAAAGAACAAGCCGATAGAGATGCTGCCGCCGCCGAAAACGATACGGCTGCAGATGTCTCAGCATATCGGCGTACACTGCACGCCGACCGTTTCCGTCGGAGATCACGTGTATAAATATCAGTGCATCGGCAGGATAACCGCCGGGCTCGGCGTGCCGGTTCACTCGAGCGTTTCAGGTACTGTGACCGAGATAACAAAAAGCGTCACGCCCGATAACGTCGAAAAGCAGACCGTAGTGATCGATAACGACGGGCTCAACACTCCCGATCCGTCGGTGTGCGGCTACGACGGTCCACTCTCCGGACTGTCTCCCGAGCAGATAATCGACATCGTGCGCGAAGCCGGTATCTCCGGCATGGGCGGCGCCACCTTCCCTTCCTACGCGAAGATAAATTCCGCCGCCGGCAAAGTGAGCCGTCTCATTATCAACTGCTGCGAATGCGAGCCTTATATCTGCGCCAACTACCGGCTCATGATCGAAGATCCCGACGCGGTGATCAACGGCGCCAAGCTGCTTATGAAGGCGCTGGGTCTGCGCAGATGCGATATAGCGATAGAAGACAACAAAAAAGAAGCGATAAAGCTCTTTACGAAAAAGCTCGCCGGCAACCCGATGTTCACCGTGCGGATGATGAAAACAAAATATCCGCAGGGCGACGAACGTCAGCTGATCTACGCTATCTATAACATTATGATACCGCAGGGCAAACTGCCCGCCGACGTCGGCTGCGTGATCTTCAACACCGAGACAACCGCGGCGGTCTACCGCGCCGTGGCTCTCGGCATACCTCTCTGCGAGAGGATAGTCACCGTCGACGGCGACTGCGTGAAAGAACCCAAAAACATCCTCTGCCCCATAGGCGCTCCGCTCTCGGATCTCGTGGATTTCTGCGGCGGGCTCGTAAAAACCCCGAAAAAAATTATTTTCGGCGGTCCGATGATGGGTCAGGCGCAGTGGGACATACACGCGCCGGTGTCGAAAGGCACCTCGGCCGCTCTTCTCCTCTCTTCCGCGCAGACTACCGAATACGAACACAGAAGCGCCTGCATACGCTGCGGCAAATGCGTCAGCGTGTGTCCGATGCACCTTATGCCGACGTACCTCGCTTCGTTTTCGCGCACCTACAATTTCGATATGTGCGAAAAATTCGGCGTTATGTCCTGTGTGGAATGCGGCAGCTGCACTTACGTCTGCCCCGGTTCGGTGCCGATCGTACAGCTCATCCGCTCGGCTAAAGTGCGCATCAAAGAAAACCGTGCAAAGAAAAGTTGAGTGTAGACAATGAAAAAACGTGAATTGAACCGTTCGGCAAACGATTTTGACAAAATGCTGACCGTCTCGCCGAACCCTCACATAAAAAGCAGCGAAACGACGACCTCTCTGATGCTCTGCGTGATCATCGCGCTCGCTCCGGCGACGGTCTGGGGCGTATATCAGTTCGGTCTGCGCGCTCTTATGATAATACTCGTCAGCATAGTATCGTGCGTGGCGTCGGAAGCGCTCTCGTCGCTCATATTCAAGCTGAAATTCTCGATAACCGACCTTTCGGCGGTCGTCACCGGGCTTCTGCTCGGGCTGAACCTGCCCGTCAGCGTTCCTCTGTGGATGCCGGCGGTCGGCGGCGTGTTCGCGATAGTGATAGTAAAACAGCTTTTCGGCGGCATCGGCAAGAACTTTCTTAACCCCGCGCTCTGCGCGAGAGTGTTCCTCTTCTCGTGGGCGCACGAGATGACGTTTTTTACCGCGCCGAAAACGGCTCTGCCTCTCTTCTCTTCCGAGATAGACGCCGTGTCGACCGCGACTCCGCTCGCGTCGCTCAACGAAGGGCTTCTGCCCTCTACGCCGATACTCGATCTCTTCATCGGCAAACAGCCCGGCTGTATCGGCGAGATATCCGCGATGCTGCTTCTTGCCGGCGGTCTGTTCCTCATCATCAGAAAAGTGATCTCTATACGCATACCGCTCGCTTTCATCGGCACGGTGTTCGCACTGACTTACCTCTTCCCGCTCGGCGACCAGGACGTGCATTTTGCCGTAGCTTCGGTATTCTCCGGCGCTCTTTTCCTCGGCGCGTTCTTCATGGCGACCGATTACACCACCTCGCCGTGCACGCCTATAGGTCAGATAATATACGGCGTCGGCTGCGGAGCCCTTACGGTGCTGATACGCTACTTCGGCGGTTATCCCGAGGGCGTGTCGTTCGCGATACTGATAATGAACCTGTTCGTGTGGTTCATAGATAAATTCACAAAACCCAAACCTTTCGGCTTCGTAAAGCCCGAAAAACCGAAAAAAGCGGAAGGAGGCGAAGCGAAATGAACACTTTCAAGTCTGTCGTTCTTCCGCCTCTCGTGCTTACGGTGATATGCGCGCTGATCGCGCTGATGCTCGGCTTCGTCCACTCCGTGACGGCGGCTCCGATCGCCGAAGCTGAAGAAAACGCGAAGACCGAGGCGATCCACGCGATATTCCCCGACGCGACGGAGATAAAGCAGATCGATTTGCCGGAACAGACCGATCCCGACAGGCAGATAAACGCCGTTTACTCGGTCGAAAACGCCGGCGGCTTCGTCGGCTACGCCGTCAACGTGACGGTCGGCAGCGGCTACGGCGGCGAGATAAACATGACCGTCGGCATATCGCGCGACAACAAGGTCAAAGGTCTTGAAATAGTCAGCCATTCCGAGACGGCGGGTCTCGGGGCGCGCATCGACGAGCTTTCGTTCCGTCAGAGATTCAACGGCATAGAAGAGCAGGCGGTCATAGGCGGCAACGTCGACGCCATATCCGGCGCGACGATATCGTCGAAAGCCGTCGCGGCGGGCGTAAACGCGGCGCTCGGCGCCGTTTCGCCGCTGTTTGAAACGGGCGGAGAAGCGCATATCGGCGCATTTTGCGGGGAGGTGATCTCATGAGCGGATTTTTCCGCGTGATAAAAGAACGTTTCAAAGAGGGGTTCATAACGAACAACCCGACGTTCATACAGTTCATCGGCATGTGTCCGACTCTCGCGACGACCACGAGCGCGAAAAACGCGCTCGGCATGGGGCTCGCCGTAACGGCGGTCCTCGCGTTTTCGAACACCGTGATATCGCTTCTGCGTAAGATAATACCCTCGCAGGTACGCATCGCCGCGTTCATCGTCATAATTTCCGGCGCGGTGACGGCTACGGAGCTCCTTATGAAGGCGTTTTTGCCGGCGCTGAACGCCGCGCTCGGCATCTTCATACCGCTTATCGTCGTAAACTGCATAATTTTAGCGCGCGCGGAGGCGTTCGCGTCGAAAAACAAGGTCTTCCCTTCTTTCGTCGACGGTATAGCGATGGGACTCGGCTTCACGGGCGCTCTGTTCCTTATAGGTTCGGTGCGTGAGATAATCGGAGCCGGCACGTGGTTCGGCATGAAAATAACGCCGGCGGCGTACAGTCCCGCGACGATATTCATCATGGCGCCCGGAGCGTTCTTCACGCTCGGCATACTCGTCGCGATAACAAACAAGATAAAGTACAGCGTGAGCGAAAGAAAGCGCAAAAAAGAGGCAAACGCCGCTCTTGCGCTCGGTGATCGCGCCGAAAAGCCGACAGAGGAGGAGACCGTATGAAAGAAATACTCGTGATACTCCTTACCGCCGTTCTTACGCAGAACTTCGTTTTCATCAAATTCATGGGCATATGCCCGTTTCTCGGCGTATCGGATAAAACGGACAAAGCCGTCGGCATGAGCTTCGCCGTCATCTTCGTAATGACGCTCTCTTCCGCGGCGACGTGGTGCGTTTATCACTACGTTCTGATCCCTTACGGACTCGAATATCTGAAGACCGTCGCGTTCATTCTCATAATCGCGTCGCTCGTTCAGCTGATCGAGATGTTTTTGAAGAAATTCATTCCCGCGCTGTACGCGTCACTCGGCATATATCTGCCCCTGATAACGACCAACTGCGCCGTGCTCGGCGTCGCGCTGATAAACATTCAGCAGGACTATTCGTTCGTTCGCTCCGTTTTCTACGGTTTCAGCTCGGGGCTCGGTTTTATGGCGGCAATTGTCATATTTGCGGGCGTCAGAGAAAGAATGCAGCTCTCTTCTCCGCCCCGCGCGTTTCGCGGTATGCCCATCGCGCTGATAGCCGCGGGGCTGATCGCAATGATATTCTCCGGCTTTTCCGGATTCAGTGTTTGATTATTGCATTTAATTATTATAATATATAATTGGTGAATTATGGAAATTCTTGTTCCCGTACTGTGGTTTCTGGGCTTCGGTCTCGTCTGTGGCGCGCTGCTCGCGCTCGCCGGGCGCATTTTCGAAGTCAAGAAGGATGAAAAAGTCGAAAAAATAAAGGAAGCTCTGCCCGGCGCTAACTGCGGCGGCTGCGGCTTTTCGGGCTGCGAGGCACTCGCCGTCAAGATCGCCAAAGGCGAGGCTCCGCCCAATTCATGCCCCGTCGGCGGCGCGAAGACCGCCGCGGCGATAGCGGAGATAATCGGCGTCGCCGCCGAAGAGCCCGTAAGGATGCGCGCGCAGGTGATCTGCTGCGGCGTTGCCGATCTGGCTAAGATAAAATATCACTACGAGGGCGAATCCGACTGCAACGCCGCGGTAAAACTCGGCGGAGGCGATAAAACCTGCCGTTACGGCTGTCTCGGTCTCGGTTCGTGCGTCGCTCACTGCCCTTTTTCGGCGATCTCGTTAAAAGACGGCGTCGCTTTCGTCGATTATGAGAAATGCACGGGCTGCGGCGTCTGCGCCTCTTACTGTCCTAAACACATAATAAAGCTTATTCCGTTCAGCGCCCGCGTATGGGTCGGCTGTTCTTCTCCGGATAAGGGCGCGGATCTTCGAAAGGTCTGCGACGCCGGCTGTATCGGCTGCCGCCTCTGTGTCAAAGCGTGCGAAAACGGCGCGATCACCGTAAACGACAATCTCGCGTCCATCGACTATTCCAAATGCACGTCGTGCGGTAAATGCGCCGAAAAGTGCCCGAGAAAGATCATAAAAACGTCATTTAAGACTTCGGAGGCGGAAAAATGAGCAAAATATTAGCTTTTGCCAACCAGAAAGGCGGCGTCGGCAAGTCGACGTCGGCGATAAACATAGCCGCGGCGTTTTCTCTCAAAGGCAAGCGCACGCTTCTCGTCGACTGTGACCCCCAGGGCAACACCACAAGCGGCGTCGGCATAAACAAAAAGAACATTCGCGCCTCGGTATACGACGTTCTCATATCGCGCGTCGAGCCCGGAGCCGCCGTGATACCGACAGGATTTGACAGTTTGTTCATAATTCCGTCAAATATTAAGCTCGCAGGCGCGGAATTTGAACTCGTAGACGCGGAAAACCGCGAAAAAAGGCTGAAAAAAGCCATAGATTCGTTAAAAGACTCTTATGACATCATTATAATCGACTGTCCCCCTTCTCTCGGGCTTCTTACGATAAACGCTCTCGTCTGCGCCGACGGCATAATCGTGCCGATGCTCTGCGAATACTTTTCGCTCGAAGGGCTGACTCAGCTTCTGATATCGGTAAAAGAGATAAAACGCAGATATAACCCCTCGCTTGAACTTACCGGCATTCTGATCACGATGTATAACGGCAGACTCAACCTTTCGCAGGAAGTTGCCGCCGAGCTCAAGAAATATTACGCCGACCGGCTGATACCGACGATAATACCACGAAGCGTCAAGATCTCCGAAGCGCCCGGCTTCGGCGAGCCGATACAGTATTACGATAAGCACGGCAAAGGCACCGAAGCGTACAACAGCGCCGCCGACGATATTCTCAGGCGTATATGACGATCCGCGAAATGTTCCACGTGGAACATTTCGAAATACCGGCGCGATCGCCGCCGGAAACAATAATTGTTCCACGTGGAACATTTTCTGGAGGTAATATGAAAAAGAAAGCAATGGGCCGCGGCCTTGACGCGATATTCGAATCAAACTCCGGCGCGGACAGCGACGGCGTTTCCGTTCTCAGTTTGACAGACGTAGTCCCCAACCCCGGCCAGCCGCGTAAATCGTTCGACGCCAACGCGCTCGCGGAGCTCACCGAATCGGTAAAGAAGCGCGGAGTGATCCAGCCGATACTCGTTCGCGAGGCGGGCGACGGCTTTTACGTCATAATCGCCGGCGAAAGGCGTTATCGCGCGGCAAAAAACGCGGGTCTTACCGAGATACCAGCGATAATAATGGATATAAGTGAGGGCGACGCCGCCGAAATATCGCTTATAGAGAATATTCAGCGTCAGGATCTCAATCCCATGGAGGAAGCCGCGGCTTACAAGTCGATAATGGACGATTTCGGGCTCACGCAGGAGGAACTGTCGGAGAGAATAGGCAAACCGCGTTCAAGCGTTGCAAATATGCTGCGTTTGCTCGAACTTCCGCCGGAGATCGCCACGTACGTAGCGGGCGGCGCGCTTTCCGCCGGTCACGCCAAGGCGCTGATGTCGCTGAAAGACAAATCCCACCTTACCGAAGTCGTTTCATCCGTGATGAAACTCAATCTATCTGTAAGAGCTACCGAAACTTATGTCAAAAGATTGAACAATGAAACGAAGACCGTCGTGCGCGATCCCGTTAAGGTCAGTTATGACCGTGCGCTTTCCGAACGTATGTTCGCTTCGCTCGGCAGAAAAGTCAGGATCAACTCGGGCAAGAAACGTACGGTCGAGATAACGTACACCGATAACGACGACCTCGAATCGCTCATAAAGAAGCTCTGCGGCGACGATATTTTTGATTTTTGACGGATTTTGCCTGTAAAGTTAAATACAAGTTCACAGTTTTATAAAGACAAATCTAAATAAAAAGTTTATAATAGCCTTTACAAATATAGTTTTTTCCTGCGGGATATCGAAATAAAACTATATGTTGTAAAGGCTTTTTAATCGGGAGGTGACCGGGGATGTGGTCTTATTTCTTCGATCCGGCGACTGAATCTTATCCGGAATTTTCGCAGAGCGTGCCGATCATAGTTTTTTCCATGTTCGTCGGCGTTGCGCTTGCCGCGGCGATATCGCTCTACTATAAGAAAGTTCTCGGTTCGTTTGTCGCGTTTCTTCTCAAAAGCGGCGCCGACAGCGAAGCCACCGCGATCAGATTGTCCGAAACGTCGTATGCAAAAAACCCGTTCGTCAGGTCGGCTATTCGCGGCGGCTCGGTCTACCGCAGCGTACTGCGTTCCGTCGCGCCGGACGGCGCCTCGCCGGGCAAGCGGCTGAAAGAAAAGAACGCGTTCGTTCTGCAGTCGTCTTACTATATACCGGAGGAGCTTTCGTTCCGTGCGGAAAACCTGTTTTTAAAACGCGGCACTACGCTTTTGTCCGCGATCATAGGCATACTGCTTTGTCTGATAATCGGCGCGCTGTCGCTCGTCGTCATACCGGATCTTTTACAGATGCTGCAGAATCTTATCGCTTCAATGTCATAAACCCCGCTTTTGGCGGTTATAATTAAATAAATACATATTACGGAGTTTGCTGTGAAAACCAAGGATACGCCGAAAAACAAATTAGTCATAACGATAATCAAAATACTGATCTTCGCGCTTTTGCTCGCCGGGATCGCTTATCTTATTCTGTTTCTCTCGGGATACCGCCTCATCGTTTACAAGTCCGAGGCGGGCGATACGAGATTTATAGGTAAAATAGGCAAAAACAGGGAGCCGTCTGTCGGCAACGTCTATTTTGCCGACGGCTCTAAAGCCAAGATCGACCTCACGCAGAAGAGGATCGAGTATTCAGACGGTTCCGTCTACGTCGGCGACACGGCGGAGCTTCATCCAAACGGATACGGAAAACTGACGTTTCTGTCGGGCGAATACTACGAAGGCGACTTCGTCTACGGTCAGATGACCGGTTACGGAGTTTACGTCTACGCCGACGTCATAGGCGACCGCTACGAGGGGTATATGGAGAACGGGAAGAGAAGCGGTACCGGCAAATATACCTGGGCGGACGGCTCGTACTATGAAGGATCGTATAAGAACGACATGAAGAACGGCGACGGCACGTATATCTGGTCCGACGGTTCGAGCTATACCGGCTCGTACGTGAACGACGTCAAAAACGGCAAAGGCGTTTACGAATACGTAAACGGCGACAAATACGAAGGCGATTTCGCAAAAGACGTGCGCGAAGGCGAAGGCACGTATACCTGGGCGAACGGCGAAAGCTATACCGGCCAGTTCAAAGACGACAAGATGGACGGCCACGGCACGTATACGTGGACGACCGGCAGAACGTACGAAGGCACGTTTTCCGAAAACCGCATCGTGTGGGAAAAGAAATGAGAGTCGAGAATTGCGCGAAGCGTAATTCATGCGCCGCAAGGCGTAATTCATGACGGCGCAGCCGTTAATTCATTCGCCAAAGGCGAATTTCATGCGCCGTAAGGCGTAATTCACGCTGCGAAAGCGGCAATTCATTCTTTAATTCGGGTCGTCGAGGCGCCGACCCCTACGGTGCGTGAACCAATCGTTCGATTAAACTCGTTCGTTCTTGGGGGTTTCCCCACCCCTCCGCTCGCATACGCTCGCAACCCCCAAACCCCCTTATCCCCTCCCGTCGATCATAGATCGAGGGGGCGCGCGACGGCGAGAAAAAAGCCCCATTTGAAAAACGGGGGGATGGTGGGGGCTTTGGGGGCGGTTAAGGGGGGGAGGGGAGTCCCCAAAAGCTCGACTCGTCAGAGTCGAATTTCACCGCGCCGGGATTCCCCAACACGAACAAAGTGAGTGTTGGGGGTTCGCGGAAGCGATTTCACACGCGAAGCGTATATCACACGCCGAAGGCGTATTTAACTGCGGCGCAGCCGCTTTGGGGGGCGGGGAGTCCCCAAAAAGCGGCGTAAGCCGCAATTCATGCACCGCAAGGCGTACTTCACGCCGCGAAAGCGGTAATTCATTCTTTAATTCGGGTCGTCGAGGGCGCCGACCCCTACGGTGCGTGAACCAATCGTTCGATTAAACTCGTTCGTTCTTGGGGGTTTTCCCACCCCTCCGGCGCGATAAATCGCGCCAACCCCCAACCCCCCCTTATCCCCTCCCGTCGATCATAGATCGAGGGGGCGCGCGGGAGCGAGAAAAAAAGCCCCGTTGAATAACGGGGGGATGGTGGGGGCTTTGGGGGCGGTTAAGGGGGCGGGGAGTCCCCAAAAACTCGGCTCGACAGAGCCGAATTTCACCGCGCCGTGTTCCCCAACACGAACAAAGTGAGTGTTGGGGGTTCGCGGAAGCGATTTCACGCGCGAAGCGTGAGTGAAGCGCTCATATATATCGCATTTCCGTCAGGAAATATATCGCTGAAGAGCGGGACGTTCTTCGGGCGCGATATGATGCAAGCGGCGTGATGAAACGTCAGGTGCAGGCAAACCGCATAAGAAAAGCCGCTTTCGCGGCTTACGTTCTCAATTTTCACTTCTCAATTATACTTCGGCAGATAATCTCCGTGCGCTTCGATCAGCGCGTCGCAGAGTTTTACGATATCGTCTATCGACAGCTCCGCCGCGGTATGCGGCTCCATCATAGCCGCCTGATATATCAGATCTCTCTTTTTCGTGACGGCGGCTTCGATCGTAAGCAGCTGTACGTTGATATTCGACATATTCATCGCGGCGAGGACCGTGGGCAGTCTGCCGACTCTGCAGGGCTGTATGCCGGCGCGGTTGACGAGACAGGGAACCTCGACGCACGCTTCGGCGGGCAAATTCTCTATCAGACCGTTATTGAGCACGTTGCCGCCGATCTTGAACGGCACGTCGGTCTCGATCGCCTCCATAATGTACGAGGCGTATTCGCGCGTTCTCGTGTGGCTGACGTCGCCGGAAACGTACTTTTCGCGTGAGTTTTTCCAGTCCGCTATCTGGTTTATACATCTTCTCGGGTATTCGTCGAGCGGGATATTGTATCTCTCTATAAGCTCCGGATACTTGTCCTTGATAAAGAAGCAGTTGTATTCGGCGTTATGCTCGCTCGATTCGGTGCAGTAATAGCCGAGGCGGCGTATATATTCGAACCTTACGAGGTCATGCCGGGCGTATTTGCCCTCTTCAAGCGCCTCAAGCGCTCTCTTTTTGATCTCGGGGTAGAGGTCGACGCCGTCGGCGTCGCGCAGCTCCAGCAGCCACGCCATATGGTTTATGCCGGCTATACGCTCGAACAGCGGTTCTTTCGCTTCTATCTGCAGTTCATTCAAGAGCGTATGCGAGCAGACCTGCACGCTGTGGCACAGACCTACCGTTTTTATACCGGTAAATCTCTGCATATAGCCCGAGAGCATCGCCATCGGGTTCGTGTAGTTCAAGAAATACGCGTCGGGGCAGACTTCTTCCATATCGCGCGCAAAATCCTGCAGTACGGGTATCGTGCGCAGCGCGCGGAATATACCGCCGATGCCGAGCGTGTCGCCTATCGTCTGGCGCAAGCCGAACTTTTTCGGCACTTCAAAGTCGATTATCGTGCACGGATCGTAAAATCCGACCTGTATCGCGTCGACCACGTAGTCGGCGCCGCGCAGAGCGTCCTTACGGTTTTCGACGCCGAGATATTTCTCGACCTTCGCTCTGCCTTCGTTGATATTGCGGTTCAGCGCTTCGATCATTACGTAAGATTCCTCGAGCCGCTGACCGTCGATGTCGTACAGCGCGATCGTACATTCGCGCAAAGCCGGCGTAAGCATGGCGTCGCCGAGCACGTTTTTCGCAAAAACGGTGCTCCCCGCGCCCATAAACGTGATTTTTTTCATAAAACGCCCCCTTATTCTGAAAATTCGGTTATCCGGCATAACTGCCGATAATATTATATATCAGTAATTGACGTTAGTCAAGGCAAAAATCTGAAAAGGAATGATTATTTTGAAAAAACTGTTACCATTGACAGCCCTGTTCCTGTCGCTGTTGATCGCTCTGCCTCTTGCGATATCGTTCACGTTAGACGTCAGAGGCCCCGCCCCGGAGCCGCCGGAAGAAACCGCGGCGGTCGAAGCGGAAGTCACGGAACACGTTACGGAAAAAACGCCCGAAACGGAGCCCGAAACCGAACCGGCGCAGACGGAAGCGGTCACCGAGACGCACGCCGTGACGGAATTCGAGGCCGGAGCGCTTGAAGACGACGAGCGTTACCTCGCCGCGCCGGCCGCCGTATCGGAGGCGGAGACCGAAACCGAAGCCGAAACGGAGACGGAGCTCGCGACCGAGCCCGTGACCGAGCCCGTGACCGAGCCCGAAACGGAACCCGCGACCGAACCCGCGACCGAAGAGCCGACCGAACCCGCGACAACACAAAGACCGTCGGGCGGAAATTCCGGATACAAAGGCTGCGACGCGGAATACATAAAGGTATATAACTCGCAGGAGAAGCGTTATATGGAAATGCTTCTCGGCGATTATATCGTATGCGTCGTCACGGCGGAAATGCCGTCGAGATTCGAGGTAGAAGCGCTGAAAGCTCAGGCGATAGCCTGCCGCAGCTTCACTCTTTACCGCTCGTCGCGGTCGGCCTACTATAATTCTTCCTCGCACGGAGAGTCGGGCGCGGACGTCTGCACGAACTCCGGCCACTGTCAGGCGTACCTTACGTATGACGCGGCGCTGGAGCGCTGGCACAGTAAATCTTATACCGACGAGAGGATAGAAAAGATAAAAAGAGCCGTGGTCGAGACGTCCGGCATAGTCGCCGCATACGACGGCGCGCCGATAGAAGCGCTCTATCACGCGACCTCTTACGGCTATACCGAGAATTACTATAACAACTGGGGCGGCAAACGTCCTTATCTGGTCGCAGTTACGACTCCGGAGACGCTTGAAACGAACCATATCGTCTCGACCGATACGTTTTCGTCGGCGGAAGTGGTGAAAATACTGAAAAAATACGGCGATCCCGTACTTCCGGAAGACAAAAACGAATGGTTCAAGCTCGTACCGAACGATTCGGGCAGAGTGGGGAAGAGCGATATCTGCGGCATACAGATGAACGGCCAGGCGCTGCGCGGCGCTTTCGGTCTCGCTTCGTCGAAATTCACCGTTTCGTATAACGCGGAAAAAGACGAGTTCACGTTCGACGTGCGAGGCTGGGGTCACGGCGTCGGTCTGAGCCAGTACGGCGCCGGGATACTCGCCGATCAGGGATACACGTGCGAACAGATAATCAAGCACTATTACACGGGCATCGAGCTCATACTCTGGAGGTAACGGCGGCATGATATTCAGGATCCTAGCTCTCGGCGACGTCGCCGGACCGCTCGCGGTCAGGCGGCTGCGCGAAGAGCTTAACGGCATACGCGAAGAGCTTAACGCCGATTTCGTCGTCTGCAACGGTGAAAACAGCGCCGCCTCGAACGGTATCGACATCCAGTCGGCGAATTCGCTGTTCCAGTCCGGCGTCGACGCGATAACCACCGGCAATCACACGTTCAAGCGGCGCGAGATACGCGAATATCTCGACTATACGCGTGCTATCGTCCGCCCGGGCAACTTTCCGCCGGACACGTCGGGGCGCGGATATACGGTGCTCTACTGCAAAAACCTGCGGATACTCGTAATGAACGTGCTCGGGGTCATATATCTCGAACCGCTCGCGTGCCCGTTCCACACAGTCGACCGTATGCTGAAGGGCGCGGAAGGGAAGTACGATATCTCGATACTCGACATACACGCCGAGGCGACGAGCGAAAAGATCGCCATGTCGCACTACTTTGACGGCAGGGTGGATATCGTTTTCGGCACGCACACGCACGTGCAGACCGCGGACGAGCGTATAATGCCGAAGGGCACGGCGTACATCACCGATCTCGGTATGTGCGGTCCGGACGATTCGGTACTCGGAATAAAAACGGAGAATATCATTGAAAAACTGACGACGCATATGCCCGTTAAGTTCGATTTTTCGGAAAATCACGTAACGCTTCACGGCGCCGTGTTCGATTACGATACGGAGCTGAAGAAGGTCGTCAGGGTCGAAAGATTTGTAAAATAAGCTATGTTTGAAGTATTGAAAACGGAGGGCAGAGCGCGCCGCGGCGTGTTCACCTCGCCTCACGGCACGGCGCAGACGCCGGTATTCATGAACGTCGGCACGTCCGCCGCGATAAAGGGCGGCGTATCTACGCTCGATCTTAAAGAGCTCGGCTGTCAGATAGAGCTGTCGAACACGTATCATTTGCATATAAGACCGGGAGACCGGCTCATACACGATCTCGGCGGCATAAGAAAGTTCTTCAACTGGGACAGGCCCGTTCTGACCGACAGCGGCGGTTTTCAGGTGTTTTCGCTTGCAAAACTGCGTAAGATCACCGAAGAGGGCGTGCATTTCGCCTCGCATATCGACGGCACGAGGATATTCATGGGGCCGGAGGAGTCGATGCGGATACAGTCGAACCTCGCTTCGACCGTGGCCATGGCGTTCGACGAATGCGTCGAGAACCCCGCCGAATACAACTACGCGAAAGCGTCTGCCGACCGCACGTACCGCTGGCTCGTAAGATGCAAAGCGGAGCTGCAGCGGCTGAACTCTCTGCCGGGCACGATAAATCCCGAGCAGATGCTGTTCGGCATCAACCAGGGCGCGACGTACAACGATCTGCGGATAGAACATATGAAACAGATCTCGGAACTCGATCTGCCCGGTTACGCCGTCGGAGGTCTCGCCGTGGGCGAACCGACCGAGGTGATGTACGACGTGCTCGACCACGTGCTCGAGTACGCGCCGAAGGACAAGCCGAGATATCTTATGGGCGTCGGAACTCCCTGCAATATCATAGAGGGCGTTTACCGCGGTATCGATTTCTTCGACTGCGTCATGCCTTCGCGCAACGGCAGGCACGGTTTTCTGTTCACCTGGGAAGGCACGGTCAATCTGCTCAATCAGAAATACGAACGCGACGAGTCGCCGATAAGCGAAAGCTGCGGCTGCCCCGTCTGCCGCAATTATTCAAAGGCGTATATAAGACATCTGTTCAAATCGAAAGAGATCCTCGCCATGCGCCTCGCCGTTATGCATAATCTGTATTTTTATAATGAATTGATGAAAAAGATACGCGACGCGCTCGACGAGGGAAGGTACGAAGAATTTTATCAAAGATACCGGATCGCGCTCGGACAAAGAGCGGAATAAGGTCAACGCGGCGGAGCCGACGATCTGTGTGACGCGTACCGCGCCACCCTTGGGGGTCGCCCACCCTTACAACCCCCAAACCCCCTTAACCCCTCCCAAAGTCGTTTCACTTCCTTTAGGGCGCGACGGTTCAAGCCGCTTTCTTCCGGTGATCTCGCGCGCGGCGCCCCCTTTTACCGCGCGCGATCATTCGGCACAGCCGAATGATCCGGTCCTCTCGTTTTGTGCGTATCACTTTCGTTTCGCCGCCCCCGTATGAGTAATACGGGGAGGAGGGGGAGCGGGGGGAATTAAAGGGGGTGGGTGGGGGTTCCCCCGCGAGCGACAAGGTAGCAGTTATATACGGCTGCGCCGTGTGAAATCCGACTTCGTCGGATGAAATCGCCACGCGATGAAATCCGGCTAACGCCGGGCTAAGGTGTCGCTTTCGCGACTTCCGTGCGGCTCCGCCGCCTTTGGGGAGTACCCACCCCTACAACCCCCAAACCCCCTTGACCCCTCCCAAAGTCGTTATACTTTCTTTGGGGCGCGGCGGGCTGGCGCAAAGTAAGAGGTAAGAGTGAATAGTGAATATGTTTACCGACTTTCGAACAAACATAATCGCGTCGTTCAAACGACACCTCAAGCCGCTTTCTTCCGGTGATCCCGCGCGCGGCGCCCCCCTTTACCGCGCGCGACCATTCGCCAAAGCCGAATGGTCCGACCCTTACGTTTTGTACGTATCCCTGAACGGATCGCCGCCCCGCAGGCGACGTGCCGCAGTGATGTACGGCGTTGCCCCTTCGGTGAGTGAAACTGCTCTTTGCGCGGTGAAATTCGCCTCCGGCGAGTTTAAGGAGTCGGCAAAGCCGACTTTCTTTGCGGCTTCGGCGTCCTTCGGACGTTAAAATATTGACATTTATACCCTTGCGTGATATAATATAAAAAATCCATAGAAAAACAGGTCGGAATATGAAATACGTATCTACAAGAGGCGGAGATCAGAGGATATCTTCCGCGGAAGCAATAAAAAAAGGCATAGCGGATAACGGCGGGCTTTTCGTGCCGGAATATATCCCGCGACTTTCAACAGACGGCATCATCGCGCTTGCGCCTCTGCCCTACGCAGAGAGAGCGGCGGCGATACTTTCGCTTTTTCTCGACGATTACGACAAAGAAAAACTGCTTTGTTTCTGCCGCGACGCTTATAAAGAATCCTCTTTTCCGGGCGGAGCGGCTCCCGTGACGGAGCTTTACGAAAACGGATATATGCTCGAGCTGTTCCACGGTCCGACCTGCGCTTTCAAGGATATGGCGCTTCAGATCATGCCGCGGCTTTTGTCCGAAGCTCTGAAGATGACCGGTGAAGAGAAGACCGCGTTCATCCTCGTCGCGACGTCGGGCGACACCGGCAAAGCGGCGCTCGAAGGCTACCGCGACGTCGACGGCGTTAAAATAAAAGTTTTTTACCCGTCCGACGGCGTGAGCGACATACAGAAGCTGCAGATGTCCTCTCAGGAGGGGGCTAACGTCTCCGTTCAGGCGATAAACGGCAACTTCGACGACTGCCAGAACGGCGTGAAAAAGATCTTCTCCGACAAAGAACTAAACGAAAAACTGTACGAAGCCGGGTATATTTTAACGAGCGCGAACTCGATCAACTGGGGCAGACTCGCGCCGCAGATCGTTTACTATATCTCCGCGTATCTCGACCTGTATAACGCGGGAAAGATTCAAAAAGGCGAAAAAATAACGTTCTGCGTGCCGACGGGCAATTTCGGCAACATCTTAGCCGGTTTCATCGCGGCGAAAATGGGCCTGCCGGTAAACAGATTCATCTGCGCTTCCAACAAAAACAACGTGCTGACCGACTTTTTCGCCACGGGCGTCTACGACAGAAACAGAGAATTTTTCAAAACCGTATCGCCGTCGATGGACATTCTCATTTCGTCGAACCTCGAGCGTCTTTTGTATTTCTTCGCGGGACCCGAAAAGACGCGCGGATATATGGCTTCGCTCAATGAAACGGGAAAATATGCGGTCGACGCTGATACGCTTTCCGCGATATGCGAATATTTCGACGCCGGATATACGGACGAAGAAGGTACTGCGAGTCGTATAAAAGCCGCGTGGCGCGAATCCGGCAGACTGATCGACACGCATACGGCGGTCGCGCTCGACTGCGCGAAGCGGCTCGGCAAACCGGGCGAAAAGATCGTTACGGTATCGACGGCAAGCGCGTACAAATTCGCCGCGGACGTCACGGCCGCTCTCGGCGGAGAAGTAAAATACGACCGCGGAACGCTTTCGCCTCTGTACTCCCTTTCGGAGCTGACGAAAACGGAGATCCCCGCTCCGCTTGCCGCGCTTGCGGCGAAGAAGATACGTTTTTCCGGCACGGTGGAAAAAGAAGAAATGCCGGAAACGCTTTTCGGGGACTGATATGGGATCGGAATATACCGCGATAGCCTCGATGTACGATTCCTTCCGCGGAGAATCGCCCAATATGTGGGCGGCGTATATCGACGAGCTGTTTTCAACGTACGCGGAGAAAAAACCGTCGTCGGTGATAGACCTCTGCTGCGGCACCGGCACGGTGACCGCCGCGATGTGCCGGCTCGGATATAAGATGACCGGCGTCGATCTGTCGGAAGATATGCTCGCGCTCGCGCAGAGGAACGCCCCGGACGCGTTTCTCGTTCATCAGGATATGCGTTCGCTTCAGCTTTACGGCGAATACGACGCCTGCGTTTCGTGTCTGGACAGCATAAACTATCTGCCCTGCGAAGACGACGTTGTAAGGACGTTTTCCGCGGTGAGCAGATACTTACGCAAGGGCGGGCTTTTCATCTTCGACGTAAACACCGAGGCGCGGTTCAGAAACAAATACGGAAACAACGACTTCATACTCGAAAACAAAAACGGGCTGATCGCGTGGTCTTGCGAATACCACCCGAGGCTGAAGCGGTGCGATTTTTATCTCTCCTGCTTCACGCTCGATCCCGACGGCAGATACAGCCGCCGCGACGAGGAGCAGTCGGAATACTGTTATTCCGACAAATTCCTGCAAAGCGCCGCAAAAGAGGCGGGATTTGAAGTGCTCGCGTCTCTCGGGCGCATGTCTTTGTCCGCTCCGGAAAACGGTGAGGAGAAAATACATTATATACTGAGGAAAATATGAGCAGAACGATAAGGGCGATGACCGTCGACGGTTCGGCGGTCGCCGAGGTCATAGATTCGACCGATATAGTAAATCAGGCGATAAAATATCATAATACGTCCCCCACTGCGACCGCCGCGCTCGGCAGAGTACTGACGGCGGCGTCGCTTATGGGCTCGAGGCTCAAAGACAAGGGCGATTCGCTGACTCTTTCTTTTCGCGGCGACGGCCCGGCGGGGATGATACTGGCTGTGTCGGACTATTTCGGCAACGTAAAAGGATATATCGAAAATCCCGCGGTCGATCTGCCGCTCAAGCCGAACGGCAAGCTCGACGTTTCGGGCGCCGTCGGGCGCGGAAGCATGAGCGTCGTGCGCGATACGGGGTTAAAAGAGCCTGTGACCGGCATATCCGAGATAGTTTCGGGCGAGATCGCCGAAGATATAGCGTCTTATTACGCGAACAGCGAGCAGACGCCGACGCTTCTGTCGCTCGGCGTGCTCGTCGCGCCGGACCTTTCGTGCGCGGGCGCGGGCGGCGTGTTCATACAGCTTTTGCCGCACGCAGACGAAGAGACGGTCAGGATCATAGAAAAGAACGCCGCTTCGCTTTCTTCCGTCTCGCGGCTGATCGCCGACGGCGTTTCGTGCGAAAAACTTCTCGGCATCGCGCTTGAAGGCGTGCCGTACGATCTTTTTGACGGGATAGAAGTCGGTTACAAATGCGGCTGCTCGAAAGAGCGGATGCTCCGCGCCGTGAAGAGTCTCGGCAGAACGGAACTCGAAAAGATTTTTGCAGAGCAGGAAAAGATCGAGATCTGCTGCCGCTTCTGCGACAGAAAATACTCCTTCGGAGCCGAGATAATGAAAGGGATGAAATGATGGAAAACGATAAATATTCGATACCTCTGTCAAATATAGTCGAAGAATTCGATCTTCAGGTGATATACGCGCCGGACGATTACCCGTCGCGCACGGTCGTAAGAAGCGACGTCAACCGACCGGGTCTCAAGCTCGCCGGCTTCGGCAAACTGTTCGATCCCGACCGCATACAGCTGATCGGCAAGGCCGAATACGAATATCTCTGCAGTCTGACCCCCGACAGGTGCCTTTTCAGCTTCACGAATCTCGTGTCGGACAAGCCGGTCTGCATAATCTTCACGACCGAGCTTCCGATCTCCGACGAGCAGATCGAGGTCTGCCGCAAATACGAAGTGCCGCTTTTGCGCACGAAGCAGAGAACGAGCGCGTTCATGGCGGCGCTTATAGCGTCGCTTAACGTATCGCTCGCGCCGAGGATCACACGTCACGGCGTGCTCGTCGAGGTATACGGCGAAGGTATCCTGATACTCGGCGACAGCGGAGTAGGCAAAAGCGAAACGGCGATAGAACTCGTCAAACGCGGCCACCGGCTGATCGCGGACGACGCGGTCGAGATAAAGAGAGTTTCGGCGACGACGCTCGTCGGTTCCGCTCCCGAGATAATACGCCACTACGTCGAGCTGCGGGGCATAGGCATTATAGACGTGCGCCGCATATTCGGTATGGGCGCGGTCAAGCTGACCGAGAAGATCGACCTCGTCATCGTGCTCGAGCAGTGGGTGCAGGGCAAGATGTACGACCGTTTCGGCCTCGAATCGGAGTATACGGAAATACTCGGCATCAACGTGCCGTCTATAACGATACCCGTCCGTCCCGGCAGAAACCTCGCGGTCATCTTAGAGATCGCCGCGATGAACAACAGGCAGAAGAAGATGGGCTACAACACGGCGGTCGAATTCAACAAACGCCTTATGGGGCAGAGCGGCGGAGACGGGGAACAGTGACGGTATCCGATATACATTCACACACGTATTACAGCGCCTGCGGTAAAGACGCGCCCGATACGGTGATAGAGACCGCGATTAAAGGCGGGATAGAGGTGTTCGGCATCTGCGACCACCAGTACGGAGTGGGCGAGCGGATAAACGAATATAAGGAAGAGCTTTTCGACTGCAGAGAACGGTTCAAAGAAGAGATAAAACTGCTCGTCGGCATCGAAATAGCGACGCTGCCGTTTCACCGGTTCGACCGGTACGAATACACGAAAGATCTCGATTACTGCCTCGTTGAGCATCTCGACTGGAAAGAGAGCGTCGTCGGAGCCGATATTTTCGACTATCCGTCGAAAGTGTACTGCGACGTAGGCATAGCGCATACGGATCTGTTCGCGCTCGCGCCGAAGTGGGGCATGACGCCGTTTCAGCTGCTGTCAAAGCTCGCCGGAGCCGGTATATTCTGGGAGATGAACGTGAATTACGACAGCACTCACGGCTACCGCGAGCATCCTTACGTGCTCGAGTTTTATAAAAACGAAGAGCAGCAGAGGATCGTACGAGATTCCGGAATAAAAATATCCGTCGGCTTCGACGGACACAGGTACGAGGATTACGATCCCGGAAGAGTCAGACGGATGTGTGAGTTTTTATTTGAAAAGAACATCCCGAATTATATAAACTGACCGGGTAATAAATGATATACGGCTCAAGCCGTATGATATCCGGCAGAGCCCGATGATATACCGCAAGCGGTATCGAGCGTCGCAAATCGCGACGCTTTTTTCTTGGCGTCCCCAAAACGCGGCGCAAGCCGCATTTCATGCGCCGCAAGGCGTAATTCATGACGGCAAAGCCGTTAATTCATGCGCCGTCAGGCGTAATTCATGCCCGAAGGGCAATTCATTTTTAAAAGGTCGTCGAGGCGCCGACCCCCTACGGCTCATGAACCGATCGCCGGTTTGCCCCGATAATTCTTGGGGGTTTCCCACCCCTCCGCTCGCATACGCTCGCAACCCCCAAACCCCCTTACCCCTCCCTCGATTTTCTATCGAGGGGCCGCACGGCGCCCCCGGTTGAAGGCCGGGGATTTGGAGGGATGAGGGGGTCGGGGGGATGCAAGGGTGGCGGGGCGCAGCCCCCCGGAAACGAATTTTTATCGCGGACGTTATTCGGAGGCCGTAGGGGCGATTCACGAATCGCCCGTCTTAAAACCGTGCAAACAATAAATATTTCAACGTAACCGTTCGAAACGGGAGCGGTGACCGCTCCCCTACGGTGCGTGAACCAATCGTTCGGTTAAACTCGTTCGTTCTTGGGGGTTGACCCACCCCTCCGGCGCAGCAAGCCGCGCCAACCCCCAAACCCCCTTATCCCCTCCCTCGATTTTCTATCGAGGGGCCGCGCGGCAGGCGAAAAAAAGCCCCGTTGAAATAACGGGGGGATGGCGGGGGTTGGGGGCGGTTAAGGGGGGCGGGGAGTCCCCATAAAGCGGCGTGAGCCGCAATTCATGCGCCGCAAGGCGTAATTCATGACGGCATCGCCGTTAATTCATGCGCGCAGCGTAATTCATGCCGCGACAGCGGTAATTCATTTCAGCTAAATTCGCTTACGCGAGCTAAATTTGCTTTGCAAGCTAAATTGCGCAAAGCGCAGCTAAATTCGGCGTTCCACGCCGAGCTATTAATGTGTCGCAAAGCGACATTCGGTGTGCCTTCGGCACCCTTGGGGGTTACCCACCCCTCCGGCGCGATAAACCGCGCCACCCCCAAACCCCCTTACCCCTCCCATCGATTTTCAATCGAGGAGGCCGCGCGACGGCGAGAAAAAGCCCCATTTGAAAAATGGGGGGGATGGTGGGGTGTCCGGGGTTCCCCGAAAATGAGCAAAGCGAATTTTTGGGGGTTCACGGGTATGGGGGCGGTTAAGGGGGCGGGGAGTCCCCAAAAAGCGAACAGTTAGCACGGACGTTATTCGGAGGACGGTAGGGCGGGGGCTTGCTCCCGCCGTTAGAAGCGGTTTGTACGAACGATATTCGAAGGTCGTATGGGCGATTCACGGACCTCTCGTTTGAACCCGTATGGTAAGACGTCCGTTTGCGGATCGCCTTGCGGCCGGTGAAACGAGGCGGCATAAAAAAGGGGTTGTTTAAAATCTGAATTATGATTCAGGCTGATAAACAGCCTTTTTGCGTAATAAACAGTTGTAAATCTATAAAAAACGATAATACAGTATCGGTACGCAAAGGTTTTCTTCACCGAGAACCATAATAATAACCCGCGGCCGGGTCCTCCCCCTTCCTGGGAACCCCCAAAAAAGCACGGTTTTTTGGGGAACCCCTTTACTCCCGACCGCGGCGCTGCGCGCATCGGAGGCGAAGAAAACCGTCGCAACCGAAAGAAAAAAGTATTTATAGTTATAATTTTTCACGTTTTTCAGTCGCAAAACACAAAAAGAGGTCGTTTAATCGCCTGTAACATCGGCGAGGTTTTTAAACGACCCTTTTTTACCGTTTACTTTATCATAAATACGTATTCTCCGCAGGAAAGCGTCATCTTGATCAATCCGTCTGATTCGGATACGACGGTGAGCCCTTCCGACTCCGACAACGGTCTGCCGCTCTCGGACACGGCGGCGGCGCTCCGCGCCGGCAGGTACAGAGTAGCGGCGGTATTTGCGGGAACGGTGCATTTATACTCCGTTATGACTCCGCCTTCGGCCTTCCATTCGCTTCTTATCGTGCCGTACATCGATTTGTAAGAGCCTTTGACGCTTGTGAGCGTTCCGCCGGCGGTCGGGCGAAGCGTGAATTCTCTGAAAGCGGGAGCCGTTTCATCGCACGCGATCCCGAGCAGGTAAGAATACATCCACTCGGTGACCGAGCCGTATGAATAATGGTTGAACGAGTTCATTCCGGCGTTGCCGAAGCCGCTCTCTATCGTATAGCTGTTCCAGCGTTCCCAGATAGTAGTCGCTCCCTGAAGCACGGGGTAGAGCCACGACGGATATTCCTGCTGCTGCAAAAGCGCGAACGCCGTCTCTTCATATCCGTACTCGCAGAGCACGGGGAGCAGATACAATACGCCGATGAAGCCGGTCGTGAGTTTATTGCCGTTTTTGACTATCTTCGCGTTCAGCCTTTGTGCAGCTTCGGCGCGGTCTTTTTCGGGCAGGATGTCAAAGCGGAGCGCGACGACGTAAGAGGTCTGCGTGTCGGATTTGAGTATGCCGCCCGATTTAACGAATCTGCCGCACCACGCTTCTCTGTACTTTTTCGCGTATTCGGCGTACCTCGCCGCGTCGGACCCGTTGCCGAGCAGCACAGCCATCTTCTCCATCAGGTCGCACACGTACACGCAGTACGCCGTGTCGGTCACCGCCATGTCGGTGTTCTCGCCGATCGAGAGCCAGTCGCCGTACGCGCTGTTGCGCTTAATGTAATTATTGCTGACGCTTATCAGATATTTGATATAGTTTTTCATGTTCGGGTAATACTTCTCGATATACGAGATATCCCCGTAGCGCGTATACATTATCCACGGTATGATTATGCCCGCGTCGCCCCACGCGCTGTTGCCCGAGCCGGTATACTGCGCGCGGTTCGCGCCGGGCGCGACGTCGGTATACGCGCCGTTAGGCCTCTGACAGTCGTTCAGGTCGGTTATATATTTGTCAAAAAACGCCTTTACGTTCATATTGTAAGCCGCCGTGCCGCAGAATATCTGCGCGTCGCCGGACCAGCCCATACGCTCGTCGCGCTGAGGGCAGTCGGTCGGATTGGATAAGAAATTGCCTCTCTGTCCCCAGTAGGTGTTTGAGATAAGCTGATTTATCAGCGGATCGGACGTCTCGATGCTGCCCGTATCTTCCATATCGGAATACAGCACGAGCGCGACGACGTCTTTGCATTCGGGCGGATCTGAAAGCCCCGTTATTTCGACGTATCTGAAACCGTGATAGGTGAAGGTCGGGATATAAGTTTCCTCTCCGCCTCCTTTCAGCGTGTATCTGTCGGTCGCCGCCGCTGAACGCAGGTTCGTCGTGTAAAGCGTGCCGGCGGGTCCGTCGCTGCCGGCGTTGCCGTCGTTCAGCATCTCGCCGTGGCGAAGCCGGACCGTCGCGCCGGCTTTACCTTTTACGGTTACGCTTACGACGCCTGTAAGGTTCTGACCGAAGTCGTAAATATACGTGTTTTTCGCCGGATTGGCGCGTTCTTTCGCGATGATCTTATCCATCACGCGCACCTGACCGGAAAGCTGAGCCGTGACCTCGCCGATACCGAGTTCCGCAGCTGTGACCGCGGCGGCGTTTGACCACGCTGCGTCGTTGAAACCGGCGTCTGCCCAGCCGGGCAGCTCTTTTCTCGCGTCGTACGTTTCGCCGTTGAATATGTCGTCGTACGTTATCGGTCCGTCGGTATATACTTTCCAGCTTTCATCGGTACATACGGTCTGCCTGCTCCCGTCCTCATAGTCGATCACGAGCTTGCAGAGAAACGCCGGAGCCGTGCCGCCGTAAGGCGAGTACGCGCCGATATACCAGCCGCGGCCGAGCGTCGCCGCGACGGCGTTTCCGCCCTCGCGAAGCAGGGAAGTGACGTCATAGCTTTGGTACATCACCCTGACCTGATACTCCGATTTGCCGGGATCGAGCGCCGTGTCGCCGATCTTTTCCCCGTTAATATAAGGTACGTAAAGTCCCGCCGCCGTGGCGAAGAGCCTCGCCGAGGCGATTTTTTTGTTTATCTCGAATTCACGTCTCACCATCGGGGCGGAACTGCCGTCCGCCGATGAAAAAGCAACGTTGTTTGACCACGGAGACGAGCCGTATATGATCGCGGTGTCGACTTTTTTCCACGCGGAATCGTCGAATTCCGGTTTCTCCCAGCCCTCCGGAGCGGACGCGCTGAATTTCCAGCCCGCGTCGGTGACAATGACGTCGGCCGTTCCGTCGCTGTAGACCAGATCGAGCCGCGCGATTATGCCGGCGTAGCCGACGCCGGTGTTCACGGCGTAAGCCGCGATGACGTTGTGTTCGGTAAGCAGCTCCGTCACGTCTGCCGTGACGCCGCTCTGCCAGCCGTCCGTTACGTTCGGTTTGTCGATCGCGGTCTGCCCGTTCACATACGCCCTGCCGTAGTCGTCGGCGGTGAAACTGAGTCTTGCAGATACGACGCGGCTGACGTCTTCGATATCGAATTTATATCTGAAATACTGCGTTCCCTCAGTGATCTTGCCGTGTTCCTCTCCGCCGTAGTTCCAGATCCAGTTCGCGTCGGCAAGACCGCCGTTCACGCTCCGCCTGATCCACGACGCACCGGAAAAACCCTCTTCCCGCAGACCCGTTTCAAAGCTCGCGGTATCCGAGGTCACTTTTTCGCCCTTTTCGTTTTCAACGGTCACGCGCCAGAAATACCTGCTCGAGCTCTCGAGCGCGCCGCCGTATCTGATATTTACGGATTCGCCGGACTGTACGTCACCCGAATCCCACACGAGCTCGCCTTTGCCGAGCCCCGCCTCCGACTTTGCGACCGTTATGCGGTAGCTCTTTTGATACGTGCCGCGCACCGAAGAACCGGTCGCCCACGAAAATACGGGCGTGTCGTCTATACAGTTCGGCCCGGTCTCGTAATTGACGCGCAGATCTGTCACCGCGCCGTCAAACGTCGGCTCGGGCAAAACGTTCTCCGTAACGCTTTCCGTCGTCAGTCCCGTTGACGGCGCGTCGGTGCCGGTCGTCACAGGCTCGTTTTCCGTACAGGAAAACAACGCCGCGGCAAGCACGGCGAGAAAAAGTATAAAGGCGATTGATTTTTTCATGTTTTTCTCCTGAAATAATATTGCGCGGAGCGTTTACGCGCCGAAATTACGGTTCTGCGAATCATATTCGTGCTGAACGTTTTCTTTTACGGGGGATGCCCCCACCCCGAGCGGCAGGCGCCGCAGTGAAATTCGTCGGCGACGCCGACGAGTGAAATCGCTTTCGCGGTGAAATCGCCTTTGGCGGTGAAATCCGGTTCTTGCGAACCGGGTGAAATAGGAATATTTCTTTTTACGGGGGATGCCCCCACCCCCCTATATCCCCCGTACCCCCTTCCCCCCGCAATCCTTTCAGGGGGGCGGCGATCCGT
>JAEEJH010000110.1 GCA_016281775.1 Clostridiales bacterium | reverse complement strand
ATGTACCGATCTGTCAAGTGTTGTCATACCTGCCGGCGTTACGAGTATAGGCGATAATGCGTTCTACGGCTGCAGCAGTCTGACGAGCATAACCATACCCGACAGCGTTACGAGTATAGGATATTATGCATTCTACAACTGCAGCAGTCTGACGAGTATAACCATACCCGACGGCGTTACGAGTATAAGTGCGTTTCAATACTGTAGCGGTTTGACGAGAATAACCATACCCGACAGCGTTACGAGAATAGGCTATTCTGCGTTCGAAGGTTGTAGCAGTCTGACAAGTATAACCATACCCGACAGCGTTACGAGTATAGACGGCAGTGCGTTCATAGGCTGCAGCAGGCTTACAAGTATAACGATCCCAGCCAGCGTCACAAGTATAGGCAAGAATGCGTTCGCCGGCTGCACCGGTCTGACGAGTATAATCATACCGGACAGCGTTACGAGTATAGGCTATATGGCATTCGCCGGCTGCACCGGTCTGACAAATATAGATTATACCGGCACAAAGACGCAGTGGAATAAGATTTCAAAAGATTATGGCTGGAACAACAATACCGGCGATTATACGGTACACTGCACGGACGGAGATATACCGAAAAACTGAGTAGAATAAAAAAATCGGGGAGAGTGATCTTCCCGATCATTTTTGCCTTTCAGGCGGGGAAAGGCTTGGGCGATACGTCCTTCGGACGCGATATGCCGCCTTCGGCGCGTTCAGCTTCGTTTGCCGGTTTCTCCCTCAAATGATAATTTTCTGCGCTATACGGATTATTTTTCAGCGGACAAAAATAATGAAAATGCGGTTCTCATATTGACAAATTCTAATTATAGAGTATAATAGTTATGAAAACAAAACAGGAGGTAATATTGTTTTGAAAAAAGTTATTGCACTTATCGTTTGCGCGATCATGATCTGCCTTTCGGCGATCAGCGTATTCGCGGTAACGAGCGAAGAATCCGTTAAAGCGGCGGAACTCGAAGTATTCATCCAGCCCGACACTTCCGAGCTCAGCGGAGCGTTTCAGATGAGAGGCTTTACCGCTTCTCCCGACGGAAAGTACGTTTACGGCGGATTCCTTCAGGGCGGCAGACTCGTCGGCAGATACGACGCTGCGACCAAAGAACTGAAAGGCACGTATAAACCGGCTTCCGACGACAACGAGCTTTACTGCAAAGGTCTTGCGGTGGATGATCGCGGATATCTCTACGTTGGCATCACGCATAACGGACAGGACGACGTCAGCGTCGCCGTAGTCAACGAAAATCTCGAGCAGATCGGTTATTTCACCGAGCATCTCGGCGGCGGCTCGACCGGCATCAACGGCGTAGCCGTACAGAAGCTCGACGGCAAATACTATCTGTACGCCGTCACCGCTTACAATACAGACACCGTCCGCTGCTATGACGTCACAGATCCGTCCAACATCTCGCTCAATGCGGGCTTCGGCACAAACGGCGTTATCGATTACGCGGCTTTGACAGGCGCTGACAAAGATCCGAGCTATATCGCGGTAGACGAAGAAGGTTTCGTATATCTCACCTACCTCAAATCCGCTTCCGGCTTCGGCAAGGGCAGCAACGTCGCCAAGATCGCCAAAGACGGTAAATCCATCGTCAAAGACGTCGAAGTCAAACAGGCTTACGGCATCTGCGAAGCGGGCGACTACCTGTTCGTCGCAACAAACGACAAAGCGGACTCCAACGTCCACGTTCTCAAGAAAGCCGACCTTTCCGAGGTTGCGGTATTCACTTGCGCCGATCAGTCCGGAGCTTCCTTCTCCGACGTTGCGTTCGGCGGCGGCTACCTGTTCGTCGGCGACCATGGAGACAACACGAATTCCTGCGGCCTGATCCTCAGAACGAAGACTCAGCTCGTCGTTAAAGACGAAGCCGAACAGCCGCCTGCCGACACCGACGATCCCGGTCAGCAGGGCGAAGATCCCGGCCAGCAGGGCGGTCAGCAGAACCCGCCGTCTTCAGACGCAGCGGTCATAGCCGTCGCGGCTGTTGCGTGCGCAACGCTCGCCGGCGCGATAATAGTTAAAAAGGCAAAGAGATAATCAATAAAACGTTGAAGGCGGCAAACAATGCCGCCTTCTGAATTATATAAGGAGGCAGTATGATACCGGTACCGGAGAAGAGAGTCGCCGAATTTGAGAATATGGGCTTCGGGATGTTCATTCATTTCGGACTTTATTCGCAGATGGGACAGGGCGAATGGATAAAACATTTCAAAAATATCGAAGACGAAGAGTATAACAAGCTTTTCGAAACCTTCAGCGCCGATAAATTCGACGCGGAAGAGATCGTTGATATCGCCAAAGCGGCGGGTATGAAGTATATCACGCTGACGTCGCGCCATCACGAGGGCTTTTCGCTTTACGATACGAAAGGTCTGTCGGATTTCGACGCGCCGCACGCGCCGTGCTGCCGCCGCGATCTCATAAAGGAGTTCGTCGACGCCTGCCACAAGGGCGGGATCGTGCCGATGCTGTACCATACGACGCTCGACTGGCACGTCAAAGAGTTCAACACGGATTTTCCCGCTTATCTTAAATACCTGCGTGACAGCGTAGAGGTGCTTTGCAGAAATTACGGCAGAATAGGCGGCTTCTGGTTCGACGGCAACTGGTCGAAGCCCGGCGAAGACTGGCGCGAGGACGAACTTTACGCGGTGATAAGAAAATATCAGCCCGACGCGATAATAGTGAACAACACGGGGCTTGAGGCGCGCGGAAAACTCGGCGATCCCGAGATAGACAGTGTGACCTACGAGCAGGGAAGACCCGAACCGATGAACAGAGACGGTATGAGCAAATACATCGCCGCCGAGATGTGTTACACGGTAAACGACCATTGGGGCTACGCCGCCGACGATATAAATTACAAAAGCCCGGCTGAACTGATCGAAACGCTCTGCGCCTGCAGAAAGATCGGCGCGAACCTGCTTCTGAATATAGGTCCCATGGGCGACGGCTCGATCGTACCGATACAGAAAGATCTGCTTCACTGTATCGGCAAATGGATATCGCGCTGCGGTGAATGCATATACGAAGCGAAGCCCTGCGATATAAAGGGAGAGGGCAAAGACTTCGCGCTCCGGGACGGCAAAAAAGCGTATCTTTTCATGCACGGCCTTACGCCGCAAAACGCCGGAAGACGCTTTACCGGCGTGTCTTACAAGGTAAAACGCGTACGCTGTACCGACAGCGGGGAAGAGCCGGATTTCAAAAACGAAAACGGAACTCTCACGGTCGCCGCACCCCCGTTCCCTTACGGAGCGAGCTATCCCGTAAGAGTCGCGGAAGTCGAATTAGAATAAAAAAGAGCCGTTCGGAAACCTCGAAAAGAGGCGCCCGAACGGCTTTTGATATTCCGGTATTATCGTACGGAAATACGCATTTAATGCTGCCGCGGCTGCTTGGAAGTAAACTATATGATTCTCATAAAATCCAATGAAAAACTGTCGGGTTTTATATTTTTTTGTACCCGAGGTCGGTCAAGTGGTCGGCGCAGGTGGCGCCTTTTGAGAAGATAACGCTGAATTTAGCGTCGGCGTTGGCTTTCGTCAGGCGGAGGACGAGGCGGTTTTCGCCTTTGTTGAAATGGACTTTGAGATGCACGTTTTCCTTTGTGAAGGTCGTGCAGTCCTTGCGCTCGCCGATCTTCTCTCCGTTCCACCAGACGGTCACGGGCGACGTTCTTCCGATCTGCAGATATGCGTCGCGCTCGGACGGCGACGTTATTATCTGCGACATATAGAACACCGAAGGACCGGAGAAGCCCGAAAAATCGGATATATCGAACGTATCGAACCGTCTGTAAAAATACTTACTGACCGTCTTTCCGTTATAGCCGGGAGAAAAAGGCTTGAAAAGCGTTTCGGGATCGGCGTATTCCGTAACCGCGTCGACAGCGAAATTCAGATGGAATTCGCGAACGCCGTCGACCATACCGCATTCGTCGGACGCGGGATGCAGAAGCGACCAGTAGCTTTTGCCGCCCTCAAGCTCCGTTTCACCGACGGCGGGGTCCGTTCTCCAGAACGGACCGTCGACGCGCCACACGTCGTCTGCGCACATGCCGAATTCATATTCGTATCTGCCGTCTTCGCTATCGAACACGGCTTTTATTATATTCTTTTTCGTATATTCTTTTACGTCAGCCATCGCTGCCTGCAGCGGCAGAGTGACCTCGTTCTGCGTACCGTTGAAATAGAAATACTTTCTCATGTATAAGTGGTCGGGACATTCTATGCGCAGCACGCCTTCGAGCTTTTTTTCGCCCTTAACCGTCAGGTCGAACAGACACGGCGAAAGCGGCGACACGGCGGGTTCGGAGCGGTAATCGACAGAGAACTTCACGACCGGTTTTTTGTCAAAATCAAATTTGAAATCAGGCGCGTCTTCGATCTTCGTCTCTTTGTTTACCGTACGCGAAAATTCGACGCCGAGCGCGGCGATATCGTCGGCAAGATCGGCTATAAGGTCGCTTCTTCTGTCTGATCTGACTGACAGTACGTATTTGAGATCGGTCACGCCGAGTATCTTTTTCAGTTCTTTTTCTCCGAGTATCAACCCGACTACGGACCCGGCGGAAGCGCAGGTGCAGTCTGTATCGAAACCGCAGTTGAGAGCCGTCATCGCGGTCTTTATAAGATCGAGCTCGCCTAAAAGCAGTGAAGCGAGCGTTATGCCCATATTCTGAAACATATTGGTGCAGTCGGGGTGACCGTATTTATCGAGCAGATGAGCGCGCACGGCGCGGATGTCGCCGTATTTATCGCACAAATTGACCGTATCGTTCACGAGACCGCGGAATTTGCAGTCAGCCGGTATCACGATAAGGGCTTTTTTTATAAGCGATCTTATATCGGCGTCGAAAAACGCTTCGCATTCGAGCGCGGCAAAAAACCTCTCGGCGTAAACCGATTCGCCCGCGTGGTCGAGCACGCCGTCACGCGACGCGAATTCGGCGGCGAGCGTCGGATCGCCCGGAGCCACGCACGCCCATATCTCGGAGCGGATCGGACAGCCCATGCCCTCTTTGTAAAAATCGTTGTTGAAACTGCCGGAATACGGCGGATATATCCCGTATTCGTGATTTTTCCTCATGACGGCGTATTCGCCGGGCGAATAGTCGCAGTATTCGCAGAAACGTTTCTGCAGATCGTAAGAGGTGAAGCCGGCTCCTTTTTTCTCGAGCACGTCGAGCCACAGGACCTGCAGATCGAGATCGTCGTTCGGCAGCATGGCGTCGGTCATCTCTTTTCTGTATTTCAGCGCCATCTGCATTTTAACGCCCTCGTACGGCGCGCCGAGCGTGCCGGCGACGGCTTTGCCCGCAAAACAGCCCCGCACTTTGTCCGTATACGTTTCGTAACTGATTTTTTTCATAACGCCTCCAAAACCATATGCCAGAAAATACAAACGCCGGATCTATTATTATGAACGGAACCGCGTCAATAATTTTAATGCGGCTACTCCGCAATTAACAGAAATAAGGTGAAATATGTCAAATAATAAAGTGGAAATATCGGCCGTGAACACGGCTGAGCTTAAAACGCTTACCGATGAGGAAGCGGATATACTGATGAAAAAACTGAAAACAGGCGACAGAAGCGCACGTGAAAAGTTCATAACCGGCAATCTGCGCCTCGTTTTGTCAGCCGTCGGCAAGTTCAGAAAACGTACCGACTGCGCCGACGATCTTTTTCAGGTCGGCTGCGTCGGGCTTATCAAAGCCGTCGACAACTTCGACCCGTCGCAGAACGTACGCTTTTCCACGTACGCCGTGCCGACCGACGTTACGCGGTGAAAATCCCGGTGAGCGTGAATACGAGCACCGTGATCAGTATAAGCGCCTCGACTATGCCGAATATCAGCATGACTTTTTTCGAAAAACATTTGATCTTCAGATTTATCATGAAAAACGCCGCGAAAACGCCGAGAAATACGTAATAAACGATCTCGAACAGGCGCGAGGGTATCGCCGAGAGAAGATATATCGCCGGCAGAACGAGCGTTACCGCCGCTTCCTGCAGATCGGTCATGTATTTCTTTTTCTTATGACCTTCCGCTCTCGCGGCTGACGCGAAGTGATTGATGAGCCTTGCGGAGAGGGTGAACAGATAGACCGAATAGATCAGTATGGCGTACCACGCTCTGAAACCTTTGTTTATGCCTACGGCGACGACCGCCACGCCGCAGACGGAGAAGCGGAATATCACGTCGAGCACGAGCCCTTCGAATTTCGAGTTGTCGGAGATCGCTGTTTCAAACGCGCTGCTCGTCATGACGACGCCGCAGATCATCAGCGTTATTATCACTATGTACGACGCTGAGCAGATGCCTGCCGTGCAGGCGAAGAGCAGAACGAAAAGAAACAGATATTTGAGCAGCAGCTCTTTTTTCAGTTTAAGCAGCATTTTATCCACCTCACATTTTTGAAACGACGATCTTGAATCTTACAAAAAGATCGGCGAGCTTCATCGTGGCGTAAGTTTTTCCGCATACGCCCTTTGTAACGATAACTCCGTCTTCGCGCACGTCCGCGATCTCCGGATCGTCGCTTTCGTACGTTATCTTCGAATGATCGTGACCTGATTCCTCCCAGGTGCCGTTCGAATACTGTATTATCGCTCTGACCTGCTTGTTCTCTTTGCGGTTCAGACTGATCCTGTATACCGGTTCGGACGGTTCCATCGACACGGGATATTTGTTTTCTTCGGAAAAATCGAAGTCCTCGGGGTAAACGTATATGAGAAATTCGGAATACACGTCTCCGCATGAAACCGTCGCAAACGTGTAACCGACCTTTTTCGGGCTGACTTCAAAACCGCTGATTTCGATTATATCGGTATCGTAAGCGGTTATCGAAACGTCTGCTGTTTCGGTACATTTATACGTGCTGTCGAACGTTCCGAACCGCAGATCGAGTTTTTCGCCCATCCGCATTTTATAAAATCTCGGCGTCTTCGGATCGGTGAGCGGCATAACGGATATGGGCTGCATATCCGCAAGCGGCCACGGATCGACCGTTCGTTCGACGCAGGGTTTACCGGCTTCGGAATAAAAGCCGACGTTCTTTTTTACCGAATATTCGTGGAACCTCGTGCCCCAGTAACCCCATTTGTCGCCGTAGGCGTAACCGAGCAGCTTGAGGTCGCCTTTTTTGATATGATGAAGCTCGTCGCCGGATATGCCGCTGTTGTGGCACATCTGGCTCGTGTTGACGCGCAGCTCGTTCGTACGTTTGAAGCGCAGGCCGTTATCCGACTCGTAGATCGCGAGCATGCTGTCTTTCGTGAAGCGTTTGTCGGTCGAGATCGCTATGAATTTCGAGCATTCGTCGCTGTATATGACGTCGAAAGAGTCGTTGCCGCCTGACGAACGTTTCGACGCGACGCCGCGCTGCCTGATCGTGTTCGGCCAGTTCTCGTCGGTCGCGTCGGCGGTGGCGACTCTCGTCTCGGATACGCGCGCGCCGTCCGCGTCTTTCGTCGTTAAAGTATAATAGATGTAAAGCACGTCGTTTGAAACGACGAACGAGAATTCGCCGGCGCCCCAGTCGTGCCAGTCGCCTTCAAAGTAGATGATCGGCGCCGGTTTGCCCATCCAGACGAAGCGTTCGCCCTTCGAATTCACTCTCTCTTCGCCCCATCCGGAGCCGGTCCACTTTTCAAACGGACCGTCGGGGTTTTTGCTCCTTGCGACGAAGCCGTTGTTGCAGACTCCGCCGAAATCGGTGAAGACGGTAGACGTGTAACCGATATAGTAATAGCCGCCGAACTTTATGACGCCGGGATCGCAGACCGAAAACAGGTCCATCGAATCGGCTGTCGGCGTGAGCACGACCTTTTCGGGAGTCCACGTTTTGCCGCCGTCGTCCGTATGACGGTAGGTGAACCAGTCGGCCTCGCCGCGCGCGCCGGGCGAGGCGAACCAGGCGTCGGCGTGTTTGCCGTCGTAACACATTATCGAAGGACCGTAGCGGTACCCCCAGGTCTGTCCCTCGCGGGGAGCGTAGATATCGTAGCCTTCGTCTTTGAGCGTCAGTTTTATGCCTTTGCTTTTCATGTTCATACCGTCCTGATCTTTATTGTTATATCGTTGCGTTCCGCTCTTGTTCCGCGGAGCTCAACGGTATATATTATCCTCATTTCGCCGCCGTTTACCGTTACGTTGTTGTCGCATTTTTCTGTAACGACGCCGAGCTCGAAGCTCCCGTATTGCGTATCGTAGACCGAAATATACCGTTCGCCCTCGCAGAACATAAGCACGGTCCTGACGAGACCGTCGCGCGACATCGTCACGCGGCCCGGATCCTTTAACGAAAACGAAAGCGTCGTTTCACAGCCTATCAGTTCGGTCAGGCTGTCTTCGTCGTAAATTATATCGATCTTTCCGCCGTATAAGCGCAGTATGCCTTCGCTTATCGTCGTGGTCTCGAATTTTTCTTCTTTCAGCTCGCCCTCGGTCTCTGTCTCGGGCGCTATGCGCGTCTGATCGAGGCTGACGGTGACAGTAACTCTTCTTCTCATTATCGTTCCTTTTCAGTATTTCAAAAGCGACGTCAGACCGTCCGCCGAATCGGCGCCGCACAGCCGTATCGCCGCGGCGCTGTTTTTGTCAAAATAAGTGTGTCCTATGAATCTGTACAGCTCCGCAGCCATGTCGGCGAATTCCGTTGCGGTCCTGCAGTAAGACGTGAATGCGCGCAGAAGCGCATACTCGCATACGAGCCCGCAGATCGCCGTTTTTTTATCGGAGCCGGGAAAACCGGTTATGAACATACGGTTCACGAGCAGATTTTCGAGCCATGACGGCGCATCCGGAAAGTCGCGGTCGAAGCGTTCGATATTCTCATACAGATCTTCTGCGCGCGCCGTGAATCTGCGGTAAAACGTTTCATCAAAGTGCGGAAACGCCACGGCAAGCTCGCAGGAATACATCGTGAGAAGACCGTAATAGTTATAATAATACCCGTGATCAAATTCACTTTTTACAAGCCCGGAAAGCCTTTCGGTAAGCGGT
>JAEEJH010000109.1 GCA_016281775.1 Clostridiales bacterium | reverse complement strand
TCGCTTCGTTTATCGGGCTTACGGTAAACTGCAGTGCGGAATAAGAATTCAACTCGACGGGCGTAAGAACGGGAGACGTCGCCTGAGCGCCGGACGATCCGGCCGATGCCGAACGCAGGATCGCCGCGGCGTTATCCGATCCGAGCCTGCACGCAAACTGCGTGAGATTTACCACGTTATCGTAATCTCCATATCCTCTTTTTACGCAGAAAAGATAGTATTCGCCGATACAAAGACTGCAGTTATCGTCTTCTACGGGGATGCCTCCGTATTGTAAACCGGACGATATCAGAAGATCGTACTGTTCCTTTTCTCTGTACCCTTCAATTCCGCCGGGCTTGCAGATCTTAGCTGTTCCGGCCGTCTCACCTTTACGGCTGACGATATCGCCGACGGTGTAAACGGTATATAGCATACGGTTCGTACTTTTTGACTGCGGTGAGCCGTCTTCTTTGCCGGTTTTAAAATCGATCACCGCAAACGAAATATCGGTCACGGTGCCGGAATAAATATGCGTCGCGGCGTCTGTAATTTCTTTCGCCGTGGTATAGTAAGGCCAGTCGGCTGAGAGTTTAATCTTATCGTATTCCGAAGCGGATCTTTCGATATCGTCGGGATATTCGCCTGTCAGTCTGCCGCCGTTATAATGCATTCCGATAAGAGCAGACGCAGTTATCAGCACGACAGCCGCAACGGCTGCTATAAGGATCACAGCAAATCTTTTTTTATTTTTCGGCTTTTCGGCGGTGTTATCTGTCAGTTTTTCGTCTATATCCGAAAACGCGTCGAAAAGCAATACGCCTTTATCGTTCATTTCAATTCCCTCTCAAGATACTTTTTCAGTTTTTTTCTCGTTTTGGATAAAACGCTCCTTACGTGGTTTTCTTTCATACCGAGCGCCGACGCTATATCCGCAAAGCCGTTCACATTTACGTACCGTTCGATAAATATCCTTGCGGATCTTTGATCGATACCGCGAAGAAACGCGTTTAAAAGCCGCGTAAGCTCTTCTCTGCCCGCTTCCGCACCGTCAGGCATACAGGCGGAAAGCTCTTCGTAAAGTCCGTCGTCTTTACTTATGAAATATCCGTCGGGTTTACCGAACACGGCGCATATACGCGACAGCATGACGTGATCGGGTCGCCCACGTCCCTGCTCCCATTTCGCCACGAGCTCGCGCGAGACGAACAGCAGATCGGCAAGCGTCTGCTGGGTCATATTCGCCGATTCTCTCAGCTCTTTTATCTTATACGCTACGCTCATCTTTTTCTCCGTATTCTTCTGCCGACGGGACAGGATGTAAAGGGAATTCCGTTTACGAGTGTATTATATCACGTCACGTTAAAAAAAGCAAGGTACTTTTTGCACCCTGCTTTACAGTCAATTTAGTATCATTTCCTGCCTTCGTAGTCTTCTTCGATCTTTTCGCTCCATTTCGGCGAGAGTCTCGCGTCTTTTCTCATGCAGCATACGGCTTCGGCGACCGCGCCGTAGACGACGCCCGTGCCTTTTTTATCGGCTCTGTAGTTGACCGCTCTGTCTTCGTTTATGCCGAAATGCCGCGCCGTTTCGACCGAATCGATATTCGCGCCGATGAAAAGGAATTCCCAGCCGTCTTTTTCTTTGTGTTTTTCGATCATTTTTTTGACGGTTTTACTGTCGTATTTGTGGCTGGCGTTTTCAAGTCCGTCGGTCATTATGACGAACATAGTATGCTCCGGCACGTCTTCTGCTCTTATATACTTGTGTATCGTTTCGATATGCGTCACCGCGTCGCCTATCGCGTCGATCAGCGCGGTACAGCCGCCGACTTTATAATCTTCTTCGGTAAGCGGTTTGATCTCCGACAGCTTTACTCTGTCGTGCACCGTTTCGCTTTCGCTGTTGAAGAAGATCGACGTGACGTAGCATTCCCCGTCTACTTTCTTCTGTTTTTCCATTACCGAATTGTAGCCGCCTACCGTGTCCGATTCGAGCCCGTGCATCGAGCCGCTTTTGTCGAGTATGAATACGAGCTCCGTTATGTTGTTTTTCATTTTGTTTTCCTCCCGAATAAAATTTGACCGTACCTTTCCGGTACGGTCTTATCATATCACGTTTTTTTACGCAAATGGTCGCTTTTAAGGCGACATTTTTCAAGCTCCGAGAAGCGGCTGATCGAAATGCTCGAGCGCTTCGTTTATCACGAACATATCGTATATGCCGTTTATTATGAAATACTCGACGATTATATCGAATTTACTGCTGTGAGAGAAGGCGTAACCGGCTTTCGTCAGCATCTCTTTCGTCTCCTCTATCGTAAGTTCAAGCGCGACGGCGAACGAGAGCACCGTGCTTTTTCTCGGGCGGTACAGACGGTCGCTTCTGATCTTCGAAAACAGTTTGCGGTCGACGCGGGCTTTTTTGTAGCACTGCGCGTCGGTCATCTTCTTTTCGTCGATCTTGCGCAAAAGCATCTCGGTAAAACTCTCGTCTACCTGCTCGAGACGCTCCTTAAGCGACCGGGCTTCGGCGGAGGCGCCGTAAAGCCCGGCGCTCATCATCGCCGGTCTGAACTTCGCGCCCCGGCGTTCCGGCTCGTCGCACATCATAGCCATATTACAGCAAATCTGCGTTTCGTCTATATAATTCTCTTTTACGTATTTGCTGATCTTTATCAAAAGCTCATTGTCGATTTTTCTTTTATTCATTTTCATCATCCTTTCAAGTATCTGTTATGATGATACAACGAATTTTGTAATTTGTCAAGATTACTGTTGATTTTTGTTTTTCACTGTGATATAATGATAAAAAATAATGAGGTCAAATACATGGATTATAAATTCGGCACGATGAAAAAAGGCGCAAAAAACCTGATAACAGACGTAGCGGGCGTAAAAGTCGGTCACGTCACGTTAGCTGACGGCGATATTCAGACCGGCGTCACGGCGATAATACCGCACGGCGGCGACGTTTTTCACGAAAAATGCCCGGCGGCTTCTCACGTCATAAACGGCTACGGCAAAAGCGCGGGGCTTATGCAGATAAACGAGCTCGGCTCGATAGAAACGCCGCTGATACTTACTAACACTTTGAGCGTCGGCGTGGCGTTCGACGCGTGCGTACGGTATATGACCGGGCTGTACCCCGGCATAGGCTGGAACGAAGGCACGGTAAATCCCGTGATACTCGAATGCAACGACGGATTTTTAAACGATATAAGGGCGCTTAACATAAAGCCCGAGCACGTTTACGGTGCGATATCCGCGGCAAGCGGCGATTTTGCGCAGGGCGCGGTCGGCGCGGGGCGCGGCATGACCTGTTACGGTCTGAAAGGCGGCATCGGTTCTGCTTCGCGCGTGTTTGAGATCGCCGGTACGGAATATACGCTCGGCACGCTCGTTATGACAAATTTCGGCTCCACCGCCGATCTTACGATCTGCGGCGATCACGTCGGGCAGCGTCTCTGCGGCAAGCCCGAAGACGCGAAAGGCTCGTGCATAATGGTGATAGCGACCGACGCGCCGTTATCTGCCCGTCAGCTGCAGCGCGCGTGCCGCCGCGCTCAGAGCGGTCTCGCGAGGACCGGCGGCATATCCGAAAACGGCAGCGGCGAGGTGACCGTCGCATTTTCAACGGCGAACAGAATGCGCCCGTCCGAACCGGTCTGGAACATGACCGTCTTAAACGACGGCAGGCTCGGTCCGGTTTTCAGAGCCGTGATCGAATGCGTTGAAGAAAGCATAATAAATTCGATGATTTACGCCGAAACTGTAAAGGGTTTCGAAGGGCGTAAAAGAAGATCGATAAACGAAGCGTTAAAGGGCATAAGGTGAGTTATTATGAATGATTTTTTCGGATTCGGCGGTTATCAAAGGCCTGCGGAGGGATTTTTATCGTGGCAGCATCTCGTTTTCGTATCGGCCGCCACGGTCATAATGATAGCTCTCGCCGCGTTTCTCGGTTTAAGAAGACGTCATGCAGATCATAAAACGAAAAACAAAGTTCTTGCGGTAACTGCGATACTTTTCGACGTGCTTGAGATATCGCGTATCGTATTTCTCTGCTTCAGAAACAACAACCCGTGGGACTGGCTGCACAATCTGCCGCTGTTTCTCTGCACGATCTCGCTTATCGCTTTGCCGCTAGCGGCGTTTTCGCACGGCAGACTGCAGGAGGCTGCACTCGATTTCGCATTCATTTTCGGTATGCTCGGCGGTATTCTCGGCAACTACGGCGCGGGTCAGAATTTCAACGCTTACCCGGTTTTAAGTTTTGATAACGTCGCCTCGTGCATAATGCATTCCATAACGGGGTTTGCGTCGTTCTACATAGGCTTTGCCGGAATGGCGAGCATGAAAAAGAAGAATATATGGATGACTTTCTGCATTCTTCTCGGTTTCTGCGGCGCGGCGTATATCGCGAATATCACGATACCGTACAATTATATGTTCCTCATGCGCGGCGACGGCACGCCTTACGACATTTTCTATAATCTCGTAAACGGAAACCCCGTTCTTTACCCGCTGACGGTCGTCATGCTGTTCATTCTTTACATAATCGTATTTTACACGGTGTTTTATCTTATAAGGAAAGGCAAAAATAAGAAGATGAAAAAAGCCGATATTATCATACTCGCAGGTCAGTCGAACGCCGTCGGCGTCGGTCATACAAGATTTCTCCCGCTTCATTTTACGCCCGAGCGCATAGAAAAATGGCGTAAAGGGTATGAAAACGTACAAATAAACTACTACTCGCACGACAAAAAAAGCGGCGGCTTCATACCGACGCAGTTCAACTGCTGTGAGATCAGGAAAGATACGATAGGTCCCGAGGTCGGGATCGCCGAGTATATCGACGAGAATTATCCCGGTAAAGAGGCTTTTATCGTCAAATGCGCATACGGCGGAACCTCTCTTTTCTGGGACTGGATATCACCGTCGGGCGAACCGTATTACGATAAGGACGCCTACGCCGATCAGAAGGATAATATAATAGATAACTATAACGTCGGCGATCCGATAAGGCCGGGCTGGTGCTATAACGAGCTTGTGAAGCTGCTCAAAGAAAGCATCGCCGCGCTTGAAGCCGAAGGTTATACCGCAGAGGTAAAGGGCTTCTGCTGGATGCAGGGAGAGGCGGACGCCGGCTTCGACGATCATACCGAAAACTACGTTCGCCGCTATGACGCTTTGCTTTCCGATTTCAGAAAGGAGTTTTCCCCTTACGTAAAAGACTGCGTTTACGTTGACGCCGGTATAAGCGAATTATGGAAAAACTGTCGCCAATTGAACGGGTATAAAAAAGAATACGCGGATTCTCACGCCGATTGCGCGTTCGTCGATACCGTCGGAGCGGGATTGACTACGCATAACGAGCCGATCGAAGAACCCGATATTGCGCATTACGATTCCGATTGCGTGATAAAGCTCGGTCATATGTTCGCAGAACCGATAAAACTTTAATAATATCACACGACCGTAAAAGACTGCCGCTTACCGCGGCAGTCTTTTGTTATTTACGTTAGTTCGGCTCGATACTTATCATACCGCCGCGCGGGACGGGGAATTTTTCCGGTCTGCCGTTTGAGTATCCCTCTTCCGTTACGCTGCCGTACAGGTCATGTATCTTGTATGAAAACGGTTTGCCGCCTGTCGATACGATATGATCTTCCGAGGTGTTATTGAACACGTCCTCGCGCTTGCCGCACGGCTCGAACACGGCGCCGTAATATAGCACGGTGATCTTTTTATCCTCGCCCTCCGCCGACATCGACGTATAGTTCGCGTCGGGGTGAACGGCTCTGAATTTGCCGTGAAGCAGAGTTGCTCTGTTCTCTGTCCAGTATTTAACGAAATTACAAATGACGAGAAGCTGCTTTTCCGGTATTTCGGTCAGCCGCACGGAGATCTGCGGTACGGAGAACAAAACGTTCAATAACTGTCTCTGACAGTTGAGCGGCGATTCCTCATGCCCCCACAAAAGCATATCGGAATGTATAGCCGTTTTTGCGTTTACGAGGCGGAGCGCCGCCATACCGATCCTGTTCGTCACCGAATCGGCGGCGCAGTCGGCCACGCGGAGCATATTGCAGTGGTTCACTATCTCCGCGCCGATATAATTCTGCCGGAACTCAAACAGAAAATCGGGATAGAGAGCGGTCATACCGTCGTATATCTCGTCCATAAGGACTCTCACCGCTTCATCGAGATTTTCTATATCCATACCCGGCTTATACGGTGCGGTCTGCGACGGATCGGCTTTGAACGCGTCGATGAAATCGAGCTTCAGTCCGTCGATACCGTAATCCGACTGCATACGCTTATAGCTGCCGATAATGTATTCTCTTATCTCGGGATATCTGACGTCGAGAACGCCGGCGCGGAAATCCGGGCGTTCGAACGCCATTTTATCCTTAAAACGCTTATAATCTTTCGAATCGAAGCCGGCGAACGGCACCGGGAACCAGATAAGCATTTTCATGCCAAAAGAATGCACTTTATCGCAAAACGACTTGAAATCGGGAAATTTGTCTTTTGCGACGTGCCAGTCGCCGCATTTGTCGTAATCACCGGTATTATTTCCCTCGAACTGCCAGCCGTCGTCGAGAATGAACGTTTTGAAACCAATCTTCGCGGCGAGCTCAAGCTCCTTTTCAAGCAGATACTGCTCGGGTTCCTGATGGAAATTATACCACGACGAATAAAGCGGCAGTTTTGCGTTATCCGGCACGCGGATGATATGCGTCAGATACGAACGCATCCATTCACCGGCGTCATACACGGTATCGTTATAATCGATACGCCGTCTGTCGATCCGCATATAGACTTTGCGGTCCTTCTCCTGCCTGATACCGCCTTCTTCGACCGTAACGGTCCATATTATCTCATCCGTCTGATCGAGGTCGGCGACGCTCGACGTGATCCTCGATCGCAGTACGGAATCGGACAGCGCGACCGTCGTTTTATTTACGCCCTCGGCGTCAAGCAAAGCCAAAAGCGGCGCGCCGAACTGATACGCCGAGTCGCAAAAGTTCGGGAACCACCATTGTCTCAGGCTGTGATCGCGCCAGCATAAAGGCGACCAGGTCGAAAAAGCGTCTTTCAGCTCTTCTCTCCACTCGTATTTGCCGTCGTACGGCAGTTCGTATATCTCGATATCCCCGGTCGATACGGGGTATATTTCCGTTATTTTCCCGTCGGGTCCGTTAAACCGTATCATATGCGTTCTCCTTTACTCTCCGTATATTTCGACTTCGTATATACTGAACCAGTTTTCTCCCTCTCTGACGAAACGTACGTATTTTGCCTCTATATCGAGGTCTTTGAGCTTTACGAAAAGCTCGCCGGCGCCAAACGACGCAAGCGTCGTGTAGTTATCGCCGTCTGCCGAATATTCGACGCGGTAAGGCACGTACGCCGATTCGAGATAAAACATCATGCCTTTTATACGCTTTACCTCCTGAAGATTTATCATATACCGGCATTCGCCCGACGGCAGCGAGCTCCAGCGCGTCGTCATATTGCCGTCGACGGCGTTTGCCGCGGCGTAACCCGCGTTTTCGACCGAAGTGGCTTTTACGGGTTTGCGAAGCGCGAGATTCTCATATACGGCGTGCTGTTCCTGCGGCTCGGCTTCCGTCGCCTTGTAAATATCCAGAACTTTCAGTACGCACGACGATACGGGCTCTATTTTGATATATCTCGCCGTTACTCCGTGCAGATTCTCTTCAACGATGACGAGTCCGTTCGAGGCTATTACGTCGTATCTGACGTATTCTTTATCTTCTTTCGCAACGCTTATGATCACAGGGGCATTAAGTCCCTCCCATTCCATATATATGCGGCCGACCGCGACCTCGCTTTGAAGATCGACCTCGTACGCGGCGCCGCTTTTTTTCGCGTCGCCGATCTTCGCGATCGCGTTTTCGCCGTTATAATGCTCCGGGACCTTGTATTCCGATTTGATTATATGTTCCGGCACGGGATCAGGCGCGCAGCGGTTTTCGACGTCGCATACGAGCCGCGTTTCTTTGATCTCCGCGGTCGCTTCACCGTGCGTTTTCTCCGCCGACGACGCGGCGTAAAACTTATAGACGCCTCTGTCGACTATATATCTGCTGTTTTCCGTATCGTAACTGCAAAGATCGTCGGCGGTCACCGTGATCTTGAGCGTTTCGGATTCGCCCGGCTGAAGCAGTTTCGTCTTTGCAAAGCCGCAGAGCTCTTTCGACGGCTGTTCGAGCGTCGTTTCGGGTTTTGATACGTATATCTCCGCTATCTCTTTACCGGCGGTCGTTCCTTTGTTTTTCACCGTGACGGACGCCGTGAACGTACCGTCTTTGTTTTCTTTGACCGAGAAGCCGGAATATTCAAATTCCGTATATGACAGTCCGTATCCGAACGGATACGCCGTATCGACG
>JAEEJH010000108.1 GCA_016281775.1 Clostridiales bacterium | reverse complement strand
TCTCCGCGCGGCCCCCTCGATTACAGATCGAGGATCAGGGGGAGGAAGAGGGTTTGGGAGATTGGAGGGCGGGGTCTCCCAAGGGTGCCGAAGGCACACCGATTGTCGCGTAAGCGTCCCTTATTCACTCGCCCCGAAAGGGGCGAACATCATTTGCACAGCAAACATCATGTCCGAAGGACGCATCATTTGACGCAAAGCGTCAAACATCATTCCTCTTCTCTTTTCCGAGGGGAAAACAACGCTTACTGACCGCCTGAATACTTATTTACCGTCGCCTCGTCGGCGTCGATCCTGATCACGCAGTTACGGCCTTTGATAACTGTATAGTAAATATCGATTCGCCCGGATTCTTTTATGATCTTCAGGTCGTTCTCCGAAAACGTTTCGGCGAATTCATATTCCTTTTCTCCGTCGGTAAAGACCGCGGCGAACCATTCTCCGGAGTCGTCTTCGGGCGCGTATGAAGAGATCTTTTCATTACCCGAAAGACTTATCATATACTGTTCTCCGGACGTCAGCTTCATATCATAGATCAGACCCTCCGCATTAGTTATCAGCATCGAAACGCATACGACGACCACCGGCAAAACCGATATTATGCTCAGGACCGATCCGAAATTCACGCCGTTATATCTCAACGCCCTTATCTTTTTTACGGCCGCGTAAACGCTGAACGCCATGCCCGCAATCGAAAGAACGATAAAAACAACGGATACCGCCCATGAAAGGCCGTTCGGCCGCATATCGAAAAACGTAACCATTATTCGACCCTCTCTGAAAGGCGAACGGTGTCGGAAAGTTCTTCGACGTTGTAGATATGCACGTGTTCGTATACTTCGGGGTGGCTGTTCGGGGCGTGGAAGGTCATTTTAAGTCTGCCGTCGGAGCCGTAAAACATCATCGCGTGGCCGCCCTCGTATTCGTATTCCGGCTTCAAGCCTTTACAGTATACGGGCGTATCCTGCTGGATCCATTTCCCGTCGAGCCTGCCGTTGTCGGAATACGCGGCGCCTACCGCGTAGCTTACGCCTTCGCCGTCTTTTTTGAAGTTCGACCAGATCATCATGAGAGTTCCGTCTTCCGTTCTGCCCGTGAACGGGCCGTCCGTCACGCCCGCGCCGCACCAGGCTCCGTCCGTCGCGAGGAAAAGCCGTATCGGCTCGGAGACAAGGCGCGTAAGATCGTCGGACAGTCTCGCCGCCGCCATCGCTCCGACGTGATCGGGCATACAGGTCCACTCGTGGACAAACACCATCCACGGCAGACCGTCTTCATCTATGTAAAGCGTGCCGTCGATGCAATCCCATTCGCGCGGCGAAACGCAGCCGTCTGCAATATCTTCAAACGGTCCGAGAGGGTTGTCGGCGCGGTAAACGGAGATGCATCTGTGATCTGTCAGACTGCTCCAAACCGACGTGAAAATATGGAATTTGCCTTTGTAATAATGACATTCCGGCGCCCAGAATAGATCTTTTTTGCCGTGAAATCCTTCGGGCGGCGTGAAGACGTTCACGGGTTCGCTCCAATTCAACAGATCGGGGCTTACAAGGCATTCGATCCCCCTCTCGTGAACGCTTCTGTAAAGGTAATAATAATTTCCGGCGCGGAGTATAAACGGATCGCGGCAGAATATCCGGTCGCGCAGTTTGTTCGGGAATTCCGTTATTCCGTGAGCGTATCCCGGCACGTTCATATTCGAAATCTTCATATTTACCTCTGTATATTTACTATCCTTCTGTATCTCTGCAGCTCATACTCTCCGTCGTGTCCTTCGCCGGGGAAGACTTCCGACATATCCTCCGGCTTCATAACGCGGCACACGCCGGCGCGAAGCGCGAGCTCTTTTATTTTATCCGTACATCCTATGAGGCACGCGGTCTGCAGATACCCTTTTTTGCCGCGCAAAAGTCCGAAAAGCTCCTCTTCGGGCAGAGCCGACACGCCGATATTGCCGTAAAAGCCGGATACGGCAAGCTCGGGTTTTTCGTAAAGCGTAACGCTAGTGCCTCTGCCGTAATAAGTTTTGTCCGCCGACTCCGCTCCGTTTATCGCGTTTTCGATATTCGCGGTAAGTTTTCTCAGCGTAAGTTCCGCTTCGGCTCCGATATCGTTTGCGCTATCCTCTTTCGCTTTTTCGAGCAGGCGCAGGAAATATACGCAGAAGCTTTCCGCAATCTTACAGTCCGACGTGTTTACGAATATCCTCTGACAGCTCGAGCAGAAAAGCTGACCGGTCGCTGTTATATGCTTTGCGAGGCCGTAAAGCTCTTCTTCATAAGAGGCGTAATCTTCGCAAACGTACGCAAACCCCGTTTTGTGCCCCCATACGACTATATCGGTACACGGCGGCGCAAAGCGGCGTACCGCGGCTACGGCTTCGTCTCCGCCCCAGACTATTATCTTATCCGCCGCTTCAGCCATTCTCACCATTGCGGCGAGATCCGACGACGGCGTGTCGAACACGTAAATAAAGTCGGCAAGCTCCGGCATCACGCCGATCAGCTCGGAGAGTATCCTGACCGTTATGCCGTTATCCTGCGAGGGGAGCTTCAGCACGTTTATATTGCCGCACAAAAGCCCTTCGAGTACGCTGTAAGCGGGCAGAACGTCGATATTGCCGGCGGCGATGTGGAAAAGAACGCCGACCGGATATATCTTTGTATCGATACCGGGCAGATCGGGGATTTCAGGCGCGCCGGATCTGACCGCACGCCGGACGTTTTCGCCGCTGAGAAGGTCCGCGGCTTTTTGCACGTACTTCTCCGCCCCCTCGACGGCGGATATGATATCGGAATATTCTCCGTTTTTCAGTTTTTCCGCGACCGTTATTACCGCGTCTGTTAGTTTGTTTACGTCGAGCGTTTTGTTTACAAGCGTATCGTTCGTATCGGCTTCAAGGGCGCCGAGTATTTCGTTTTGATACGACGTGTCGTATATCCTGCCGTGCGCAAGTATCATAGCTTTACCTCTTTCAAAAGCTCAGCTGCGCCGGCGGCGCAGGTCTTTACGTCTTTGAGTCCCACCCTGCCGACTATCTCGAGATACGGCTGATCAAGACCGCAGCCGCATTCGCCGCCCGGATGAAGTATACCGAGATCGTCCGTCATCACGGCGGTTATCGGAGTCGCCTTTATCATCGGCGTTATCAGTTCCACAAGACCGACCCTGCCGTACGGCAGAGGCTCCAGCGTCTGTACGTCGCGTATTATCACCCGGCTGTAGGACGGCACGTGAAAGTGATGATTTTCGCAGTCGCAGTATATCACCGGATGCTCGACCGCGCCGAAAAACTCGATTATATCTTTATCGGCTACTCCGAGCACGCGCCGCGCCGCCGAATAAAACTCCTCTTTGTCGACCTGCTCTTTATAGTATTGCTTCCACCCTCCGGCGAGCATTATTTTCGAACCCTCGGGCAGTTTTACGTTTACGCCCCTGTCTTCAAGCAGTTTTATCGCGAAATACGTGTAAGACGGAAAACCCATGAATCTGACCGGATGCTTTTTCTTTGAATATTCGACGATCTTATCGCAAATCTTCTGCAGATCGGCGGTATATTTGCCGTCGACTCTCGTAAGCGCATAGGTCCTGTGCAAAGCCGGAGCGAAGAGCGTGGCGCCGAAGGCTGTTTTCGACACGCCGGTCCTGTTTTTGCGGTCCGGCTTATAGCCGAACACTATGTAATTCGTAAGGCGCGGCGAAAACAGCCGCTTGTACGCAAACGTATGAAGAGACATTTTAAGCGCGCGGAAAAGGCCCGGTATATCGAAAGCGATCTCGCCCGCGCCGCCCGACGTACCGGACGTCGTCACCTTGACGGTAAAGTGTTTCTCGGTAAAGAGGCGGTTCCGTTTGAAGACCGCCGTAGGTATGAACGGCAGTTTGCAAAGGTCTTCCTCGCTTTTCAGCATATCGGGCGTGAATCCGCTTTGATCTGCTGTTATTTTATATTTTTTATTCTTTCTGATATGGTAAGCGGTCAGCTCTGCCGCGGCTTTGACGAAATCGCCGCCGTCTTTGCCGTAAGGCTTTTTATTGAACAGTCGTCCGACGTACCGCATCACGCACCGCCCTTCGGATCGCTCTGCGGATCGGGTACGCCGCCGCCCGTTTTCTTTCTCTTCTTGACGCATTCGGTCAAAAGATATTCGATCTGACCGTTGAGCGATCTGAAATCGTCCTCAGCCCAGGCGCAAAGCTCTGCGTAGAGCTTTGCGGAAAGGCGCAGAGGTATTTGTTTTTTATCTTTGTCGTTCATCAGTACAGGGTGCCGGAATTGACCACGGGCTGAGCGTCGTGGTTGCCGCAGAGCACGACGAGCAGATTGGACACCATCGCCGCTTTGCGTTCGTCGTCAAGCACTACGGTATTTTTCTCGCTGAGTCTCTCAAGCGCCATCTCGACCATGCCGACGGCTCCGTCGACGATCATCTTTCTCGCGTCGACTATCGCGGACGCCTGCTGGCGCTGAAGCATAACGGCGGCGATCTCTGTCGCGTAGGCAAGATACGTTATACGCGCCTCGACGATCTCAAGTCCCGCCTCGGCGACTCTCTTCTGTATTTCTTCTTTGATGCGCAGAGCGACCGTATCGGACGAACCGCGCAGAGACCCGTCGTCGGCGATGCCGTCGCCGGTCGTATCAACGTTCGGCGCGACGTCGTACGGGTAAAGTCTTACGATATCGCGCAGCGACGCGTCGCACTGAAGCGAAAGGAATTCTTTATAGTTGTCGACGTTGAATACCGCTTTTGCCGTATCGACGATCTTCCACGTTACGGCTATGCTGATATCGACGGGGTTGCCGAGGCAGTCGTTTATCTTCTGACGGTTGTTTGATAAAGTCATTATTTTGAGCGACAGTTTTTTGCCTTCCGACGTCATCTGCATCTCGGTATTATCGCCCGTTTTGAGCATCGGCTTGTTCGTTTTGACGTCGCCGCTCTGACCGAGCCTCGTAAGCGCCGCCGGGTTCACCGCCGTGCAGAACGGATTGACCGCGTAAAAGCCTTCGCCTTTGAGCGTGCCTATGTATTTACCAAAAAGCGTGAGTACGAGCGCTTCCTGCGGGCGGAGCACCTTGAGTCCGAGGCAGGGCAGCCAGCCGACCGTCAAATAAAGAGTGCAGATTATACAGATAACGTCGTATGCGCCGAAATCGTCTGTCGTCTGCGAGCCGAAAAATATCATCACCGCCGTCGCGGCTACGTAAAGAAGTACAGTCAGCAAAAGCACCGCCATACCGTTTTTCTTTGTTTTTAAGATCTTTTCTTCCATTTTATTCTCCTCCTCCGGAATATTGATATCATTTTGATATCAATTTCATATTAACATGAAATTACGTACCTTTCAAGACGTTTTTGTAAATAATAAAAAAACTCTTGCAAATCCTTTTGCGTTATGATAAAATAAGCGTGAGGTGATATGATGAAGACGGGCATAGACCGCATAAACGAATACGAGGTAAACAGACTTTTTGAAAACAGGCGCATAGCGCTGATATCCGCCGCTTCGGGCGTATCTTCCGGATACAGATATACGGTGGATATTTTCAATGAAAAATATAAAGTCGTCTCCGTTCTCTCTCCCGAGCACGGTCCGCGCGGAGTGCTCGGTCCCGGTGAAAAGGTTCGCGACGGGACGGATAAATTCACGAAATTGAAGACCTACAGTCTCTTTGAAGATTTTTACGCGTCAGACGACGAAAAAGAAAAAGACGGCGCGTATATGCCTTCTTCATCGGCTCTGGCTGACGTCGACGCCGTCGTTTTCGATATGCAGGACGTCGGATCGCGATATTTCACGTACGCGTCGACCTTGTTTTATGCGATGAAAGCGTGCGGAAGACGCGGTCTGCCGCTGATACTGCTCGACCGCCCGAATCCGATCGGCGGCAAAGTCGAGGGCTGCTGTTCGGAGCCGGATTGCCTGTCTTTCATCGGACTTACTCCCGTGCCGATACGCCACGGTATGACGCTCGGCGAGCTTGCGCGGTATTATAACGGCGTATTTTCTCTCGGCTGCGATCTCACCGTAGTCGGGCTTACCGGATGGAAACGGGATACGTACT
>JAEEJH010000107.1 GCA_016281775.1 Clostridiales bacterium | reverse complement strand
GGTGCATACGATAGCCAACAGTATTCAGCTTCACCGCAGGGAAAGGTCTTTATATAATCCAATGCAAGTTGAACCGCTTTTCTCCCGAACCCTCGATTCTGATAATCTTTGTCAATCATAAGGCGCCAGAGGTTATAGTTTCCCTTTGCAATATCTGGCGCATCAACCCAATCGTCATCAACATCAAAACCGATCATTAAAAAGCCGACAGGAGTATCGCCGTTATATATGCCAAACGGAAATGCATAACCATTTCCGGAAATTGCCGTGTACGCTTCAATAATACTGATCTCATTAGTGGCTACATAATTTCTCTGCGATTCCGATACAGTTAGTTTTAGGAGTTCCCAAACATTTTTACCATTTACTTTTTCTAAACGAAGCATTTATCATCACCTTATAAAGCATTGATTCTTCAATTTGACTCCATATTCTGCTTGGCGGTTCTGCAGGAGGCCACCAACATCACACGAATAGCTGTACATTGATCGTTCAAAATCTTAAAGATTTCATCATCAATGTACGAGGTTCTATGCAATAATTCCAGCCAATACCCGGTTTCGCTCGCTTCCTTGAGCGCGATCTCAAGTTTTGAGATAAAATCTTTCTTACCCTGCGCGTAGTTCGATTCGTAAATATTCGCGCCGATGGATGTGCCGGAACGTCCGATTTGGTTGGAAATAACGGATTCGTGTTTTGCTTTCAGGTCTTTGACGAGATTGATGATTTGTACGGAGAAATACATTGACAGGTCAGCAAGTTTGTTCTCTTTCATATCGGGAAGTCCTTTCTGTTGACTATATCAATTATACGACCGAAATGATTAAATGTCAACGATGCCGCCGCCTCTGGCGGCTGATGATGTATCTCCGCTTGCGCTCCGAAATGATGTTGCGTCACTTCGTGCCGCAATGATGCGATGTTTGCCCTATGTGCCCGCAGGCACACATCATTAGCGAAGCGACATCATTGCCGAAGGCAACATCATTTGCCCGACAGGGCAAACATCATTCAAAAAAACGCCTTTTGTCGGTAGACAAAAGACGTTTTTTTGTTGGTGGAGCATACGGGATTCTTCTTGATTTTTGCGAAGCATAAGCACAGACTTCTTTCCAAGTGCTTCGCAAAAATCTTCGGTCACCGCTGAAAACAGTCCCCCGGACTGTTTTCTTTACGCTGCTTCAAGTCCCGTATATGAAGTTTTGCACCGCGAAAAAAGGCACGCTGTTGCGTGCCTTTTTTCGTGGTGGAGCATACGGGACTCGAACCCGTGACCCCGACACTGCCAGTGTCGTGCGCTCCCAACTGCGCTAATGCCCCGTGGGATCTTTTTTCGATTGCTTGACTATAATATCACATTTTTTTCGATATGTCAAGATGGATTTTCGATTTTTTTCAGATTTTTTATATGAAAAACAGACCCCGGAGCGTATGTAACGGCAAAACGCTTCGGGGTCATAACGAGTTTTTCGAAATTTTTGGCTCAGTAATCGTTGTTTTCGTCTTCGTTTTTCTCTGTATCGATACGTTTCGGCGGTTTTTCATCGTACGCTTTTTTCGTTTGATAAAGAAATACGGTAAATATCACGGTACATATCAATAGCGCTATCGAGCCGACGACAAAAATTATAGTCATGCCGAACACGCTCGCTAAAAGCGTTATCGATTCGGCGATACAAAGCGGCAGAAAGACCTTATATAACCGTCTTGAACCGTAGTCGGCGTTGTTTTCGTTTTCAGCGTCGCCCACCCCTTCGACGATCCTGTACGTGATGAAAAGCGTAAGAAAGCATATCACGCCGAGAAGCGGCAGAGTGAACACTCCGAAAAACTTGGATACGCCGACCGCGTCGAGCACCCACGTTATCACCGATAATAACCCTGTGGCGAGAGATAGGTATTTGACTTTTGCAAAGTTTTTGCCTGTCGGCGACAGCTTTATCAGTCCGTAGAACACGAAAAACCAGCCGATACAGTCCGGCAGTATTTCTGCCGCTCCGAGTTCGTTTACAGCTATACTGAGATCGAGAAAAACGAACGCGAAACCGATCATAAGATAAATCATAATAATTTACTTTTTCTTTCTCTTTTTAATGACGACCGCTGTCGCGGCGGCTGCCGCTCCCGCTGCCGCAGCCGCGGCAATGACCGGCACGGTCGGGAATTTTTTATCTTCTCCGACGGATTCCGCGGGTTTTGTCTCTTCTCCGGTCTGTTTTTCCGTTTCAGCCTTTTCGGTCGTTACATGTTCCGTTTCGGTCTGTTCAGTCGTCACGTCAGGCTCTTCTTTGATCTTCTCCGGCTCGGTTTTGACGGTATAACGCTCGTTTATTATCGGAGCTTTGCCTTTGTTGACGGCGAATACGGCGTGATCGTACGACAGTTCGCTTATGATATCTCCCGGCTGTTTTGCGCCGTTAGCGTCATAATCGCCGGTCGTCAGTTTGAAGTTGTCGACGGAAAGCTCCGCGCCGGATACCGTCCTTACGCCGAAATAATACGTACCCGCGTCAAGCGAAGCGGTATATGATACTTTAACGAATTCGTCAGATTCCCCGATCTGCTCTTCATACATGAGTCTGCCGTTTTCGTCCGCGGCGAACAGATAAGCTTCGCCCTTGCATTTCGCGTCAAACGAAAGCGACGCCGACGATTTTTTGATATACAGTCCCTCGTACATCCTCGTATCGCCGGTCACGGTCGCGTAGTGGTTTTTGCCGTCGGCAACGAAGGCGATACTGTCGCGTGAACCTGTATTCGACCAGCTCGATATGCCCGATATCCAGTCTTTTTTGCCGTTTCTGCGCTCGAAATCTCCGTTCTGAAAATCAGAAGCCGATCTGATATTGCAGTCAGCCAGGAAACCGGTCGGCTTTACGGATAAGAGCGTACAGATATTGTCGTATCTGTTATTGAACAGTCTCACGTCGCGGACGGGCGACCAGTCGTCAGTCTCGGAATTGTCGAAAACCCCGCCGTAATACGGATTGTCGCACCACGTGCCGACGGCGTTGCCGCCGCCTAAGACGTTATCGTAAGCGGTGATATCGTATATCTCCTGCTTAGAAAGGTCGGGATTGTCCGTCCCCCACGTTATGAACGTGAGCCCGTGACCGCCGCAAAGATCGCTGTGGCAGATTTCCACGTCGTGCACGCTGTTGTCGCGGTCTGTCTTCGCGCTCCACCATACGAGTCCTCTCGGATCGTTATACGACGACGTCAGGGTCACCGCGTCGTCGTTTGAGAATAAGAAGCATCTGTCGATCTTTATATCGTGGCTGGCGGCGCTCAGGCCGATGCCGTCGCCGGAGGCGCAGGTCGCTTCCCTCATCGTGATATCCGAAACGTATACTCGGCTCGACGCGAAGATCGGAAGATGATAGCAGTTCGCGCGGTTGATCGTAAGGCCGCTGACCTGAACGTTCTCGCATTCAACGATCGCGAGAGCGATAAGGTGTATCCTTGAACTGCATCCTGTCCATATCGTGCCGCCGTTAACTCCGTCTTCACATTCGGAGCCGCAGTCGTTGAGCCTTACGGTCCCCTTGCCCGTAATCTTTACGTTCTGAGCCTGATGCGCGTATATGAGCGGATAATTGTGACATAATCCGGCGTGGGTCCAGTTGACGCCCGGTATCGAGACGTCGTGACCTCGTGCGGGTTTATAATTATAATCTTTGTCTCTCGGCGACTGCCACAGTACGGCGTTTTCGTCGATATAGAGCCATACGTTGCTCTTCACGTCGACGTTCGTCACGATATAGCGTTTGCCGTACTCAGAACCGTCGCCGGGTATTATGACCTTGCCGCCGCCTCTCTCTGAAGCCTCGTCGATCGCCTTCTGTATGGCGGCGGTATCGTCTGTGAATCCGTCGCCTATTGCGTTATACGGAGCATCCGTCACTTTTACCGTGAACGTACAGTCCGTCTCGAAAGAGTAAGGGTTGACGGAATAATCGTAATAGTTTTCGATCGTGAACCATTCGGAAATGAATTTGCCGTCGCACTCGGCTATGAAATGAGAAGAAAGCCTGCTGACTTTGCCGGGAGAAAGCGGGAACGTCAGCACGGCGTCGACGCCGTCGGCTTCAGCGCGGGCAACGACGCGCATCGAGTATTTTGACAATGAGTAGTTGGTTATCGAGGTTTCGTAAAGTATGACGGTCTTGCCCGCATATCCGTCTTTTAGTTTCAGCTTCGCAGTTACGGTGTCGCCTTCGGCGGTGCACGAAACGAAAGAACCCGCGTAATCGTATATCGGATCTTCCCTTTCAAACGTTATCGCATCGATAAGGATCCTTCCTTCGCCGCCGTCGACCGGTTCAAGCGAAAAGCCGCGGAGATATCCGTCGCATTCTTTAGTATCGGAAACGTTGAAGTAATACGTGAAAAAGTCGCAGTCAGGTGCGATCTCGAACACCTTCGACCGCTTTTCGTCATATTCGGGATGCGAATCGGTTATATAAGAGAGTTTGATTTTTGACGTTTTGGATTCGTTTCTCAGCCTTACGCAGAACGTGTTGCGAAGCGGCATTTTCATAGAGTATTTTTCGCCGGGAGCCGTATCGAGATAAAGCGACGTGATCCTTCCCGACTGCGGCCATACGTAACAGCCGTTTTCTACGGCGGGCCGATCGTCCGTTTCTGACTCGAAATCGAACATCTTAACGCTGCCTTCTTTGCTGAATTCGAAATTGTAGTCGACCGATGCGACCTCGACGTTAGAAAAGACTATGTTTTTGACCTGCGGCTGTGAATTGTAGCCCTGGATCAGAAACGTGCCTTTATCCATCGCGCATTCGCTCGTATCAGTGCACTTGCAGACGAGTTTGCCGTCTATATACCACAAAAGCAGATTTTCCGCAAGGACGTATTTGAAATGATGCCAGTTTCCGATATCGAGCGTGTAGCCGGTGTTCGAGGTTTTGAGCGCTTCCGTAGGGTGCATACGTCTTATTCTGAGATAGTTGCCGACCGTGTTGAGCTCAAAAAAGTATTCGGTATCGCCGCACGTGTAACACATACCTACGTTGCCGTCGACCGTACCGTAGTTTGCAAGCATCTGCAGATCGTATTCGAGGCAGTTGTATCCCAGCTCTTTTTTCGTTTTGATATACCCTATCGTGACGCCGGGTTTGCTTTCGCAGACCATATCTTCGCCTTCGCCGCTGATCGTCCAGCCGCTTTTCTTCCACGTTATCTCCGTACCGGAAGCTGTCGCTGCCGCCGGGACGGAGAGCATCGCCGCCGCAAGCAGGATACTCATTATTTTTTTCATATCGGTTAAACCTCGATCCGTTATTCTGTAACCGATTATATCACGCGGACACGCGTTTTGTCAATAGCGCACGCGTATGGCGGCGCAAAAATACAGAAAAACAAAATAATTAATAAAATACTGTTGATTTTAACTTGCTTTCGGGGTAAAATAAAGTCGATTTACCGCATTACGGGAGATTTTAAATGCAGAACAAAACAGGTTCAAAACGCATATTCACGGTCCCGAACATCCTTTCGGCTTTCCGTCTTTTGCTGATACCGCCGATAATCATACTTTACGCCGTGAAGAAGAACTATATCGCGGCGATAATACTGATCGCCGTTTCAGGTCTGACGGACGTGCTCGACGGTACCATAGCGCGAAAATTCAACCAGGTGACCGACGTCGGAAAGATCCTCGATCCGATAGCGGACAAGCTGACGCAGGGGACCTTGCTGCTATGCCTCGCCTCAAAATACAAATATCTGTGGATACTCGTCGTTTATTTCGTCATCAAGGAATTCTTCGTCGGCGTGCTCGGACTGATCGTAATAAAAAAAGCAGGGCAGATCGACGGTGCTCAGTGGTACGGCAAATTCTGTACCGTTGCGATCCTTACGATACTCGGCGTGCTGATACTCTTTCCGATACCTGACACGGCGGCGTATATACTCGGCGGGCTCTGCGCGGTGTTCGTTACGTTTTCTCTTATAATGTACTCGACGTTTTTTATAAGGACGATAAAAAGAGCAAAAGCAAAAACCCTTACAGAATAAAGAAAACCGCACCGGCTGACCGGTGCGGTATCTTTTATCAGATATCTTCTTTTGTCTTGGCGGCTTTGCCCACTCTGTCGCGCAGATAGTAGAGCTTTGCACGTCTGACTTTACCGCGGCGGATAGTCTCGACCTTCTCAACGTTGGGAGAATGGATCGGGAACGTCTTTTCGACGCCTACGCCGTAAGAGATCCTTCTGACGGTGAACGTTTCGGAAATGCCGCTGCCGCGCTTTGCGATAACGGTGCCCTCGTAGATCTGTATTCTCGATTTGCTGCCTTCGACTATTCTGTTATGAACGCGAACGGTATCACCGACTTTGACCTGCGGTATTTCCTTCTTGAGCTGTTCTTCGGTAAGAGCCTTGATCAAATCCATTTCGGCTGCCTCCTGTTTAAGATCATTCGGACATTCATGCACAGCAGCAGCGGACTGTCCTGCAGATGCGATTTTTCACGCATCCCGATGATTATATCATATAAAATCGCGTTTGTCAATACCAAATTTTAAGAATGTAAAATTTTTTTGTTTTTCATATATATATTGATTTTATGAGTTTGTTATGTTATAATGCTTTATAAGATCGGTTATTTCGAACAGATCGCTCACGGTGAATTCCGGGTTTACGTCATCGCGCAGTTCTTTTTCCGAAAAGGTCGTCGTGACGGCGCACTGGTGCATACCCGCGGCTTTTGCGGCAAGTATGCCGTTTTTGGCGTCTTCGATCACGAGGCAGTCTGCCGGCGCGACCCCGAGCATTTCCGCTCCTTTAAGATAGATATCCGGCGCGGGCTTGTTGTGCTTTATGTCTCTGCCGTTTATGAGCGCGTCGAACATTGAAGACAGACCTATCGCTTTGAGATTTATCTCCATTTTTACCTTGTCGGCGCTTGTGCAGACGGCTCGCATCACGTTCATCTCTTTGAGCGCCGCGACGGTCTTATACGTGTTTTCGTAAGCTATATTGTGCGTCTCTGTCAGCTTTTCGTATATCGCGTACGTTACGACGGACATCTCGTGATCGTATTTCAGCCCGTGAGCTTCAGCCGCGCTGCCGAGATAAGCAATATCTCCCGCGCCTATATGCGGCGTAAAATCTTCCGGGCAGACGGTGATCCCGCGCATGGCGAACATTTCTGCCGCCGCCCGATACGTCAGCTCTTCCGAATCGACGAGCACTCCGTCCATATCAAACAAAACCGCTTTTATCATAATATCCCTCTTTTCAGCAAATAACGTTGTTATTCTACACCCATATTATGAATTTTTCAAGTATAATCATACAGAAAGGACCACGCCATGAATGAATTATTGAAGCTGCTCGAAAAGGATTCGAGATTAACTCCCGAGATGCTCGCCGCAATGCTCTCAAAAGAGGTCGGCGATATAAAAAACGAGATCGAAAAATATGAAAAAGACGGTACGATCGTCGGATATAATACTCTTATCGACTGGGACAAGACAGACCGCGAATACGTTACGGCTTTGATAGAGCTTAAGATAACGCCTCAGCGCGATCTCGGTTTCGACCGCGTCGCCGAGAGAATATACAATTATCCCGAAGTACAAAGCTTATATCTTATGTCGGGCGGTTTCGATCTGTGCGTACTGATCGAAGGCAAGACTTTGAAAGAAGTCGCGCTTTTCGTCGCCGAAAAACTCGCGCCGATGGACAGCGTGGTCTCGACCGCGACGCACTTCGTTCTGCGTAAATATAAGGACAAAGGTCTTATTTACAAACGCGGCGATATAGATCTGAGAGGTGAGTGTCTTTGATGGATTACGGTAAACTTTTATCGCCGGTCGTAACGGAGATAAAGCCGTCGGGGATACGTAAATTTTTCGATCTTTTGAACGGCCGTGAAGACGTTATATCGCTGACCGTCGGTCAGCCCGATTTTCCGACGCCGTGGCACGTTCGCGAGACCGGCATCATATCACTCGAACGCGGTTATACGTATTATACGTCGAACGCCGGCACGCTCGCTCTGCGGCACGAGATATCGGAGTATCTTTCGCGCCGGTTCGGGCTTGAGTACTCGGAGGCCGACGAGACGGTCGTTACCGTCGGCGGAAGCGAAGCGATAGATCTCGCGATACGCGCGCTCGTCACTCCGGGCGACGAGGTCATCATCCCTCAGCCTTCTTTCGTCTGCTATGAGCCGATAACGCGGCTCTGCGGCGGCGTGCCCGTCATTATCGAGACAAAAGCCGAAAACAATTTCAAACTGACGGCGGATGAATTAAGAGAAAAGATAACGGATAAGACTAAACTGCTTGTTCTGCCGTTCCCGAACAACCCGACCGGCGCGGTCATGGAAAAAGAAGATCTTGAAAATATTGCAAAAGTTCTTGAAAAAACGAACGTCGCAGTCCTCTCGGACGAAATATATTCGGAGCTGACGTACGGTATAAAACACGTTTCGTTTGCTTCGCTGCCCGGTATGAAAGAACGCACGCTGCTCGTTAACGGCTTTTCAAAGGCGTATTCGATGACGGGCTGGCGTCTCGGGTTCGTCTGCGCTCCCGCGGAAATAACGAAACAGATGCTCAAGATACATCAGTTCGCGATAATGTGCGCTCCGGTCACGAGCCAGTTCGCGGCGGTCGAGGCGCTGAAAAACGGCGATGCCGATATAGAGATGATGAAAGCCGAATACGACAGAAGAAGAAAGTTCATCGTTGAGGAACTTTTGAGGATCGGTATTCCCTGCTTTGAGCCGAAAGGCGCGTTCTACGTCTTTCCCGATATTTCAAAGTTCGGCATGACGTCGGACGAGTTCTGCGAAAAACTGCTTGACGAAGGCAAAGTCGCCATCGTTCCGGGCAGCGCGTTCGGCGCCGGCGGAGAGGGATTCGCGCGTATTTCTTACGCGTACTCGGTCAAGCATATCGCGGCGGCTCTCGAGCGGATCGAAGCGTTCGTCAAAAAGTTCAACTGACAAGCGGGTGATATTACGTTCGATATTTACATAAAAACGAAAAAAGACCTTGAAGACGCCGTGCTGACTTACGGGTTCGTGCCGATATTCAGAAACAGCATACCCGGCTTTTCGGTCGCCGAGCACGTTCATCCGAACGCGTGGTTTACCGATGGTGAAGGCGTCTGGGAGTGGAAAGGTCCCGTCATACGCGAAACGGGCTGCGCTTACGGCAAGTTTTTCGAAAGCAAAGCCGTATTCATCAGAGCCGATCTGTTTGCCGATTTTGCGAATTACCGCCGCGACGGCTACGATTTCGACGCGCGTTTCGACGACGGTCTCGCCTCGTACCGCGAAAAAGATCTGTACGATCTGCTTGACAAAAGCGCGCCGGTGCTGTCGCGCAAACTCAAGACCGACGGCGGCTACGGCAAGGGCGGAAAAACCGGTTTTGATATGCTCATAACGAAGCTTCAGGCGCTCGGCTACGTTCTCATAAGCGATTTTGTATACGATAAAGATAAAAACGGCAAGCCGTACGGCTGGGGTGTGGGCGAATACTCAACGCCGGAGAAATTCTTCGGGACATCTTTCAGAAAAACCGTTTATAACAAAAAGCCTGCGGAATCTTATGAGATACTCTTTTCTCATCTCAGATCGCTGCTCCCTGACGCTTCGGACAAATCTTTAAAGAAAATACTTGCTATAAAATAAAGAGCGGATCGCCGCTCTTTTATAATTTTATTTCACACGTTCAGAATTCATATTCGAATGAAGCCCTGTCTGTAACGGTCTCAAAAACCGTTTTTTCTTTTATTTTGAATAAATAACGCGCTTTGCAGGAGGCGTTTTCGCGTATGATGCGCGACATGCCGCCGTTTTTCGGAGCTTTCAGCCCGTGACCGCTTTTTTCGATCAGTTCCGCAGTAAGTTCCATATCCTTTTGACGTATAACGATCCTGCCGTTTTCGATCTTCTCCGCTTTTGCGCCTTTATACGTGGCGATACGGTATTCTTTACCGCCCGTATATATCACGCCGATAATACCGGTAAAGCGGATTTTGCCGATCGGTATCTCCGCAACGCTGAGCATAAGAGAGCCGTCTTCGATAAAACTGTGAGTCCAGCTGTAGACGCGGGGAAACGAAACGCCGCGGTCACCCTCGGTATAGCCTTTGCCGCCGTCCATACGCATATCTTTTCCGTTGATCGCGACGGTACCGCTCACGTCGTGCGACATACTGTATACGGAATGACGGCACTCCATAAACGGCACGAAACGGAAAGGTCCCATAATATCGTATTCGAGCGGCGTCGGCGCGCCGAATACGATATCGGCTTTGACCAAAAGCCCGGGTTTGTCGATATCGACGTGTACGCCTTTATCCGAAAAGACGCAGTTACCTATTCTTATTCCGTTTTTGTCTTCGGAAAAGTCTTCGTAGGCAAAATCGGCTTTATACGCGCCGTCTGCGGTTATTATCTGTATCAGACTCGATCTGTGTTCTTTGCTTTTGCTGTATGAAGCGATGAACGCGACCGTGTCGCTGTCTGTCTGACATTTGAAATATCTGCCGTAAAAATATTCTTTCACTTTTCTCTCTTTATCTCGGTTATAAACGCCTTGCCGTCCGATACGGTAAATCTGACGTCGTAAGATCTGTATTTCATGCCGTAGACTCTGTCTTTTTCGTCGATATATCCGGGGCGCGGATCTTCGGAGATCAGTTTTATTACCGTCGTTTTCTCTTCTTCGGTCAGCTGTGTTTCCGTTCCGTTTTTGAATTCAACGTCAAGTGTTCTGACTACAATATCTTCCGTAAAACCGCCGACGGCGTCCGGTATGCGGTCGGAATGCGGCAGATACGGTTTTATATCGAGTATTTCAGTGCCGTCTTTCATATCGACGCCCGAAACGTATAATACGGGCGCGTTTTCGCATGCCGTATCTATTCTGTCAATTTTCACCGCGGAAAGACCTATCGGATTCGGACGGTTCGGCGAGCGTGTGGCAAAAACGCCGACGCGTTTGTTGCCGCCGAGTTTCGGCGGTCTTACGGTCGGCGAAAACGTTCCGTTATCAAAGCCGTCAAACTTCCACAACAGCCAGATATGCGAAAAGCCTTCAAGACCTCTTACGGCCTCCGTTCTTCTGTATCCCGGCTCGAAAACTATTTTACCCGTAAGTTCTTTAATGATGCCGCTTTGCCTCGGTAAACCGAATTTATCTTTCAAATCCGTTCTTATGACGGCAATTTTTTTCATCTGCCTTCGATATATCTGCAGGCGGCGAGCGCGGCCGTCGCGCCGTCGGCAGCTGCCGTCGTGATTTGTCTTATGGATTTTGTTCGGCAGTCGCCCGCGGCGAATATGCCATTACTGTCAGTCAGGCACTTTTCATCCGATACGATATAGCCGTATTTATCAAGCTCCGTTATGCCTTTCAGAGCGCCGTTGGACGGGATAAGACCGATCGCGATAAAGCAGCCTTCGCACGCTATATCTTTTTCTTCTCCGCCGTGAAGGATCTTCACCGAAGAGACGCCGTTATCGCCGGCAAACGAGAGCAATTTCGCGCCCGTAATGACTTTTATATTGCTTTTGCTTTCTATAACGGAAGCGAGCGCGGCTTCGCCCGTGAGATACGGCATATCCTGTATCATCGTAACGCTTGCGCAGAGCTCGGAGAGCATTATCGCCTCCTGCATCGCGGAGTTGCCGCCGCCTATGACCGTTATGTCTTTGCCCGCGTAGAACGCGCCGTCGCATACCGCGCAGAACGAGATGCCGTTGCCTATACGCTCCTCCTCGCCGGGAACACCGAGCGTTCTGTGTGTGACGCCGGCCGCGTATATGACGGTTTTGCCTTCGAATTCCGAAAACGTCGTTTTGACTTTTTTGATTTCGCCGTCGGTGATCGCGGTGACCTCGTCTATCTCGATATCCGCGCCGAGCGCGAGAGCCTGCTCGAGCATAAGGTCGGCAAGCTCGTTTCCGGATATCTCCTTGAATCCGGGATAATTCTCGATCTTCGGAGAATGCGTCATCTGACCTCCGAAACCGGCTTTTTCAATTATAAGCACGCTTTTGTTCGCGCGCCCCGCGTATATTGCTGCGGTAAGTCCGGCGGGACCGCCGCCGACGATTATGATATCATACATGATGCTGTCCTTTCTTATATTCAAAGATAGCCTCCCGCTCAAGGAGGCTGTCTTTTTTATTCGGTTTACTTACGTATCAAACGCCTATAAATTTGCGGATATTCGAGAGGTTAACGTATTTTTCGGTTTCCGCTCCGTTGGATACGACGAGCGTGGGCGCCTGTTTTATGCCGTATTCTTCGGCTGTTTTCGGCGCTTCGTCCGCGTAGATCTTCGTGTAGGCTATACCCGCTTTGTCAAGCAGCATCGCGGCGGCTTTGCAGTTCGGGCAGGTCCTGCTCGCGAAGAGGATTATACCGCTCGGTTTCTCCTCCGTCTTCTCTTCTTTTACCGGTTCGCATACCGGCTCGGTCACCGTGAGTTTCGGTCTCTGCAGACGGGACGTCTCTATATCGTAGACCTTTCTCTCTCTGAATTCTTCTGCCTTGCCTTCGTTCCAGTTCTGTACCGGGCGGTAGTAGCCGGTTATGCGGCTGTAGACCTCGGTCTTTTCGTGGCAGTGCGGGCATTCGTAGACTTCGCCGACGATATAGCCGTGATTCTTGCATATCGAATACGTAGGAGACAGAGTGTAATACGGGAGCTTGTAGTTTTCCGCGATCTTGCGAACGAGGTTCGCCGCGGCTCTCCAGTCCGGCAGACGTTCGCCGAGGAAAGCGTGGAAGACGGTACCGGAGGTATAAAGCGTTTGCAGTTCGTCCTGGATGTCGAGCGCTTCGAACACGTCAGCCGTGAAACCGACCGGCAGATGCGAGCTGTTCGTATAATACGGAGTCTTGCCTTTTTCAGACGCGGTTATTATGTCGGGGTAACGCTTGACGTCGTGCTTTGCAAGACGGTACGAAGTCGACTCGGCGGGAGTCGCTTCGAGGTTGAAGAGGTCGCCGTACTGCTCCTGATAATCGGAGAGGCGTTCTCTCATATGGTTGAGCACTTCTTTCGTGAATTCCTGCGCTTCGGGATGAGTCATGTCGGCTCTGATCCATTTCGCGTTGAGGCAGGTCTCGTTCATACCGACCAGACCTATCGTCGAGAAGTGGTTCTTGAACGTGCCGAGATAACGTTTGGTATAAGGATACAGACCTTCGTCGAGCAGTTTCGTGATGATCCTGCGCTTGGTGTCAAGCGAACGCGCCGCGATATCCATGAGCTTGTCGAGGCGGGCGTAGAAATCTTCTTTGTTTTCGGCAAGATAACCGATGCGCGGCATATTGATCGTTACGACGCCGACGGAACCGGTGCTTTCGCCCGATCCGAAGAAGCCGCCGGTCTTTTTACGCAGTTCGCGCAGATCGAGGCGGAGCCTGCAGCACATACTGCGTATATCGGACGGTTCCATATCGCTGTTTATATAGTTGGAGAAATAAGGGGTGCCGTATTTCGAGGTCATCTCGAAAAGAAGTCTGTTGTTCTCGGTATCGGACCAGTCGAAATCTTTTGTGATGGAATACGTCGGTATCGGGTACTGGAAGCCTCTGCCGTTCGCGTCGCCTTCGATCATTATCTCGATGAAGGCTTTGTTGATCATATCCATCTCTTTTTTGCAGTCCTTATACTTGAAGTCCTGCTCTTTGCCGCCGACTATCGCGGGCAGTTCGGCGAGGTCGTTCGGCACGGTCCAGTCGAGCGTGATGTTCGAGAACGGAGCCTGCGTGCCCCATCTTGACGGAGTGTTGACGCCGAATATGAACGATTCGATGCACTTTTTGACTTCTTTATAAGTAAGGTTATCGGCTTTTACGAACGGGGCGAGATACGTGTCGAACGACGAAAACGCCTGAGCGCCCGCCCACTCGTTCTGCATTATGCCGAGGAAGTTGACCATCTGGTTGCACAGCGTCGCAAGGTGGCTCGCGGGCGACGACGTGATCTTGCCGGGGATGCCGCCGAGACCTTCCTGAATGAGCTGTTTGAGCGACCAGCCCGCGCAGTAACCGGTGAGCATTCCGAGATCGTGGATATGCATCGCCGCGTCCTGATGCGCCTGCGCTATCTCCGGATCGTAGATCTCGGAGAGCCAGTAGTTGGCGGTTATCGCGCCCGAGTTGCTCAGTATGAGGCCGCCGACCGAATAAGTGACGGTGGAATTCTCTTTTACGCGCCAGTCGAGATTGTCCACGTAACTGTTGACGAGCTCCTTATAGTCAAGGATCGTCGATTTCATATTACGTATTTTTTCTCTCTGTTTTCTGTAAAGTATGTAGCATTTCGCCACGTCGGCGTAACCTGCCTCGATGAGGATCTGCTCCACGCTGTCCTGTATATCTTCAACGCCTATCTGACCGTCTTTGATCTTCGGTTCGTACGCCGCCGTGACCTTGAGAGCGAGCATGTCGATTATGTCGTTGTTATACTGTCTGTTCTGCGCTTCAAACGCTTTTCTTATCGCTTCCGATATTTTCGTAATGTCGAAATCGACTATTTTACCGTCGCGTTTTACTACTCTGTACATTTTTTCTTTTCCCTTCTTTCTCTCCAATAATTTATTATTTTTCAACCGGAATCGGTGCCTTATTATCATACACTTTTTGAATGCGTTTGTCAAGAGTTTTACAATATTTTGTCGAGATTTTTTTCAAAATCTCTATATGTAGTATTTTAGCCTCTTAAACACGCGTTTGGAACAAATTGCCTTACGGCATCAAGAAACGCGTTCAGTTCATCATCATCCGGCGCCGACAGATTGCCGTACGGCACGTTCTCGGCGTCTTTGAACTTCTGTATATAGTATTTTTCGCCGCCTTTTATCCATTTTCCTATACTTATGAGATCCGACACCTCGTGAAGCTGTTTTACGACGGTCGTGCGGAACTCGAAATCGACGCTGCCGCTCATCAAAAGCATGACGCTTTTTCTCACGCTGTCAAGATCGACGTCGCAGCCGGCGGTGAGATAATACTTCTCTTCAGAGTTCTTTATATCCATCGCGACGTAGTCGATAAGACCTTCCGACAAAAGCTCCGCAAGGCGTACGGGGAAGGTGCCGTTTGTGTCGAGTTTGACGGGATAGCCGAGCGCGCGGATCTTTTTTATCAGCTCTGCGATATCGGGGTGGATAAGAGGCTCGCCGCCGGTTATGACGACGGCGTCGAGCAGACCTTTTCTTTTTTTCAGGTACGCAAATACCTCGTCTTCGGGCAAAGGTTCGCCCGGATCGGTAACGAGGCCGAAATTGTGGCAGAACGGGCAGCGGAAATTACAGCCGCCGGTAAAAAGAACGGCGGCGGTCTTGCCCGGATAATCGACGAGAGAAAGCTTTTGCAGTCCGTAAATCTTCATTGTTTTAACGCTCCTTGAATATTGATAACATTATATCACGGCTTTTCGGATTTTGCAAGAGTTTTCTGAAAAACGGGCAGGCGTTACCGCGTCCTCAGTATCGGTAAAAAATTTTCTTTTTATATGTTGACATTCATATTTTGATATGATATTATGTAAAATACGGTTATTATCTTTGCAAACGAGAGGAACATGCTATGAACGACAAAACGAAGGCGGCGGTGATATACTGTATCATCTGTACCGTGCTTTTCATAATACTTTTCACGGTGCTTTCATACGCCGTAAAAATGCCGGGCATCACGTCCGCGTTCATCGCCGCCGCCGTTTACTGCATTTTCGTCATAGGCGGCATATTTCTGATACTCTATATATTCAAGAAAAACGGCGTTTCTTCCGACCCGTCCGGCAAGGGGATGAAATCGGTGCTTCGCCTGCTGACCACGATGGGCGTGCCGGTCGTGATGACGAACGGCGAAGGAAAAATCAACTGGTTCAACCTCGCGTTCCGCTCGGCGGCGCCCGACAAGATGAAAAAGGACATGCCGATCTCCGCCCTGTGCGATCTTAAGATCGACTCGCTTCTCGACGAGAAAAACGTCGGCGGCGTTCTGTGCGAGCTGAACGGCAGATATTTCCGCGTGTACGGTTACGCTCAGTCGCCTGAAGACAGCGGTCATATAACGTCTGTCTGGATCGATGTATCGGCGGAAAAAGAACTTGAAGAAAGGCTTGAAAACGAACGCGTGATAGTCGCGAGCGTCATCGTGGATATGGCCGACAACTTTTTGTCCGGTCTGCATGACAACTACGCTCAGGCTTCTGCGGCGGTGAGCCGTCTGCTCTTTGACTGGACTGCGGAAAACCGCGGGTTCATCAACGAATACGAGACAGGCAAGTACGTCATGCTGTTCAACGCCGAATATCTGCCGGCTATGCGTCAGGCGGGTTTCCCGATCCTTGACGAAGTCAAAAAGATAACGTTCGGCGAAGACGCGATCCCCATGTCGATCTCGGTCGGCATAGCCAATTCTCAGAAAGATCTCTCCGCCAAATACGGGCTCGCCAAAGAGGCGATGCAGTTCGCTCTTCAGCGAGGCGGCGACCAGGTCGTCATTAAAAACGACGACGGCAAAGCGGAGTTTTTCGGCGGCGCTTCAAAACGCGACCCGCAGCTGACGAGCCTCAACGCGCGGCGCCTTCTTAACCAGACTCTCCCGCTGATCAAAAAGGCGGGCAGCGTTCTGATAATGGGTCATAAGAACGCCGACTTCGACTGTCTCGCGGCGTGTATGGGTATCGCCAAGATCTGCCTGATGTGCGGCAAGACTCCGACGATAGCGGTGCGCAGAAACAAGAATATCGAGAAGCCTTACGACATGCTCAGGGAAAAGACGGAATACAAGGATCTGTTCTATGATTTCGACCGCGACAGCTTCGATATGATAGAACACGGTTCTCTGCTTATCATCGTCGACGTGAACAACCCGTTTATTTTCGAAGAGCCGAAGCTGACAGAACAGGTGTCTCAGATAGTCATAATCGACCATCACAGACGCGCGTCGAGCGATATGCCGTTTGAACCTCAGATAACGTATATTGAACCGTCCGCGTCTTCGGCTTCGGAAATAGTTTCCCAGATGCTCGAACAGATCGCTCCCGCCGGTATCCTCACCCCTGAAGAAGCGAACCTTCTTCTCGCCGGGATACAGCTCGATACGAACAACTTCACGCGCGACTGCGGAGCCGGCACTTACGCCGCCGCTCAGTATCTGCGCCGCGAGGGCGGCGACTCGTCGGTATCTACGGCTTATTTCAACCTCGACCGCGACGATTTCATGCGCGAACTGAAGATCGAAAGCTCCATGAGGCAGATAAAGGAAGGATATTACGTCTGTACCGGCTCCGACTCGGCGCCGATCTCCGAACCTGCGACTGTCGCCCGCGTTGCGGAAACCATGATGAGGATCGAAGGCGTTCACGCTTCGTTCGCCGTATGCAGGCTGAAGACCGCTAACGGGCCCGATCCGCTTTACACGATCTCCGCGAGAAGCGACGGCACGGTCAACGTGCAGGTCATACTCGAAAGACTGGGCGGCGGCGGCCACCATTCGAACGCCGGCGCGCAGCTCTCGAACGGAAAGAAGATACCGCTGCTCGATAAGGAAGCGGAAGATCTGAATATCAGGACCGTCGTGCTGCTGCTTGAAGCCGCGATCGACGGCGGAAAATTAACTCTCGACTGACAGAAAGGAAAAAAACCATGAAAGTATATTTACTCGCTGACGTTAAAGGTCAGGGCAAAAAAGGCGAGATAGTCAAAGTCTCCGACGGATACGCGCGCAATTACCTCATACCGAGACAGCTCGCGCGCGAAGTTACCGACGCTCTTATGAACGAATTGAAAGCCAAAGAAGAATCGCGCCTGCACAAGATCGCGGTTGAAAAAGCGGAAGCGAAGGCGATGTCCGAAAAGGTCGCCGCTTCCGTCGTGGTCATCCACGCGCAGCCCGGTCCCGGCGGAAAGCTCTACGGTTCGGTGACCTCAAAAGAAATATCCGAAGCGCTCAAAGCCCAGCACGGCATAGATCTCGACAAAAGAAAAATTAACGTACCCGAACCGATAAAGACGTTCGGTTCGTACACGCTCGACGTAAAATACTACCCCGAAGTAACGGGCAAGCTCAATCTCATCGTAACGGAAAAGAACTGACATGAAAAACGATTTAAGCAAACAGCTCCCCTTCTCTCTCGAAGCGGAGCAGGCTGTGCTCGGATCCATACTTATCGATCCCGAGAATTTCAAGGAGGTCGCCAACTTTCTGACCGAACGCGACTTCTATCTCGAAGAGCACAAAAACATATACACGGCGATGAAGCTTTTGTATCTCGATATGAACGTTTCGATAGACGTCGTGACGCTTATAAACGCGCTGGTCGAAAACGGCACGTACGACGAACGTTCCGGTAAAGAGTATATCAAAAAGATATGCGAGATGGTGCCGACCTCGGCGAACCTTATCGACTACGCGAACATAGTAAAAGACAAGAGCATACTCCGCCAGCTGATAGAAGCTTCGGACCGTATATCCGAAGCGGCTTACAGCGAGCAGGAATCGACGGAGGATATACTCGATTTCGCCGAGCAGGAGATCTACGGCATATCCGAAAGCAATATGAGCAAGGGCTTCGTATCGATAACCGAGCTCGTTACGAGAACGTACAGCAAAATATCCGAGATAAGCAGGAACCCGGAGCTGATGTCGGGCCTGCAGACGAACTATTCGAAGCTCGACTCGATACTCGTAGGTCTGAACAAAGGCGACCTTGTTTTCGTCGGCGCCCGTCCGGGCGTGGGCAAAACGAGTTTCTGCCTCAACATAGCGCAGAACGTCGCTTATTACGGCAAAAAGACGGTCTGCATATTCTCGCTTGAAATGTCGGGCGAACAACTCGCGTCGAGGATGCTCTCGACCGAGGCATGCATACCGAGCACTTCTCTGCGCTCCGGCAAGCTCACCGACGACGACTGGATGAGACTCGGCCGCGCCGCTTCCAAGCTTTCCGAATGCAAGATCTATATTGACGACACAGCCGAAACGAGCCTTTCGATGATGAAGGCGAAGCTCCGCAGGATGAAATCCGTCGGGCTCGTCGTTATCGACTATCTGCAGCTCATGCACGGCGAGAAGAAGACCGACAACAGAGTTCAGGAGGTATCCGAGATATCCCGCCGCCTCAAACTCATGGCAAAGGACCTCGAGGTGCCGATAATCTGCTGTTCGCAGCTGAACAGAGCCGTTGAAGGCAGAAAAGACAAAAAACCGACTCTTGCCGATCTGCGTGAATCCGGTTCCATAGAGCAGGACGCGGATATAGTAATAATGCTTTACCGCCCCGAAGCTCAGGACCAGAACCAGAACCAGCAGAACCGCGCTCAGGTACTCGTCGTAAAAAACAGACACGGTTCGACCGGTGAAATAGAAATGGCGTGGGAGGGGCAGTTCACGAAGTTTACGGAGCTGACCGGCATCGATGCCCCGAACAACTGACCTTGTCGGCAAAGTCCGTAAGTATATCGCCGAAAAGAATATCCCGATCGGCGAACGTATCGTCGCGGGTCTTTCCGGCGGCGCGGATTCCGTGTGTCTTCTGCTGATACTCAAGGAACTCGGCGTATCGCCCGTATGCGTTCACGTGAACCATATGATACGCGGCGAAGAAGCCGACCGCGACGAAGAGTTCTGCAGATCGCTGTGCGAAAAGCTCGGCGTTAAATTCGTTTCATACAGATGCAACGTGCCTGAATACGCGAAAGAAAAAGGCGTCGGTACGGAAGAAGCCGCCCGGCTGATGCGTTGGGAGCGGTTTTACGAGACCGCGCGGCAATACGGCGTTGACACGATCGCCGTTGCTCATAACAGGACCGACAGAGTGGAAACGTTCGTCTTCAACGCAGCGAGAGGCGCGGGACTCAAAGGCCTCGGCAGTATTCTGCCGGTACGTCAAAAGGACGGTTTCACCGTCATACGGCCGCTTCTCTGCGCCGATAAATCCGAGATAATCGAATATCTTGACTCGGTCGGTCAGCCGTACGTCACGGACAGTACGAACGACGATACGGATTATACGCGCAATTATATCCGTAAAGAACTCTTGCCGGCGCTTGAACGCGTCAACCCGGGTTACGCGGCAAATATCGAACGCAGCGCAGACGCCGCCGCGGAAGCGGACGGCTTTATCGAAAGCTGTGCGCTCGACTATATCGGTTTGCACGGCGACCCCGACGCGGACAGTTTTGCGGCGCTCCACGGCTGCGTTGCGGCGAGCGTCATTTCGATACTGTACCGACGGCGGCGCGGCGAAGATCTATCCAAGATCCATATCGATCTGATAAAGGATTTTATCAGGACCGCCGAAAACGGCAAACGGCTCAATCTGCCGTCCGATACCGATATGATATGCGATAACGGCAGGTTCCGCTTCATACCGCGGCTCATGCCGCGCGAATACACGTATGCTCTTTCCGCCGGCGTAAACCGTTTTGCGGATCTCGGCGTCGATATTTACGTTGAAAAATCCGAAAACGCTTCATCCGTCAATGATCTTAAAAATATTTACAATCTCGTAAAACGCTTTAAAATAAGTTCTGCTATTATAGATAGCGGTGTGTTTGTAAGAAGCCGCGCCGCGTCCGATTCGGTTTACAGCGGCGGTATGACGCATACGCTGAAAAAGCTGCTGTCAGATAAGAAGGTCCCTTCCTCGAAGCGCGCGGACTACCCCGTCATATGCGACGCGGAGGGCGTGCTTATCGTCCCGCCGTTTCTCTCGCGCGACGGCTGCCGCGGCGACGAAAAATACTTTGTAACATACTGTGAATACGGTTTTGAAAGGAATTAAGAAATTGAGCAAGATCGAAAACGATATCGAAAAGATACTCGTCTCGCAGGACGAGATAGCAAAGACCGTCGACAGGATCGCAAAACAGATCTCGGAAGATTACAAGGATAAAAATCTGCTGCTTCTCTGCATTTTAAAAGGTTCGGTCGTATTTTTCTCCGACCTGATGAGAAAAATAACTCTGCCGATGCAGATAGATTTCATGAAGGTGACTTCGTACGGCAGGGGCAGTCAGTCGACCGGCAACGTGCGCATACTCCTCGATCTGCACCGCGACGATTTTTCGGATATCGATATTCTGGTGATCGAAGACATAGTCGACAGCGGCAGAACTCTGTCGACGCTCGTCGAGTATCTTAAAATGAAAGGTGCGCGCAGCGTACATACCGCCACGCTCCTCGATAAACCCGGCAGGCGCGAAGTGGAATTTCAACCGGACTATACGGGTATAATAATACCGGACGAATTCGTCGTAGGCTACGGTCTCGATTTTGCCGAGGCTTACAGAGAACTGCCTTACGTCGGGATCCTCAAACCATCCGTCTATAAAAAATAAATGAAAGTTTGGAACAACATATGAAATCAAGCCTTAAAAGCTGGGCGATATTCGCCGCTTTCGTAATAGTGATATTCATCGCAGCGACAGTGATACTGAACAACGTCAACAACGGCAAGACGATAAAGTATTTCAGCGAGGTCGTCAAGAAGTTCGAAGAAGGTCAGATAACCGAATTCGTGCTGAAAAGAGACAATACGCTCCTGATGAAAGACGTCTCCGGCGTGACGTATAACTATAAACTCAGAAACGAAACCGAGTTTTACACAGAGCTGCGCGACGTTATCGCCGAGCAGACCGAGAAAGGCACGCTGACTCAGTATGAATACGAGCCGATCAGCACGTATTCATCGTTCTGGCTGTCGCTGATACCGCTCGCGCTCGTAGTGATCGGCGTGATCGTTTTGTGGCGCTTCGCCATGAAGCAGATGTCGGCAAGCGGCGGCATCGGCAAGATGAACAATTTCGGCAAAGCGAAGCCGCGCCTCGGTTCCGACGAGAAAAAGAAAGTCTATTTCTCGGACGTTGCGGGAGCCGACGAAGAAAAAGAAGAGCTTCGCGAGATCGTCGAATTTCTGCGCGACGTCAAAAAATATACGAAACTCGGCGCGAGGATACCTCACGGCATACTGCTCGTAGGCCCTCCCGGAACGGGTAAAACTCTGCTTGCGAAAGCAGTCGCCGGCGAAGCCGGAGTGCCGTTTTATTCCATCTCCGGTTCAGATTTCGTTGAAATGTACGTCGGCGTCGGCGCGAGCCGCGTTCGCGACCTGTTCGACACGGCGAGAAAGAACACGGCGAGCATCATTTTCATCGACGAGATCGACGCGGTCGGCAGACACAGAGGTTCCGGCCTCGGCGGCGGTCACGATGAACGCGAACAGACGCTGAACCAGCTGCTCGTTGAAATGGACGGTTTCGGATCGCACGACGGCATCGTAGTCATGGCGGCGACTAACAGACTCGACATTCTCGACCCCGCGCTTCTCCGCCCCGGCCGTTTCGACAGACAGATAACGGTCCACTACCCCGACCTCAAAGGTCGTGAAGAGATACTGAAAGTACACGCGAAAGGCAAACCGTTCGAAGCGGACGTTGACCTTTCCGCGATAGCTAAGCGCACGGCGGGCTTCACAGGCGCCGATCTTGCGAACCTTTTGAACGAAGCGGCGCTGCTCGCGGCGAGAAAGGACAAAACGCTCATAGGTCAGACAGACCTCGACGAGGCGGCTCTGCGCGCAGTAGTCGGCACGTCAAAGAAGTCGCATAAGCGCCTTGAAGAAGAAAACCGTATAACCGCTTATCACGAAGCCGGTCACGCCGTCGCGGGTTATTATCTCGACAAGCTCGATCCCGTTACGCATATAACGATAGTTCCGACGTCTCGAGCCGGCGGCTTCACTATGATGACGCCGCAGAACGACAAGGATTACCTGTCGAAGACCGAAATGGAGCAGGATATCGTCATGAGCCTCGGCGGCAGAGTTGCGGAAATGATCATTTTCAAAGATCTTTCGACCGGAGCTTCGAGCGACATCAAGAACTGCACGAAGATAGCTTCCAATATGGTGACGAAATACGGCATGAGCGACAGGCTCGGTTCTGTCGTTTACGGCGAAGAACATTACGGTGACGAGGTGTTCATCGGCAAGGGCTTTTCTTCCAAAGGCTATTCCGACCAGACGGCGGCGCAGATCGACGCCGAGATCAAGCGCATCATAGACGAAGCGTACGATAAATGTATGGCGATACTGACCGATCATCTCGACAAACTCGAATACGTCGCTCAGTTCCTTCTCAAATACGAGACGATGGACGGAGATCAGTTCAAAGCCGTTATGTCGTCCGATACTCCTCCGACGTTTGAAGAGGTCGAGGCGATCAACGCCGAAAAGCGCAGAAAAAGCGAAGAAGAAAACGAACGCAGAAGAAAACTCGAAGAAGAAGCGCGCAAACGCGATGAAGAAGAGGCCGAGCGGCGCGATAAAAACGAAGGCGAATTCAAAGGCGACCCGAGAAGTCCGAATCCTTTCAGGCATAACCCACAGGACGACGATTTCGACGGCGACTGATAATAAAAAGCAGGCGAAAACCTGCTTTTTTCTTTCACTTGACAACAAACCGAAAAAGTTATATAATATTTTCGGAAATTTTCAAAAAAAGTGTAACCAAACGGGTATTTTTTACGACTTTATATACAGAAGGGAGGATCAGCGGATGAAAGACAGTGAAATAGTCGATCTGTACTGGAAGCGCGACGAGAACGCGATAAGGGAAAGCGACGTCAAATACGGCAAGATGCTCCGCTCCGTTTCGAATAATTTCGTGTCGACCGAACAGGACGCCGAGGAATGCGTCAATGATACATATTTCAAAGCCTGGAATCAGATGCCGACGGACCGCCCCGACAAGCTCGGAGCGTATCTGACGAAAATAGTGCGCGCCGTCTCGGTAGACAGGTACCGCGCCGAAACGGCGGACAGACGCGGCGGTCCCGCCATTGCTTCCGAAGAGCTGTCTGACATGATCCCGTCGGATTTTTCGATCGACGATCATATAGATTCACAGCTTTTAAAAGAAACGCTGAACGCGTTTCTATCCGGTCTGCCTAAATTCAGCCGCATAGTGTTCGTCAAACGCTATTTCTATTGCGAAAGCATAATGCAGATCTGCGCCGACACGGAGCTGACGAGCTCCCAGGTCAAGACCTCCCTTTTCAGAACACGGGAGAAGCTATACGAAATACTGAAGAAGGAGGGACTTATATGAACGGCAGAGATAAAATGGCACAGGCGCTGTTCGACGCGGTCGGTATGATCGACGAGGAATATATAAAAGAAGCCGCTGATTATAAGAAAAATAAAAAAAGGAAGAGACTTCTCCGCACGGTATCGCTCATAGCCGCCTCGCTGGTCGTCGTCACGGCGATATTCATACCCCTGCTCATCGGTCTCGGCTCTGTATTCGACCGCGGAGGAAACGCCTCGGGATCGAAGATGTCGGTAAAAACACTGAAAAGCGGCGAAAAACTTGCCTATGACGCCGCCGCTCTGATATGGCAAAGAGAAGGCCAGACAGATTACAGTTACGTCGATCTGTCGGAAGCAAAAGCCGAAAAGATGATAGAATACGCAACAAAGACTCCCGTCGCGGCAAAGACGGAGACAGAGATCAGAGTATGGATAAAACTCGGCAGCGGCGAATACGTATCGCCTCAGCTCAAACAGTCCGTCGGCAACACCGGCCTCGACCTGTTCGACTTTTCGCCCGAACTTGAACTATCGGACACGATAGCGGATATCATAAATAATTCTGAAAGCGGTAACCCTAAATGAAGAAGATACTTATATCGGTCATCATATTTTCGGTTTTGTTCAATCTTTCATCGTGCGTGTTAATAAAGCTTTTCTTTAATTTTACTTATGCGCCTGACGGAAAAGAAGATCTTTACACCGCCGCCGTATATAACGTGTTCGGAGCGTCAGGTTACGCTTCTAACGGCGAGGCTGCTTTCTCTCCTGAAATAACCGTAGTTGAAACGGACAGCTTCGGAAGGACGCTGTTCTATTACAGCGAATGCAATCTATACTATGAATGTGAACCTTCAGCTTTTCTTATAACGCAGAAAAGAGCTGACGGAAAGGTGTATTATTATCAGGACGACTGCGTCCTGCCGTTCATCATCCCGCAATCCGCTCTTGACGAGGTCACGTCCAGCGAGAGAACAAGCGATAAAGGCTTCGAAAGCCTTTCATCTATCGTGATAAGAAATTATCTGCCGAGCGAAGATATTGAAATACTCAAAGAACGTAACGACTGGAACAAAGAGACGGACCTCTCAAAATGTACCGCCAGCAATACGGTCAGACGAAAGAACGACAACAAAAACAGCGGCAGAAACGACCAATTCGATGACTACGTTGAAAAATACGTAACAGAAAACGGCGCAATAGACGGCTCTGTTTGGGGCAAATATTCGTATACATACAGTACAGTATGCAATAAAGACGATAACGGGCTTGAGCTGTACTGTACGTATGCGACTCTGAAAAAAGCCGGCGAAAGCGAAACGGGAGAATACGCAGGTCATTATTATGCGCTCATATATAACTCAAAGAATGAAAAAACTCAGTTGATTGAAATTACCGATAAGATATCATGTTACGACGCATTATCGGAATTTAAAGCTCAACTTGGCTGGAAAAAGCCGGAGAAATGTGATTTTTAAGGAGGAAAATAAGATGAAAAAATTATTGGCTTTAATACTTATAGCGGTCATGCTGCTGCTCGCGTCGTGCTCGGCTAAGGCGCCGATGAGCGGCCGTTTTATGAAAGGAAAGGGCAACTACGCAGAAGCCGTCCGGTATGACTACAAGCCGGGAGAAGGTCAGACCGATCTTTACCCGGATAACGGATTCGTTGAAAACGACTTTATAAAAACGGAAGAAAACGCGATATCTACGTTTTCGGCGGACGTTGATACGGCGTCGTATACGATGCTGCGCAAGCTGATAAATCAGGGGTATAAATGGAAGGAACTCAAAGCCACCGCAGGAGCGGTCATAAGGACCGAAGAGCTCGTCAACTATTTCAAATACAGCTATAACGAGCCGAAACAGGGCGAGCTGTTCGGCGTTAAAATTCAGTCGACCGTCTGCCCGTGGAACGCGGAGCATTATCTGTTGACGCTCAGTCTTGCGACAGAAAAGCAGATAACGAAGACGAAAAACAATCTCGTGTTTCTCATCGACGTTTCGGGCTCGATGGCGAGCGAAGATAAACTTCCGCTTCTGAAAAAGACGTTTTCTTACCTTACGGGTATGCTTGGCGAGGACGATACTGTCTCGATAGTCACATATTCGGGCAAAGAAGAGTTAGTGCTCGACGGATGCGCCGGCAATAAAGGCGATCTGATACAGAGAAAACTGGATTCGCTTGTCGCAAGCGGTTCGACCAACGGCGAAGCCGGACTGAAAATGGCATATCAGACGGCGGAAAAGCACTTTATACAGGACGGCAACAACAGAATAATAATCGCCTCCGACGGCGACCTCAACGTCGGCATATCGAGCACCGAAGAGATGGAAAAATTCATAACCGACAAGAAAAATTCCGGCGTATACCTCTCCGTTCTCGGTTTCGGCTACGGCAACTACCGCGACGGCATGATGGAGACGATAGCAGACAAGGGCAACGGCGTTTACTATTATATCGACGGCGAAACCGAAGCCGAAAAAGTGTTCTGCGACGATCTTATGGCGACGCTCTACGCGGTAGCCGAGGACGTAAAACTGCAGATAACTTTCGATCCGGCGTACGTTACCGAATACAGGCTTATAGGCTATGAAAACCGTATAATGAACACGGAAGATTTTGAAAACGATACGAAAGACGCGGGCGAGCTCGGCGCCGGTCACACGGTCACGGTATGCTACGAGTTAGAACTTACCGAAGAGGCGAAGACCGCCGAAAAGTGGCTCGACCTCGCGGTAAGATACAAAAACCCGGGCGAGACGAAGAGCAATCTCAACGAATATCAGGCGGGCGCCGAAACGCTGTGCGACGCGGACGACGATATCAGATTCATCTCCGCGCTGATCGAGCTTGCGATGCTTCTGCACGACAGCAAATTCATGCCGGAAAACTATTCGTTCTCCGCTCTTGCCGAAGAGATAAGCGGTCTTAACGCCAACGACAAGTATAAAGCCGAATTCAAAACTCTGATAGACAGTCTGCAGAAAGCAGAATAAGGGAGCGCGAAATGAAAAGAACTGTCGTTACTGTTTTGATTTTACTGTTTTGCCTGAGCGTATTTGCCGGCTGTGATCCCGTATTGCCGGCAGAAAATATATCCGCGGATTATGCTCCGAAGCCTTTGACTCAAGGAAGTTCCGCCGACATTGAGATAATTTATCCCGATACGGCCGGCACGCCTATCGTCAAATGGACCGATCAAAAAGTTGAGATCGTCAGGGGCAAAGATATCGTTGCAGTTTCCGGACTTACAGTTACGGGATTGAAACCGGGGAAAGCCGTATTGAAAATCGAGGTCAAGGCAAATTGCGCTTACAACGGGATCGTTATCGACAAGCCGGTGTTTACAACCGAATTAGAAGTTGAAGTCGAATAAACGTACTCGCCGGGGCGGTCATATGACTGCTCCGGCATCTGCTTTTCGACAAACGCCCGAAAAAGAACGCTGCCCGGTCGGATCCGACCGGGCAGTTTTGTTTTATCCTTCTTACTCCTCAGGATTGGGTGCTCCTACGGGGCATACGCCGGCGCAAGCGCCGCACTCTATGCACTGTTCGGGGTCTATCACGTATTTTCCGTCAACTTCGGAAATAGCGCCGACCGGGCATTCAGCCGCACACGCGCCGCAGCCCAAGCATTCATCATTGATCTTGTACGCCATAATTATTACCTCCGTATGTCTTTGATGATGGTATTATATCACACCGAAACCGTTTTGTCAAATGTTTTTTTAATATTTTACCGTATTTTTTGCGATTATTTTATGTTATTCGGCGTATACGTGTAAACGGAAGCGTCATATTCTATATTCTGAGCGTCCTTTACCTTACTTATGGCAAGCGAGAGCATATGCTCCTGATAAAACGAAACGAAGTAATCTTCGTTTTCTTTGACGTATTCTTCGTCGATCGGGAGCCTTATGATTATATGATAGCCGTAATGCGCCTCGACTATGCCGCTCATCTGCCCGATCTGCAGTGAAAACGCCGCTTCTTCAAATTCTTTACCGATATCGCCCTCGGCGAAATAGTAGCCGACGCCGTCGCCGGACGTCTGCGTATCGTCGCTGTACTGTTTTTTCAACTCCTGAAAATCTTCGCCGTTCTGAAGTCTTGCATATATCTCTTTGATAAGCGTCTCGTTTTCGTTGACGTCTTCGCCGGGATCGTTCAGTATCAGTATATGATCGGCGCGGGCGACGTAGTTATCGACGTACCGTTTTACGAGCGTTTTGTCGCTTGATATCTTATATCCCGACTCCTCTCCGGTAAGATAAGACAACAGTTTTTTATGAAGAGCGTCGGTGAGATTCAGTTTTTCGTACAGAGCCGGAGTAAGATAATTGTCGTCGAGCATTTCATTATATTCGTACTCGCTGTAGTAATACGAAGCGTTCTTTATGCTCTCCTGCACTTCGGCTATCTCGTAGTTTGTCAGAGCTACGCCGAGCGAGGCGGCGTACTGCTCGGTAGCGATATCGCGGCGCAGATACATAAGCGCCTCGTCGAGGATATCATCAGTATAATCGTGACTGTCCCAATACGAATCGTCGCCGTTATCGTATTTGTACTTGACGAGAGCGTAGTAATAGCGGAAAGTTTCATACGGCACCGGTTCTCCGTTCACGGAAAGCGGTGACGGTATTCCGGATATATCGGTATAAACGTAGACCGGTTCTTCGGTTTCTTCTTCGGTCACGGTCGGCTCACCGGGTTTGCACGAAAACGCCGAGACGGAAAAGATCATAATAAGCATCAGTGAGAGTAATTTTTTCATAGCACAACTCCGTTGAAAATATGCGACGCGCTCTCTTCGGCGAGCCTGCCAAGTTCGATGCCGAGTTTGACGAAAACGTAATAAAGCGCGGCTGCCGCGACGATAAAGATTATAAAAGCTATCACAGGCTTGAGGTTTATCTTCTTTTTTTCTTTTTTTCTTGCGTCTCTGACGTTGATCTTTTTCGGTTTCATCTGTTTACCTATGAGAAAATTTACAATTACCGTAAACGTAATTGTTGATTTTTGTCTTTCAATATGATAAATTATAAAAAACGGACGGGAGAAGCTTATGGAAGACGAATATGAAGAAAACGGTTACGCCGAACCGTCAAAAGCCGGCAAGACCGTCAAAACGGTACTTAAAATACTGTTCATCGCGCTCGGTATAACCGTGTACGGGATTTTTTTGCTGCGGTCATGCCTGCGCAATCCCGAAAAGCACATACTTTACACGAAAGAGCTTAAAGCGGCTTTGGGATCGGGAGACGTGACGGTTTACACGCAGAAGCCGTACGATTCGATCAACGAAAACGAGCACGGAACGTTTCAGTTTTCGATCCACGATATTTATTATATACCCGAAACG
>JAEEJH010000106.1 GCA_016281775.1 Clostridiales bacterium | reverse complement strand
TTTGATTTTCAATTTAGCTGTTTTGGCGATAGGCAAACAATTTAGCTGACGCGCTTTGCGCGGCAATTTAGCTCTGACAAACAACAAAGAACAGACTGAAGAATTTCCAGCCTGTTCTTTTCAATAATTGCGCACTTACTCGCCGCATATACGCGTTGTTAATAACTTCCTTATCGGGCTTTCGCATTTGCGGCAGCTCCTAATGAATCGTACCGACAGGTATGATTCAATTCATGACGGTGAAACCGTCAATTCATGACGCATCGCGTTAATTCACGGCGAAGCCAATTCATTCTTCATCAAAAAACGTTTGAAAAAGATGAATAGCGTCTTGCGACGCATGAATTACCTGACGGCGTGAATTATGCTGCGCACATGAATTGCCTGACGGCATGAATTACTCTGACGAGCATGAATTATCCTGCGGACATGAATTGTCCCTGACGGGACATCAAAAGGGCTGCATCATAACAACAGCCCTTCTTTTAGTTTTCAATTTTCCAAAAGCGATTTCGCCGCTCTTACCGAAAGCTCGGTCTTGCGCGTCGGGTGTATGCCCGTGCTCTCGCACACGTCTCTCGATATCACGAGCGAAGCGTGAGCGTCTTTTCGGACGGCGCGTTCCTGCGCGTTCTGTATCGCAGTCCATCCTTCGGGGTCGTATTCTTTTCTGCCGTCGAAGTCGGCGATCTGAATAACGGCGAAGCGAAGAGAAGCGTCGTTCTGCGCTTCGCGTATAACGCGTATCAGGCTCGCCAGTTCTTTATCGTAGATCGCGCCTTCCGCGACGGTCGTGTCGCTTTCGCCTTGATACCAGATAACGCCGTTAAAAGAGAACGGCAGTATCTTTGAAAGCATACTTTCATATATGACGCCCGCTTTGTTGAACGCGGCGTAATCGGGGTAGGTGTGATCGATCATCAGTTTATCCGCGTCAAGCTCAAACTCTTTCGCGATTTCAGCGGGAAGCCACGATTCGATAATTGACGCGCCCTGAGCGCACGTTATCACGCCGACGGCTTTGCCGGTGAGACGGCGCGTTTCGCGCCCGGCGAGGTACGCTATCGCAGACCACGCACCGACGTTTTCTTTTTCAGCCGAAATCCAGCCGTCGCCCGGCTTACACGGGTCGGGACTGTACCACGGTCGGGCGATGTAATAATTACGGAGAAGCGGATCATTGATGTAACCCGACTCCGGTTCGTTTGACGAGCAGAGCTGAAATTCGGCGTTCGACTGACCGGCGACGAGATAAACTCTGCCGACGTAAATATCGCGCAATACCGTCGCTATACCGTCGCCTTCGATCCGCAGCTCGTAAGGACCGCCGGCTTCGGACTCCGGCATCTCGGCGATCCATTTGCCGCCGGTTGATCTTGCCGTGACCTCCGCACCGCGGAATCTTACGGCCACGTCGCCTTCGCTCTCGCCGAAAACGCGTATCGGTCTGTTTTCGGCGAAGATCATATTATCCGTGAAAATGGGATCGAGTTTCATATTCGTTTATCCTTTCGAGACGTTAAGAATATTATATAACGTAAAAGCGGATTTGTCAATCGTTTAAAGTGAAGTTTGCGCCGCCTGCTTCAATATACCATACACCGAAGGCGTGATATACCTTCGGTGATTACATACAGCGCGCAGGCGCGCTGATTACATGCCAAGCCTCCGGTACGTCGGCTCGGATAAAAAAATCAAGCAGCCGTCGGCTGCTTGATTTTTTTGGTGCGAGAAACGAGACTTGAACTCGTACGGTGTGAACCACACGCCCCTCAAACGTGCGCGTCTGCCAGTTCCGCCACTCTCGCAAATATGTGTCCGTTCTCAAAACGGCACGATTTATTATACACAAGAATATCGATTTGTCAAGACTTTTTTTCAAAAAAAGCAAAATTATTTCTTTCAAGCGGTCAGATGTGCGCCTGTTTTATTGACAAACGCGATTTTTTATGATATCATAAGAAAAAAATCCCGAGGTAATTATGAAGATTTGCGCAAGTACGTACAGCTACGGCAGATACAACGCCGAAGGCATTGAATTCATGGTAAACAAAGCGGCGGAGTTCGGCTTCAACGGTATCGAGATCGTCGAGGGAACTTTCGCCGGCTCGTCGGATATCGAAGAAGCGAAACGGATAAAAGAACTGTGTGAAAGCAAAGGCCTTGCCGTCGCGTCGCTCTGCACGGGAGCCGATTTTCTGTACGGCGACATGGAACAGACCGTCGAACGGCTGTGCCGCACGGTCGATCTTACGGCGGCTTACGGGGCGAAAGTCATGCGCCACGACGTATGCTACGGCTACCGCGGCGAGAAGACGAAACGCGGTTACGACGACGCGCTGCCGAAGCTTGTCGAAGGGTGCAGAAGAGTCACGGAATACGCTGAGAGAAAAGGTGTGGTCACCTGTACCGAAAACCACGGATTTTTCAGTCAGGACAGCGCAAGAGTGGAAAAACTCATAAACGCCGTGGGCAATGAAAATTTCGGCGCTCTCGTCGACATAGGCAATTTCATGTGCGCCGACGAAGATCCGTGCAAAGCGGTCGGCGTGATGGCGGGCTACGCGCGCCACGTACACGCAAAGGATTTCTATTTCGTATCCGGGCAGAGCATCGATCCGGGCGAAGGATTTTTCAGATCGCGCGCCGGCAACTATCTCAAAGGAGCGATAATAGGTCACGGTCAGGCGCACGCCGCGCAGAGCCTCGGCATCCTTAAGCGCGCCGGATACGACGGCTGGATCTCGGTCGAATTCGAAGGCGCCGAAGACAATCTCACGGGGCTGCGCATAGGTTTGAATAACGTAAAAAGATTCTGGGGTATGTTCTGATGAACGAAATCAAAAACGACGATCTTTTGCAGGAGCAGGTACTCCAAGCCGAAAAACTCAAAAAGCGCAAAAAGACGATAATAAAGGTCATCGTCATCCTGTGCGCCGCCGCGATACTGATGATCATCGCGTCCGCCGTATTGCAGAAGATAAGCGAAAATAAAGAAAAAGAAAAACAGTATTCGTACGATCCGCTCTCCGGCGATTACGGCGAGGGCTTTTTCCCGCCCGAAGACGATATAATGAAAGACGCGGATTATCTTGATAAAAACAGAAGCGTGAGTTATACGTATCAGGGCGTAGGCACGGTCTATGAGCTCGGCGAGGCGGATAACGTGCCGGCTCAGGCGAGACTGTTCATCAACTATTTCAACGCCGCGATAAACGGTGACGGCAAGACGCTGAACACGCTTTTTACCGAAGAGTATTTCTACAACGCCGGCAAGGAGATCGAACCTTACGCCGACGAATTCCCGATGCAGAAGATCTACGCCGCCGAAGTATCTTCGATCGGGTATTCAACCACGGAGAACACGCTTGAGGGCGTGCTGACGCGCGACAGGTTCAAAGTATCGTTTTTGTTAAAAGACAATAACGGTAAATTCCGCCCCGACCTGCCCGAACCCGAAGACGGAACCATTCCCGTCGTTTTTGAAGTTCTGACCGTTAAAGGCGTCTCGAAGATCAATCATATTTACGAATTCAAATACGCTTTTTCCGAATAATTTACAATTAATTAATATAAATTTTCATATCGCTATTTACAAACCGTGAAAATAGTGATATAATCTTATCTCGGTATGGAACTTTACCGTGCGCTGGGCTTACGGATCAACGGCATTATATATGCGTTTCACCCGCCGTCTGCTCGGAGTTACGGAATATTATTTGAAAGGTGATAAAAAAATGACCAAAGAAAAGAAACAGGAAATAATCGCTGAGTACAAAACTCACGAAACAGACACAGGCTCGCCCGAAGTTCAGATCGCCATACTTACCTGCCGTATCAACGAACTCACCGAGCATCTGAAAACCAACAAGCTCGACCACCACTCCAGAAGAGGCCTTCTCAAAATGGTCGGTCACAGAAGAAACCTTCTCGGTTATCTCAAAGACAAAGATATCGAGCGTTACCGCGCGATCATCAACAAACTCAACATCAGAAAGTAATATCAAGCCGCCTTCCTCCATACCGGAAGGTATTCGGGGATTTTCCGTGCAAACGGAGAATTCCCGAATTTGATAAAACAGAAACGCGTCTGCGGTGTAGCAGTTACTTTTGCGCCCGTACAGCGGACCTGAAAGTAAATGTTATACTTCGGACGTGTTCAAAATATAAAAAAGGAGATTTTGACAATGTTCGAAAACTACAAAGTGTTCAACTATGAACTCGCCGGCAGAACTCTCACGATCGAGACCGGCAAAATGGCGGGACTTGCAAACGGTTCCTGCCTCGTCAGATACGGCGACACGTGCATACTCGCCTGCGCGACTGCTTCGGCAAGACCGAGAGACGGCATCGATTTTCTGCCGCTTTCAGTCGATTTTGAAGAGCGCCTTTATTCCGTAGGCCGCATTCCCGGCGGTTATTTCAGACGCGAAGGCAAGCCTACCGAAAAAGCGATACTCGCCGCCCGCGTTATAGACAGACCGATCCGCCCGCTTTTCCCGAAGGATCTGCGCAACGACGTAAACATCAACATGACCGTGCTTGCGGTCGATCACGACAATTCACCCGAGATCGCGGCGATGATTGGCGCTTCGATCGCCCTCACGATATCCGATATACCGTGGAACGGACCGATAGGCGGCGTCTTCGTAGGGCTCGTAGACGGTCAGATCGTCATCAACCCGAACGCCGAACAGCGTGAGAGAAGCACGCTCGAACTTACGGTCGCCGGCACCTCCGAAAAGGTCGTCATGATCGAAGCCGGGGCGAAAGAAGTATCCGACGACGATATGTTCAACGCCATAATGGCGGCGCACGAAGAGATCAAAAAGATCGTTGCGTTCATCAGATCCATTCAGACCGAGATAGGCAAAGAGAAATTCGATTACGAGCATCACGACGTCGACCACGATCTGTACGATAAGATCGCGGCGGAATATACCGAAGATATCAAGCTCGCGCTCGATACCGACGACAAGACCGTACGCGATGCGGCGATCAACGTCATAAAAGACAAGCTTTACGCTCAGTACGACGAAGAATATCCCGAACAGCACCCGATGATAGACGAGATAGTCTACAAGCTGCAGAAAGCGGTCGTACGCGAATGGCTGCTTCAGGGCAAACGCGTCGACGGCAGACGCCTCGACCAGATCCGCCCGCTCGCGGCTGAGGTAGGACTCTTCAACAGAACGCACGGCTCAGCCCTGTTCACTAGAGGTCAGACTCAGGTCATGACGATAGCCACGCTCGGTTCGATCTCCGAAATGCAGGAGCTCGACGGTATAGATCAGGAAGAAGTAAAGAGATACATGCATCACTACAATATGCCGGGTTATTCCACGGGCGAAGCCAAATCAACGAGAAGCCCCGGCAGACGTGAGATCGGTCACGGCGCGCTTGCCGAAAGATCGCTCGTTCCCGTTCTTCCCTCCGTTGAGGAATTCCCGTACGCGATACGTCTCGTATCCGAGGTCATTTCGTCCAACGGTTCGACCTCACAGGCGTCGGTCTGCGGCTCGACGCTCGCTCTTATGGACGCAGGTGTGCCGATAAAGGCGCCTGTCGCCGGTATCTCCTGCGGCCTTATCACCGAAGGCGAGAACTGGATGACGATGATCGATATCCAGGGCCTTGAAGACTTCTTCGGCGATATGGACTTCAAAGTCGCCGGCACGCACAAGGGCATCACGTCCATACAGATGGACCTCAAGATAGACGGTCTCACGCCCGAGATCATCAAAAACGCGCTTGCGACCACTCACAAGGGCAGAGATTATATAATCGACGAGATAATCCTCAAAGCGATAGACCGTCCGCGCGACGAAGTTTCGGAATACGCGCCCAAGATGATCAGCATGAAGATACATCCCGACAAGATCCGCGAAGTCATCGGTACCGGCGGCAAGGTCATCCAGAAGATCGTTGCCGATACCGGAGCGAAGATCGACATCGAGGACGACGGCTCGGTATTCATCTCGTCCGTAGACAAGCAGGCTTGCTACAATGCGAAAGCGATAATCGAAGGCATCGTGTTCGAGCCGGTCAAAGGCGCGACGTACACCGGTAAGGTCGCCGAGATACTGCCGATAGGCTGCCGCGTTGAGATCGTACCGGGATACCTCGGATTCGTACACGTACGCGATCTTGAATTTAAGAGGACCGAAAAAGTCGAAGACGTCGTTAACATAGGCGACGTCGTCACCGTCAAGTGCCTCGGCACCGACGAAAAGGGCAGGGTCAACTTCTCCCGCAAAGCCGCTCTTCCCAGAAGACAGGTAAAAACCGATACGGCTGATACTGACGAAACCGACGAATAATCAAAGAGGCTGCCGTATCAAAGCGGCAGCCTTGCTTTCTTTACACGATAAATGATAAAAGCGGTAATTTTTGACGTTGACGGCACGATGCTCGATTCAATGCCGGTATGGGAATCGGCTGACCGTGCGTATCTCTGCAAGCTCGGTATCGAATTCGACGAAGCCGTTTATAATAAGATGCACACGATGACGTTCGAAACGTCGGCGGTATATTTTTGCCGCGCGTTCAACCTCGATATAACGCCCGAACAGCTCAAAGCGGACATACTCGAAGAGCTTTACAGACGTTACGGTGACGAAGTCGCTCCGATACCCGGTATGCCGGAGCTTATAAAGGAGCTTCACGAAAGGGGCTTGAGAATGTCGGTCGCCACCTCTAACCGCCGCGATCTCGTCACAGCGGCTCTTACGAGGCTCGGTCTGATCGGTTATTTTGAACGGATACTGATCTGCGACGAACTCGGTACCGGCAAACATGAACCGACGATATATATCCGTGCCGCGGAACTGATGAACGCCTTGCCGTGCGAGACCGCCGTATTTGAAGACTCGCCTCACGCGATAAAGACGGCGAAAGAAGCCGGCTTCATAACGATAAAGGCGCCCGATCACGATTTTTCGGACGCGGCGGTAAGAAGAGAACTGATCGAAAGCTTATGAAAAAGAAAAGATGCGTGATCGTCGGCGCGGCGCCGATAGGTGATTACGAAAGGATCAAAAGCAGGCTCAGCCCGAGCGATTTCATTATTTACTGCGACGGCGGACTTTATCACGAAGAACGTCTCGGCAAAACGGCGGATCTCATTATCGGCGATTTCGATTCGCACGAGATGCCGGTAAGAGATACCGAGATCATCGTTTTGCCGCACGTAAAAGACGATACCGATACGTTTTACGCCGCTAAAGAGGCGGTAAAGCGCGGATTTGGGAGCGTTTTGCTCGTCGGCGTGATCGGCGGAAGGCTCGACCATACGCTCGGCAACGTTTCTATACTTCTGTATCTGCATTCGCTCGGCATACGGGCGGAAGCGTCGGACGATTTTTCTGATATGTGCGTCGTATCGGAAAAACCCGAATACGTGGATAATAATTATTCTTATTTCTCACTTCTGAACGTCACCGGAACTGCAGAAGATATCACCGTCAAAGGCGCGTTATACGAGCTTGACCGGGCGAAGATCACGTGCGAATACCCTTTAGGCGTGAGCAATGAAGTGAAAGGCGAAAGAGCGGAAATATCCGTCGGACGGGGAAAACTGCTGCTTATAAAAGACATTTGAAAAATAATACGAAAGGGCGATGATATGAAAAAAGTTGCTGTCGTGGGATTCGGCAATATCGGCAAGGGAGTGTGCCGTCTGCTGATACAGGAATATGATAAAATAAAGGCCAAAGCGCCGGAATACGCGGGGCTCAAATATATATGCGATCTGCGTTCTTTTCCCGATTCCGAATACGGAGATATGCATATAACCGATTTCGATACCGTGTGCGACGATCCCGAGATATCCGTCGTGATCGAAGTTACGGGAGCGAGAAGAGCCGCGTATGAGATGAGCAAAAAAGCGCTGCTTTCAAAGAAAAACGTGATAACGTCAAATAAAGAAGTCGTATCGGCATTCGGCGAAGAGCTTCTTAAGCTCGCCGAAGAAAACGGAGTTTATTATTTGTTCGAGGCCGCCGTCGGCGGTACGATACCGATTATAAGACCGCTCCGCGACAGTCTGTCGACCGACGAGGTGACCGCGATATACGGCATCGTTAACGGCACGACGAACTATATTTTGACCGAAATGAGCCGGCACGGCTGTTCGTTCGAAGACGCGCTCAAAAACGCTCAGAGGCTCGGTTTCGCCGAACCCGATCCGACGAACGATATCACCGGCAAAGACGCGGCGAGAAAAATCGTTATACTCGCAGCTTGTGCGACAGGTAAACTCGTGCCGCCTGATACGGTGAAGACACAGGGCGTAGAAAACGTGAAATACGAAGACCTCGCCGCGGCGGAAGCGCTCGGCGGAAAGATCAAACTTATCGCCTTCTATGAAAAGACCGAAGCCGGCATGGCGATAGGCGTAAAGCCGTGTTTCGTCTCGTCGGATCAAATGCTTTACTGCGCCGACGGCGTAAACAACGGCATACTTGTCAGATGCAAAAACGCGCGCGACATACTGTTCTCGGGCCTCGGCGCCGGACCTATACCGACTGCCGCCGCGATCATATACGACGCCGCCGAAGCGATGAGCGGGATCAGCAAAAATTACAGTTTCATATCGGGCGTATGCTCCGGCAGCGTCGAAAAGCAGTCGGTTCTCGCTCTGTACGATTCGGAAAACGGCAGAGAAGGCGTTATAACCGAAATGAGCCGCGTAAAAGAGCTTGAACTGCAGGGCAAAAAGCCCGCCGCCGTTTATGAAGTGCTGAAATAAGTCAATAATTTCAGTATTGAACCACATATATTTCAAATGATTATCACATTCACGCGTTACAATAAACGCGCGGTATGAAAGGAGATATATCATGAATGAATTCGAAGATGAAATAAAAAATGATGAACCGAATGACGAACAGGCGGAAAACGCCGAAGAAACCGTCGTAAATAACGAAGAAACAACGGAAGCGCCGGCGGAAGAAACCGCCGGAAATCAGCCTGAAACGCCGGAAGAACAGTCGGAAGAAGCCGAAATCCGTCCGGAAGCTGAAGAGCAGGTCGAACCGGAAGAGCAGCCGGCGGGGAACGAAGAGATTTTTGAAGAAAAGAAAGAGCCGGAAGGCATAAGAGTCTATGCGCCGACAAATACCGCAGCAGACGGCGACTCGCAGTACGGCAACACGGAGAAAAAAGAGAAAAAACAGGTCAATTCCGGCGCTGTTATCGCAATACTCGCGGCTGTAACGGCTCTGGCGATCATCATCGCCTGCTGCGCGCTCGTAGTCGGCATGATGCTCAGCAAAAGACTTGATCCCGCTATGACGCCCGACACGACGTCAGAATCGTCTGATCACGGTCATAACACTCAACCGACGCCAAAAGATACCGAAAAATCGGATACGGATCCTTCTGTTACCGAAACGGAAGCGACGGCGCCCGAAACCGATAAACCCGCGCCCCGTCCCGATACGGATCCCGACGCGACGATCGCGATCGGCGACTCAAAAAACAAGTATTCTATGACGGAAGTCGCCGCGATGACCGTTGATTCGGTGGTGGAAATAAGGACCGAACTGATAGTCCCGGGCAGTTTCATGCAGCAGTACGTCGCCAAAGGCGCCGGTTCCGGCGTTATAGTCACGCAAGACGGCTATATCGTTACCAATAATCACGTTATAGACGGAGCGACTTCCATCACCGTCGTTTTAAGAAACGGCAAAATATACGAAGCGACGCTCATAGGCACCGATCCCGTTGCGGATATTGCGATAGTAAAGATCAGCGAGACCGGCCTCAGGCCCGCAACGTTCGGATCGTCCGAAAAACTCGTAGTTGCTGAAAGCGTTATCGCGATAGGCAACCCGCTCGGCTCGCTTGGCGGATCAGTTACAAACGGCATAATCTCGGCGCTCGCCCGTACCGTGACGATTGAAGATCAGGAAATGACGCTCATGCAGACGACTGCGGCGATCAACCCCGGCAACTCCGGCGGAGGTCTGTTCAATATGTCCGGTGAATGTATCGGTATAGTGAACGCAAAATCGTCCGGTGAAGATATCGAAGGCATCGGCTTCGCGATACCGTCCGATACGGCGGTGCCGATAATCGAAGATCTTATAAGATACGGTTACGTACGCGGCAGGGTCATGCTCGGCGTCACCATGCTCGAGGTCAACGATTCTTACACGGCGCGCAGATACGGCCTCTCCGAATTCGGCGTGTATATCGCCTCCGTAGGCTCGGGATCCGACGCCGAAAAAGCCGGCATAAAGGAGAAAGACAAGATCGTTTCGATCAACGGCAAAGAGATCAACGCATACAGCGAAGTCAAGAGGATGATACAGAAATTCCGCGCGGGCGAAACCGCGGAGATCGTCGTAAAACGCGACGGTTCGGAGATAACTCTGCATATCACGTTCTCAGAGTATATACCGAAATAACAGATTCAAGGGACCGGCACGCTCCGGTCCCTTTTCGTTATAACGTTTGCGAATAAAGCACAGGACCGTGCCGGAGGGCAAGGTCATTATTTTTCGCAGATCACATATTTCGCGTTTTTATTCACCCTGCGGAATCTATAATACTGTCGGGGTGAGACAAATGGACGGAGAAGTAATATACGGCGACGTTTTTTTCATAATAAACTTTTCAATGGATTTTCTCGTGCTGTTCAGCACGTCGAAAATACTGCATATCAAAACGAGCGGGATAAGGACAGTTTTTGCCGCGTCGCTCGGCGGAGCGTATTCGATAGCGGCGCTGTTTATCGAAAATACGGTTTTTTCCGTAATATCCGGCGTCGCGGCGTCGCTGTTGATGTGCGTGATTGCGTATCCCGGCGCGAAGCGTTTGCTGTTCGCCAAAGCGGCGGCGCTGTTTTACGGTCTGTCTGTTTTGCTCGGCGGCGGAGTTACGGCGGCGTACATACTGCTCAATAAGATCGGCAGGGGCGTAAACGTCAATTCCGATACGGCGCCGGTCTTGTCGGATATATCGCTTTCGGTTTTCGCTATACTCGGCGCGGTCAGTTTCGCGGCTTCATATATAACCGGCAGGATATTCGGCAAACAGACGGAGAAAAAATACGTTGAGGTAACGGTAACAAACCGCGGCGTTTCTGTCGTTCTGCACTGTCTGTCGGACAGCGGAGCGCTGATAAGAGAACCGGCGTCGGGCGACCCGGTGATAACCGTGCGATTCGATAAGATCGCTCCGTGCCTTACGGGCGAACTGCTCGAGGCTCTGTCGGACGACACGTTTACAAAGACCGCGCAGGGCATGAGGATAATACCGTCGAGGGGCGTCGGCGGGCCGCGGCTTTTGCCGGGTTTCTGCCCGGAGCGGATAACGATAGGCGGCGTAAAGCGCAGAGCGTGCATAGCCGTGCTTCATAGTACGGATCTGAAAGATATCGACGGTATAGTGCCGTCTTCACTTTGTATCTGAAAAGGAGAGAATATGAAATTACTGTTTTTTATCAAGAGGATCTTCGGCATCGACAGAATAGCCGAGCTCGACGGAGACGAGCTTCTGTTTTATATCAACGGTCCGCAGACTTTGCCGCCCCCGCTTTCTTCGGAAGAAGAAAACGAGGCTCTTATGAAAATGAAGACCGACCCCGAGGCGAAAAAACTGCTGATCGAACACAATCTGAGGCTCGTCGTATATATCGCAAAAAGATTCGAGAGTACCGGCATCGGCATCGAAGACCTGATCTCGATCGGCACGATAGGGCTGATAAAAGGCGTAAATACGTTCAAAGACGATAAAAACATCAAGCTGGCGACGTACTGCTCGCGCTGTATCGAAAACGAAATATTGATGTATATAAGAAAAAATACTTATCTGAGAGCCGAAATATCGCTCGACGAGCCGATAAACGTCGACTGGGACGGCAACGAACTTCTTGTCGGCGACGTACTCGGTTCCGATCCCGATTCGGTATCGAAAGGTATCGAGGAAGACGAGGAGAAAAGACTCGTCAAGCGCCTCGTTGAAGCGCTCGAACCGCGTGAAAGACAGATAATTGAGCTGCGGTTCGGCTTGCACGGCGGCAGAGAACTGACGCAGAAAGAAGTCGCCGATCTGCTCGGCGTGTCGCAGTCGTATATCTCGCGGCTCGAAAAGCGGATCATCGAACGTTTGAAAGAGCAGATCGAGAGCAGATTGTAAAAAAAGCATTGACTTTTTCAGATCCTTATGATACTATAAAGACAGTATATGACAGCGGAGGCAAAAATGAAAAGAATACTGTCTTTAGTATTGATCGTTCTGTTGTGCGCGGCCTCACTTACAGCCTGCGCCGGTACCGGACCGGTGACGGAATCCACCGCCGGAGGCGCGGCGACAGATCCCGCGGGAACTGTAAAAGAGACCGAAACGGAACAAAAGACCGAACAGATCACCGAAAAAGCGACCGAAGCGGTCACTGCGGAAGAGATCACCGAAGCGCCGGCCGAACCGGCGCTGACCGAAGATCTCGAAGCGATGAACGCGGAGCCGGCAGCGGCGTTTACCGTGTCGCGCGCATTCAGCTCCGATATGGTACTTCAGAGAAACGAATATATAAGGATCTGGGGCTGGGCGGCAGAATCCGAAAACGGCAAGAGAGTAGAAGCCGAGTTCGGCGGACTGCACGGCGCGGATATAATCGAAGACGGCCGCTGGCTGATCACGCTCGGAGGCAAGCTGCCTGAAAACACGGAAGGGCAGACGCTGCGCGTATTTGCCGCCGAAGGCGCCGAATACAGTTACGACAACGTACTCGTCGGCGACGTATACTGGGTAGTCGGTCAGTCAAACGTAGCGTATCCGGTATCCGTTATCAAAAACGAACCGCTCGCAAGCGCAGGCGGCAGAAACGTCGAGATAAACAACGATATGCAGATCAGGCTTGCGCGGGTTTCGATGAACGACCTCGGAGGCATAACGTGGGGCACGAACGACGTGAGCGAAGACGTCGTGCCGAAGCGCAAGTGGCAAAAACCTTTACAGGGCGCGTACGATTTCGCCGCTGTCGGATATTTCACCGCAGTACTGCTCTATAACGGACTCGACCGTAAAATACCGATAGGTATGATCGAATTCGACGCGGGCGGCGCGGCTCTCCACGGTTTTCTGCCGAACGAAGTGCGCGACGCTCTGAAAGTCAGCAAAGCCAAAAACGGCGTCTATACCGCCGCCGGCGTCAACGCGCACGGATCTTCGTTCATGTATAACCACGCGATGTACTCGTACCAGAACATGCCGATCAAAGGCGTTATATGGTATCAGGGCGAATCCGACTGCAGTACCGCCAACAAAAACAATACGGAATACGCGAACCGCTTTACCGCGCTGATCAACTATCTGCGCGACAAACACGATCAGATACGTCACGATTATCCGGTATACATTGTCGAGCTCCCGCCTATATATATGGCGTTCGATTACGCGCAGGTAAGGATGAATATGGGCACGATACCGACGCTGCTCAAAAACGCTCATATCTGCTCGTCCGCCGACACGTGGAAGGACAGGACTTACGAAAACAACCTTCACCCGTACAATAAATGGGAAGTATCCGAGCGTATGGCGGCGATAATACTCGCAAACGACTACGGCATAGGCGATCTTGACTATACCGAGGGACCGATACCCGTGTCTTACGAACTGTCGGACGAGGGAAAATCCGTCACGGTAAAGTTCGCCCACGTCGGCGACGGTCTTACGGTATCGGGCGATACGCTGCTCGGCTTCAAAGTAATGACGAAAGCAAAAAACAAATGGGCGGATCCTTCGTCTGCAGAGATCGTCGGCAAAGACTGCGTCAAGGTCACATCAGGCTCTCCGATAACTTCGGTAGGTTACAACACGGTAAAAGACGAGAGCTTCCCCGAGTCTCTCACCCTCTGCTCGAGCTCCGGCGTACCCTGTGCGTCGTTCAGGTTCAGCAGCATACAGAAATGATATGAAAAAGAATGTTATCAGATTATTATGCCTTACGCTCGCGCTGTTGTTCACGGCGCCGGGCGGAGCGCTTGCGGTAAAGGAGCAGAATATGACGGCGGTCGAAGTATGGACAAGGACCGATATAATCCTGACGACTGATAAAAAATACAAAAACCCGTATCTCGAAGTGGATATAGACGCGGAATTCGTACACGAAGACGGCGCGAAGATAAAGCTCTACGGCTTTTGGAACGGCGGCGGAGAATGGCGCGTGCGTTTCGCGCCAACCAAAATCGGCAAATGGACTTACGTCATAACGTGCAGCGATACCGAAAACGCTGATCTGCACATGAAGACCGGCGTCGTCTACGCTGTAAAAAACAGCGGCAGGACCGATCTCGATATCCACGGTTTCGTAAGGATTTCCGACGACGGCAGATATTTCGTCTACGACGACGGCACTCCGTTCTACTGGCTCGGCGACACTAACTGGCAGGCGCCGAATTACGTGTCGATAAGCAAGTGCAATTATCCCGGCTGTGAATGCGGCAACCAGTTCATACACGAGGTGAACGACAGGTGCAGCAAAGGCTTCACCGTATATCAGACGTATTTCGACAGCGCCGAAGCGGACGGAGGCGGTCAGATCGGAATGTCGCGCGAGCCGAGCATGTGGACGACGAAATTCGAACGCATCAACGCGAAAACGTTTACGAACAAATACGACGTGATGTTCGATTATCTCGCCGCAAAAGGTATGGTGATCGCGCTCGGTTTCGGCGTACATTCGAATACGGTCAATGCGATGGGTAAAAACGCGCTCGACCGCCTGTCAAGATATCTCACGGCGCGATACGCTTCATACCCGGTGATATGGATCACCGCGCAGGAAATAACGGGAAAAGAGCATTTCGACGCGTGGGTGTCGTCTGCGCGCATCACCGACGAAGGCGACGGATATAACCACCCGCAGAGCGCTCATCAGTACCCGATGGACGTCAGCGACGAATACATCAAAAAACTCGACAGTGAAAGCTGGCACGACTTTTACGCGCTTCAGAACGGTCACGGTACGCTGATCGCGAGTAAATTTACCTACCAGGGCTACTGGAGCAACAGAAGAAACAAAGACGGCGCCAAACCGTTTATAGAGACGGAAGCGAACTACGAAGACATCTACTGCGGCGGCTTCAACGGCTACAACGCGTCGCGTATATCCGCGTGGAAAGCCAACCTCTGCGGAAGCTACGGCTTCACATACGGCGTTACGGGCGTGTGGGCGAACTGCTATTCGACCGCCGGCAATGCCGGCTGGCTCGGCTCTTTCAGTACAGAGCCGTGGTATATGGGCATCGGCAAACCGGGCTCGTATGAGATGAAGTATATGGCTGATTTCTTCAAGTACGTCGGATTTTCGTCGCTTATACCGCGTTTTTCAAACACGCTGTATTCCAATCTCAAAGAAGAGTCCAAAACCGTCGCGTCATCGGAAGACAATAAGACTTACGTCGTGTATTTCTACAATACGGATCTGTCGACCGGCACGATCAAAAAACTAAACGCTGACGAAAAATACTCGGCGAAGTGGTACGATCCTCTCACCGGCAAATTCGTCGATATAAGCGACGATATACCCCACGCCGGCGGTAAATACGATATACCGGACAAGCCGGACAGCTCCGACTGGGTCCTTCTCGTAACGAGCCGTACCGATCTCGGTCCGTATGAGACCGAAGCGCTCCGTCCGTACGATCCTATCCCGACGGAGACCAATATACTCACCGGTTCAACTGCGACGGCAAGTTCCGTAAGTGCGCCGGGCAGCAGTCCCGATAAAGCGATCGATGAGAGCGGCGATACGTGGTGGTGCGCGTCAAGCGACGCGCTGCCGCAGTGGCTCATGTTCGATATGGGCTCGGTCAGGCGTTTTGACACGCTGATGATACGTATGTACCCGAAGACCGGCAGCGTCAGTTATACCGTCGAAATATCTCAGGACGGAGCAAACTGGCAGACCGTTCATAAGGGCGAAAAAGAACCGCCGAGATCTGCCGGCGATCCGTCGTTTTTCGTGTCGTTTGACAGGATATACGAATGCCGGTTCATGAGATTCACGTTCTCGACGGTGACAGGCAACTGGGCGGCGGTGGTCGAAGCTGAAGCGTACGTCTCGGCGGACAAAAGAGAACGCGGCAGTTTTGACGGCGTGATCCAGACGCCGGGCGTGTCGTGCGTAGGCGGCTATATATACAACGCCTCGGGCAAGGGAAAAGATACGTCGGAATATCTGACAGACGGAGATACCGCTACGGAATGGAAGCCGTTTGCCGCGGAAGCGACGCAGACCGTAATACTGGATCTGTACGAGGACAAACAGGTATACGGCGTCGAGATCATACCGGGCGCCGGTTCCGAACTTACCGATTACCGGATCGAAGGCTCTTCTGATAAAGACAACTGGACAATAATAGCCAATTCACCCGTCAACGGCAAAAATAAATTCGCCGACGTGAGCGGTAACGTCATATCTGAGCCGATCGGCGCGAAATACCGTTACATAAAAATCATATTAATGGGAGCGTCGGGCAAAAAGGCGACGAAGACAGTCGCCGAGATAAAGCTGTACGCCGAAACTCCGACCGCGAAAGCGCCTGAAAAAGCCGATAAGACAGAACTGATGACGCTCTGCGGAGAATACGGTACTGTCAGAAACAACTCCGGCGAATACTCCGGCGCCGCGTACCGTGATTTTCTCTCGGCTTACGGCGACGCGATGGCGCTGATCTGCAAAGACGGCGCTTCCGCAGATGAGATAAGCTCGGCGCAGAACGCGCTTAAAACGGCTTATACTTCGCTTTCGGAACCGCTGCAGATCCCGGCAGAGACTGAAAAAGCGACCGAGGCCGCACCGCAGACGGATACGGGCAAAGCGGCGGCTTCCACCGGCAAGGCGGAAGAACCCGGCAAAAATGCGTTTCCGATCCTGCCGGCGGTACTCGGTGTGATCGCCGCAGCGCTCGTCGCCGCGGGGATAGCCGTCGTTATCGGCGCGTCAAAAAAGAAAAAATCGAACAAATAGTTTACAATTAGTTCAAAAAAATCGCTGAAAAGATATTGCAAAAATCAAAAAAGTGTGATATACTAACATACGCGATTTTGTAAATCAGATAAGAGGTGTTAACAATGAAGGAAGGAATCCATCCGAAATATACGGATTGTACGATCACCTGCGCATGCGGAGAAGTAGTTCATACCAGATCGACCAAAGGCAATATGCGTGTTGAGATCTGCTCCAAATGCCATCCGTTTTTTACCGGAAAACAGAAATTTGTAGACAGCGGCGGACGTGTTGACAAATTCAACAGCCGTCTTAAAGCCAAAGCCAAATAATTTCGGATCACAAACGGGGACAGGGCGTATTGTATCGTCCTGCCCTTTTTGTATGCGGGAGGAGGTAAGAGTTATGGAAAAACTGTTTGATAAAGAGACGCCGAAGGCGGTGCTTATATCGGTAAGACTGAAAGACGATGATGAAAGGGAGTGCGAGGCGAGCCTTTACGAGCTCGAACGTCTGCTCGATACCGCGGGCGGCGAGCTGTGTGCGGAAGTCGTTCAGCAGCGTGAATCGCCCGATCCGAGAACTTACATCGGCACGGGCAAGCTGAGCGAGGTTCGGGATATATGCGAATCGTCGGGAGCGTCGCTCGTCATATTCGACGGCGAGCTGTCGCCGGCGCAGATCAAAAACGCCGAAGAAGCGATCGGCGGCGACGTGCGCGTGATAGACAGACCGATGCTGATACTCGATATTTTCGCGCTCCACGCGAAAAGCGGCGAAGGCAAACTGCAGGTCGAGCTCGCACAGCTGAAGTATACGATACCGCGGCTTTCCGGTCACGGTACCGAAATGTCGAGGCTCGGCGGCGGTATCGGCACGCGCGGCCCGGGCGAATCAAAACTCGAATCCGACAGACGTCACGTCAGAAGGCGTATCGCCGCGCTGGAAGAGCAGATCGGAGAACTTGAAAAAAACAGAAGAACGAAACGCGAAAAAAGAGATAAAAGCGGCATTTTCAGAATAGCCGTAGCCGGCTATACGAACGCGGGCAAGTCGACCCTGTTAAACCGCCTGACCGACGCGGGCATACTCGCGGAAGACAAGCTGTTCGCTACGCTCGACCCGACGACGAGAAAATATACTCTGCCGTGCGGTACGGATATACTGCTGACCGATACGGTCGGATTCATCAGAAATCTGCCGACTCAGCTTATAAAAGCGTTCCGCTCGACGCTTGAAGAGGTCGTGTTCTGCGACGCTGTGCTTGTTGTCGTCGACGCGTCGGATCCCGAATATCTGTCACAGACCGAGGTCACCGAAAAGCTGATCGCCGAACTCGGCGCGTCGGATAAACCGATAATATATGCGTACAATAAATGCGACGTAAGAGAAGAAGGCTTCGTGACGCCGCCCGGCTCGCGCGACAGGCTCGGAGTCTGCGTTTCGGCGTTAACGGGCGAAGGTATGGAGAAACTGACCGAACTGCTTGAAATGACCGCCAACGGCGGTAAGCAGACCGTAACGTTCCGCATACCCGCGTCAAAGGGAGCGGCGCTCGGCTATCTCTATGCAAACGCGGCTGTCGCCGGTGTCGAATACGATGAATCGGACGCGATCGTCACCGCGACGGTAGACAAAAAAACGCTCGGAACGGTAAAAAAGATGTTAGGAGAGACAGTATGACTCCGTATCAGACCGTAAGACATTACGCCGAGGCAGTGATCGTTGAAAAAAAGTCGCGTTTTATAGCGACCGTATCGCCGGTCGGCAGCGATGAAGAAGCGAGAGCGTTCGTCGATTCGGTAAAGAAAAGATATCCCGACGCGCGCCATAACGTTTACGCATATCTGACCGTCGACGGTATGACGAGATACAGCGACGACGGCGAACCGAAAGGTACGGCGGGCTTGCCGGTACTGAACGTCATTATGAAAAAAGAACTAAAGGGAGTCGCCGTAGTCGTTACGCGTTATTTCGGCGGCATACTGCTCGGCGCGCCAGGCCTTTTGCGCGCCTATACGTCGGCCGCGACGGCGGGCATAGAAGCGGCTGAGATATATTCGGTAAGGTCGTATGACAAAATCGAGATATCCGTGCCGTTTTCGGTCTCCGAAAAAGTTAAATACGAACTGTCGCTTTATGAATTGCCGGAATGTAAGGTCGAATACGGCGAAAAAGTCACGTATAAGATCAGCGTTCTTTCCGAGATGACGGAAAAACTGACGTCGAGGATCGTCGACGTGACCGCCGGCAAAGCGGAGATCAAACGGTAAAACCAAAATTTACATTTCAAAAAATCTCATAAACCTCTGCATTAAGCAGATAATTATAACGGCGCGAAAGCGCCTGACGGAGGTTTTATGAAAAAAATGATTGCCGTCGTCATGACGGTCCTTACCGTTGCGGTCTTTACCGTTACGGCTGACGCGGCGTTCGATCATAAGGTCGTGCGCGGCGATACGATGTGGAAGCTGTCGAGAAGATACGGCATAACGCTCGATTCAATGATCGAGGCGAATCCGCAGGTCGAAAACCCCGATCTGATATACCCGGATGAAATACTTCATATCCCGGTATACGACGATCCGAGAGAGGTTCACCCGACTGATCTCACCGTTTCCGAATATGAAAGCGAAGTGATCCGCCTTACCAACGAGTACCGCGCGGAATACGGCCTTCAGCCGCTTACAGCCGATCCGGAGCTTTGCAGAGTGGCGCGTATCAAATCTCAGGATATGAAAGATAACCGCCGTTTCTCGCACACGAGCTCCGTTTACGGTTCGCCGTTCGAGATGATGAAGTCGTTCGGCATCAGATACCGCGCCGCCGGCGAGAATATCGCCTGCGGACAGAGAACGCCGTCCGAGGTCGTCAACGCGTGGATGAATTCGAAAGGTCACAGAGCCAATATCCTGAACTCGTCGTTTACGAAGATCGGCGTCGGTTACGTCTCGTCCGGCAATTACTGGACGCAGATGTTCATCGGTTAAAACAAATCCCGCATCATAAGTGCGGGATTTTTAACGCCGCTTCTGCGGCATTTCACGCCGTGTAAACGGCAATTCACGCGTATGCGCAATTCATGCCGCGCAAGCGGTAATTCATGACGGCCTTGCCGTTAATTCATGACGGCCTTGCCGTTAATTCATAATGAATTATATTGACAATTGTCATTACAAATGTTATAATATTGAAAAATACCGAAAAGGTGAACGTTATGCCAGAATTACCGGATATCAAAGCTTACGACGGAGAGGGAAAATACATATTCGTATCATATTCGCATAAGGATAAGGAAAAGGTCTATCCTTTTATCGCAGAGCTTCAGAAAAAATATAACGTATGGTTCGACGACGGATTATACGTTGGTGAAGACTACCGAAAACAAATAGCCGGAAAAATCAAGAACTGTACGTTGTTTATATATATGGTGACCTACAATTCTCTTAATTCAGATTTTTGCCAAAAAGAGATATACTACGCCGATAAAAGAGAAAGAAAGTTTATAAACGTCATTGTTGATTCAGATACTGCGTTTCCTGATTGGTTTGAATTGGCATATGAACCTTATCAGATGTGTAAATTATTCGAGTACCCGACATTAGTTGCGGCGATTGAGCATATTGAAAGGAGGTGCGATTTATTATCGAGAGTTACTAAAGAGAAGACCGACATAACAGAGTTGAAAGACCAGTCCGGGTTGGAAAAGTCAGATATGGAAGAACCGGCGCTTGGATTTTTTAAAAAGGCAATTTGCGGTGACATGGAAGCTATGTATCAACTTGGAGATTGTTATTGTTATGGCGAAGGTGTTGAATGCGACTACAAAAAGGCTTTAGAATGTTATAAAAAAGCGGCAGATCACGGTATTTTAATAGCGAGGATGAGATACGAGAATTTGTTGAATGAGATAAAGACTCAACCAGAGACAATGGAATTAGCTATGGAATTATTATATCCTGAAGAATACAAAAGAGCGATATACGGAGATTCTGATGCGCAGCGATGGATCGGTGTGTATTATTTTCAAGGATTGGTAGGGACATTTGACTCATATGAAAATTATAAAAAAGCTGCCGAATGGTATACAAAGGCTTCAGAACAGGGAAGCGCAACGGCTCAATTCTTATTAGGAATGTTATATGAGTTAGGTAAGGGTGTACCCAAAGATTACAGAAAAGCGCTTGAACTGTTCAAATCAGCAGCGGCTCAAGGACATCAAATGGCTGCTGAGTCTTACAGAAAACTGAAAAAACGCTTATAAATTTAATTATTTTTAGAAAACCTATTGCATTTTATCAAAATGTATGATATAATAAGACGAAAGTAGAATAGATTGGGGTGTGGGCAAGGCTCACACCCCGAAATTATGCAAAAAACGGAAAGGTATGAAAAAGAATATCGTGCAGATTGCCGAGGAGCTGGCGGAGCCCGTCGCGGAATCTCTCGGCTACGTTATCTGGGATACGGAATACGTCAAAGAGGGCGGCAGATACATTCTGCGTTATACCATCGACAAGGACGGCGGCGTGGATATAAACGACTGCGAACGTTTTCACCGCGCCATAGATCCGATACTTGACGAAGCGGATCCCATTGAAGAAAGCTATACGCTCGAGGTCTCGTCACCGGGTATCGAGAGAGAACTCAAATACGAGTGGCATTACGAATGCTGTATCGGCGACACGGTCGAGGTCAGACTGTATAAGCCTTACGAGGGTTCGAAAACGTTTGTCGGCAAGCTGCTTCCGCTCGACGAAAACGTCAATATCGAAGCGGACGGCAAGACGCTGTCTTTCCCGCGGGCAGCCGTTGCAAAAGTAAACATTTATTTTGACATAAAATCAGTAAACTTAGGAGGAAATCAGAAAAAAGATGAACAGTGAATTATTCAACGCGCTCGACGCGCTCGAATCCGAAAAAGGGATATCGAAAGAGTATATGCTCGAAAGGATCGAGGCGGCTCTTCTGACGGCGTTCAAAAAAGCTTTTCCCGATTCCGAGATAAGCGTAGTCATCGATCCTGACAAAAAAGAATGCAAGGTCTATAAGGTCAAGACCGTCGTTAAAGAACCCGAAAATCCCGCGACTGAAATATCGCTTGCCGACGCTAAAAAACTCAGCCGCAGATACGTGCTCGGTTCTCAGGTGAAGGAAGAGATCAAGACCAAGAATTTCAGCCGTACGGTCGCAACGTCGGCGAAACAGGTCATAATACAGGGCATACGCGAAGCCGAACGCGGCATGCTCATGAAAGAATACGAAAACAAACGCGAAGACATAGTGACGGCTACCGTGGAATTCATCGACCCCGATAACGGCAGCGTTATAGTCAATACCGGCACGAGCAACGCCGCACTTATCAAAAACGAGCAGATCCCCGGCGAGCGTTTCGAGGTCGGCGACTGCATAAAAGTGTTCATAACCGAGGTCAGCAAGGAAACGAAAGGCAGACTCGTGACCATATCGAGAGTCCATCCCGGTTTCGTCAAGCGTCTGTTCGAACTGAACGTCCCCGAGATCGCCGACGGAACGGTGGTCATAAAGAACGTCACGCGTGAAGCCGGATCGAGGACCAAGATGTCCGTTTATTCGACCAAAGAAGAAGTCGATCCGATCGGCGCCTGCATAGGCAACAAGGGCGCCCGCATCGCCGAGATCGTCAACGAGCTGAGAGGCGAGAAGATCGACGTCATCAAATATTCCGACGACCCTGCCGAATATATCGCCGCGGCGCTCTCGCCCGCGATCGTAAAGAGCATCTCGTTCGAGACCGAACGCATAGCGCACGTAACGGTATCGCCCGATCAGCTTTCTCTCGCAATAGGCAAGGAGGGGCAGAACGCCCGTCTCGCGGCGAAGCTTACCGGCTGCAAGATAGATATAAAAGCCGAATGATATGGCAAATCAACAACTGAAAGTCAAAAAAACGCCCGAACGCAGATGTACCGGCTGCGGAGAGGGCAAGCCGAAAAAGGAGCTTTTGCGGATAGTGAGATCGCCGGAAGGCGAGATATCGATCGATCCGACAGGCAAAAGACCCGGCCGCGGCGCATATATCTGTAAAAACGAAGCGTGTCTCAAGAACGCAAAAAAGACCGGCAGGCTGGGCAGATCCCTTAACTCCGAGATACCGGACGACGTGTTCCAAAGACTCTTGGCGGAGATAAATGGCGCAAACCGATAAGTTCTTATCTTACATCGGTATAAGCAAAAAAGCGGGCAGGACGGTGACCGGTACGGAACTGACCTGCGAAGCGGTGCGGAACGGGAAGATCAGACTCGCGGTCCTCGCTGCAGACGCTTCAGCCAACACGGAAAAGCGGCTCCGTAACTGCTGTGAATATTACGGCGTACGCTTTGTAAAATGCGGCTTTACGTCCGAAACGCTCGGAAAAGCCGTCGGATCGCGCGGCAAGATCGCGTCCGTCGGGCTTACCGACGAAGGGCTCGCCGAAGCCGCCTTAAAATCGATACAAAAACAATAAATTTCATTTTACCCTTATCAAAGAAAGGAGCCGGGTTTACACGCCGTAAGGCGTCTGCAATGTAAACTCCGGAAGAGGTCATCTATGATTTCAAACAAAAAGTACAAATTAGGAGAAATAGCAAAAGACTTCGGTCTTAAAAGCAACGATCTCGTCAACGTGCTGAAAGCGCATTCCGGCGGAGGAGCGGTCCATACCTCCGCTATCGACGAGGATGATTTTGCCGTTATTTTCGAGGTCCTCACGTCCGAGAATCAGATCGTCGGGCTTGAAGATTACCTCGCCGGCAAGACCGACGTTCTGCCGGAGCACCGTCCGAAACCGGCGGAACCGAAAAAAGAAACAAAGAAAGAAAAGACGGACTCCGACGCGGCGAAGAGCACGCCGGAAGGCGATAAAACTGCCGACGTCAAAAAAGAAGAAGCGAAAAGCGGCGATACAGCCGATAAAAAGCCCGCCGATAAAACGCCCGAAAAGACTGACGGTAAAAAGCAGCAGCCGGCCCCGACCGAGCAGAAGCAAAGCCGCGTAGAGCAGTTCCGCCGTCAGCAGGATCAGCAGAAACAGCAAAGAGAAAAGCCGACGGAGAAAAAGCCGACGGAACGCGAACGCCAGTCGAAGATCATAACCGTTACCGGCAGCGGCG
>JAEEJH010000105.1 GCA_016281775.1 Clostridiales bacterium | reverse complement strand
TTCTTGAATTTTGCAAAGCATCAGTGCAGAACGGTTATAGTTGCTTTGCAAAATTCTTCGGTCACCGCTCAAAAACGCTCCCCCGGAGCGTTTTTATCGCTGCTTCGAGCCCCCTCGATTACAGTTATGCACCATAGAAAAAGACACCTTGCGGTGTCTTTTTCTATGGTGGAGACGAGGGGGCTCGAACCCTTGACCTCTCGGATGTGAACCGAACGCTCTGACCAACTGAGCTACGCCTCCGATTTGTTGCTTATACATTTTACCACGTTTTTTTGATTTGTCAATAGTTAAAAACAAATTTATCATTGGTTGTTGACAAAAAAAAGGCTTTATGATAAAATATAAACGCCGCGAGACAGCGCCGTGATATCGGGCGGCTTCGCGGCGGTTGCAGAAACCGTAAATAAAGGAGTTAAAGTATATGTCTGAAATCACGCATATCGGCGCGGCGCAGTTCGTATGGCTGGCGCTCGGCGTCGTGATTAGCATCGGCGTGCCGGTCGCGGCCGCGATAATTTGGAAAATAAAAAAGAAAGAACCGTTCTTGTCGATACTGACTGGCGCGGTCGTGTTCTTGCTGTTCGCGCTGATACTTGAAAAACCGATACAGAACGTTCTGCTGTTCCCGACTTCTCTGGGTCTGCAGGATCATTCCGTCAGCGGTTTTCTGAACGCTCATCCCGTTTTGCTCGCGCTTCTTGCGGGACTTTTCCCGGGCGTGTTTGAGGAGACCGGACGGTTTATCGCATTCAAAACGATCCTCAAAAAGCGCACGAACAGAGAAACTTCGATCTCGTACGGTATAGGTCACGGCGGTTTTGAAGTTATGATCATTCTGGGCGTGGCTTATCTGCAGTACATAATATACGCGGTCATGATAAATACGGGGCTCTTCGGATCCGTCGTCGAGCAGGTCGCGGCGCAGGCTCCGGATCAGCTCGGCGCCGTCGAAACGCTCGTAAAAACGATAGCGGCGTTTTCTCTGTCCGATCTCGGGCTGTCGCTTGTTGAGCGCGTTTTCGCCGTTCTGTTCCATATCGGCGCTTCGATGCTCGTGTTCTACGCCTGCAGAGACAAAGAGAAACTTTGGCTGTTTCCCCTCGCCGTGTTTTTGCACACGGCAATGGATTTTATCGCGGTGCTGTATACTTTGAACGTCGTCAGCATGCCCGTATGGGCGCTCGAATGCGTCATCGCCGCTTTCGGAGCGGGAACATTCTTCGCGGCATATTTCCTGATTTATAAAAAGGATAAGGGAATGACCGCCGAAACGAACGCGTGATCATCATGCGATTTTCTGTAAGTTGATACGGAGCGATCAATGAAAATAAGAAAAGCGACGGAAAGCGATTACGAAAGGATCCTGGAGATCTACGCGATCGCGCGCGAATTTATGATACGTTCGGGCAATCCCGATCAGTGGGGGCGGACCAACCCGCCGCCAAAGCTCGTAAGAGCCGATATTGAGAACGGCGACGGTTACGTCATATATGATGAAAACGGCGTTCGCGGCGTTTTTTCGATGGTATCGGGCGACGATCCGACTTACGGTCATATCGAGGGCGGCGCGTGGCTGAATTCCGAACCGTACGTCACGATCCACCGCATAGCCTCCGACGGAGAAGCGCACGGTATATTCGCCTGCGCCGCGGATTACTGCAAAAGCGTATCAAATAACGTCCGCGTCGATACGCACGAAAAGAACGCTCCGATGATACGGCAGATCGAAAAGAACGGTTTTGTAAAATGCGGCGTTATCTACGTCGCCGACGGCTCTCCGCGGATCGCGTATCAGTGGACCGATCATATACGACGCTGAGCAGAATCGGGACCGGAACAATGCACGGCTGACGCCGTGATTACATACAACGTGCAAGCGCGTTGATTATATGCCAAACCGCCGCTCCGGCGGCTTGGATAAAAAAACCAGCAACCGTTGTTGCTGGTTTTTTTGGTGACCCATCGGAGATTCGAACTCCGGACACCTTGATTAAAAGTCAAGTGCTCTACCTACTGAGCTAATGAGTCAAAAATATGAGCCGCTTTTCTCAAAGCCCACATATTCTATCACAGAAAAACAGTTTTGTCAAGAGGTTTGCGCATTTTTCTTTTATTTATTTATGAAAAGTTTTTGCCAAACGCCGTGCAGCCGGACCGCTGTGATCAAAACCGCGATTTGCCGCAATAGGCTTCTTTACGAAGCGGAGCGCACCTGAAAGAACGCGGTAAGCTTCGCCGGCGGGTCCGTGACCGTCGCGGCGGCCGCGGACGGCCGCCATCAATGTTTTGCAATCAAGCAATTTTATAAAAACAACTTGCATTTTTATACCGTTTTTTGCTGTAACTATATCTTTTTTTTCAATTTCATGATTTTTTTTCGAAAAGCTATTGCAAAACTTATATTTATGTGTTATAATATGCCAAAATTATTCGTGCGTTTCCGACGGGGAAATACGCTGCCGCCGCAAAATGAATAAAGAGTGTATATTTATTCATCCATGGCGCATAACGAAGTTATATGGTGAAAAGCTGTATATATAAATTTCTGGTAAGTACCAAAGGAGAAAAGCACTATGAAGAATTCATGGAAAAGGCTTATTTCCGCGCTGCTGTCCGTGGTCATGATCATTGCGATCGCCTTACCCGCAGTCGCTTATGATTTCGGCACGGACTCCGGTACAGAAAAGACTCTTGAATGGGAAAAAGTCTCAGACAAGATCTTTACCGACGCTTTGAAGAGAAAGGGGATCACCACCTTTGAAAGCGAGCCGGAATTTTCCGATGACGACGTAGTCCGCGTTTCCATTATCCTGAACGCCCCCTCTGTCATAGGCATGGGTTATTCTACGGAAAAGATCGCGGCAAACGCCGGAGCCATGCAGTATCGCAAAAGCATCAAGTCCGAACAGGATAAGGTCGCGACCGCGATATCCAAAAGAGTTCTCAACGGCGCCGAACTCGACGTCGTATGGAACCTCACGCTTGCGGCAAACATAATTTCCGCAAACGTACCCTACGGCAAGATCAGCGCGATCAAAGCCGTGGCAGGCGTCAAGAACGTTGTTCTTGAAACACAGTATTATCCCGACAAGGCTGCGGTTTCGGACGAACCTCAGATGTCCGTAGCTTCAGGGATGGTCGGCACGCCTTACGCATGGGCGTCGGGTTACACCGGCGCGGGCAGCAAGGTTGCGATAATCGATACCGGTATCGATACCGACCACCAGTCTTTCTCAAGTGAAGCTTTCGATTACGCCATTGCCGAGGTCGAAGAAGAGACCGGCAAGACCGTTGATCTGCTCACGCTTGAAGAAGTCGCCGCAATCCTCGATCAGCTCCACGTGAGCGAACGCTACGAAGGCATCACCGCCGAAGATCTCTATTACGGTTCTAAGCTTCCGTTCGCGTTCAACTATGTCGACAACGATCTCGACGTAACGCACGATTTAGACAATACGGACGAGCACGGTTCTCACGTCGCCGGTATCGCGGCGGCTAACCGCTACATCAAGACCGAAGAAGGCTTTGTTGACGCTCTCCCGTACGTAAAAACGCAGGGCGAAGCCCCCGACGCTCAGATCATCACGATGAAGGTCTTCGGCAAGGGCGGCGGCGCGTACGATTCCGACTACATGATCGCGATAGAAGACGCGATCGTGCTCGGCTGCGATTCAGTCAACCTTTCGCTCGGCTCGGCCGCGACCGGTCTTGTGAGAAACTCCGTGTATCAGGAGATCATGGATGAGCTTGCGAACACCTCGACCGTGGTCGTCATGTCCGGCGGCAACAGCTATTCATGGGCTAACTTCACGACGTTCGGATATCTGTATTACGACGACGTGAACTTCGGACGTACCGGTTCCCCCGGTTCGTATACGAATTCTCTGGCGGTCGCTTCCGTTGACAACGACGGTACGACAGGCCCGTATCTGACGATCGATAACAATATGGTATTCTACGCCGAATCGACGACCTACGGCAACGATCCGATCTCTTCGATAGGCGGCAAGGAATACGAATATATCTACATCGACAGCATAGGTCAGGATTACGAGTTCGCGGCTGTTGCGGACGTGCTTGAAGGCAAGATCGCGATATGCAACCGCGGTGAGATCTCGTTCTACGTCAAGGCGAACAACGCCGTTGAAAACGGCGCCGTGGCAACGATCATCGCCAACAACGAGGACGGCGTGATCATGATGAACCTTACGGGTTATCTTTATAATAATCCGGCGGTCACGATAACCATGGTGGACGCCGAACTGATAAAAGAATGCTCCGAATACGTTGAAGACGAAGATATCTCGTACTATACCGGCACGATATACGTCGGCAATACGATCGGCTCCGTCGCGTATGACAGCTTCTTCTATAAGATGAGCGACTTCTCGAGCTGGGGCATCAACGGCAACCTCGAACTCAAACCCGAGATCACCGCTCCCGGCGGAAGCATCTATTCCGTAAACGGCAAACCGAAGGAAACGGATCAGTATGAATCTATGTCCGGTACTTCCATGGCGGCTCCGCAGATCGCCGGTATCGCCGCCGTACTCGCGCAGTATCTGCGTGAAAACGGTATACCTGAAAAGACCGGTCTTACCACGCGTCAGCTGACGAACAGCCTGCTGATGTCCACGGCTGAACCGCTTGTGGAAGAAGAAGCCGATTACCAGTTTTATTCCGTTCTTAAGCAGGGCGCCGGTCTTGTATCGGTCAACCGTGCGATAGCGGCGCATTCTTACATCCTTATGGACGAAAGCGCGACCGCGTCCGCAAAAGACGGCAAGGTCAAAGCCGAGATAGGCGAGACCGACGGAGAATTCTCCGTAAAATTCACAGTCAACAACTTTACTGATGAAGAAATCGATGCTTACTTAGACAGCACGTTCTTCACTCAGGATACCTTCCAGTACTACGTATTTGACGGAGAAGGCAACGCGCTTGCCGATGAAAACGGAGATCCCGTTCTTGCGGCTTATCTCGATACGTGGACGTATCCGCTCGAATATACGGTCAGCTGGAAGATCAACGGCGAAGATTTCATATTTGCCGACGATCCTGAACTTACCGCGAAATACGACGTTAACAACGACGGCTGGTGGGATGAATTCGACGCGCACGATCTGCTCGCTTTCATCACCGGCGACATCGAAGAGCTCGGCAATATCGAACTTGCCGACGTAAACGGCGACGGCATGATCAACACCGCCGACGCTTACGAGCTGCTCAGAGCGCTCAGCGCGGCGACGGCGACGGTTCCCGCAAACGGTTCGCTTGAAATCGAAGCGATAGTTTCCGTCGATCCCGAGAACTTCTACAATTACAACTATATTGAAGGTTATATCTACGTTACCGAAGCCGACAACGGCGAATGGAACGGCGTGATCCACTCCATCCCCGTAGTAGGATTCTACGGCGACTGGTCTGAACCTTCCATGTTCGACAAAGGCTCTTTACTTGAATACGCATACGGCGAAGAATACCGCACTCCGTATATGATGTGTGTTTACGGCGACGAAGCCCTGACCATGCAGCAGTTCGTAGCAAAGAGCGTAGATTTCAACGCGAAATTCGCGTTCGGCGGCAACCCGATGATACTGGATCCCGTATATCTGCCCGAACGCAACGCCGTAAGCGACAACACCTATATCGACTCGGTTCAGTACACGCAGATACGCAACTCCGGAGCGGAGCGCTTACGCGTCTACGCGGACGGTGAACCCGTATTCGAAGAGATCCTCGGTCCCTCTTACGCGGCGTATTACGACGTGAACAAAGAAGCGTGGTTCAATACCGTATTCACCGATAAATTCGGTTTCAAGCCGACAGGCCTTGCGGACGGTACCGAACTTACGTACGAAATAACCATGGCTCCGGAGTACTTCGTTGACGACGAAGGCAACGTCGACTGGGATGCTCTCGGAGACGGCACTTCAATGAGAATAAGCGCGATCGTCGACAATACCGCTCCCGAGATCAAAGATCTCACTCTCGGTTACGTCAAAGACGAGAGAGCGTTCGGTCTCAGCCTTAAAGCTTCCGACAATCAGTACGTCTCGTATGTTGAAGTCGGCGCTTTCACGGACGGAGACTTCGAAACGATCGACTACCTCCCCGCTGATCTCGAAGCGAAAGCCGGCGACGAATATGATATGTTCTTACCGCTTGATCTTTACGCGGCGGACCAAAACGGAAATCTGATACTCCTGTATCCGTATATTTACGTTATCGTTTACGACTACGCTCTCAACGCCTCAGTTTATAAGATCAACCTCAACTCTTCCGAATTCAGCGATCCCGAACTCGATCTTCTGATGAACGACGAGCTCATGATCATAGGCAACGGTACCGCTCAGATCGACTATATCCCGCTTCCGTGGGGCATCGAAGATGAAGAAGGCTTTACCGTTACGTTCGAGTCTTCCGATGAAACCGTAGTTACCGTTGACGAAAACGGTCTCGTAAAGTCCGTTGCCGACGGTGACGCCGAAGCGATCGTCTATGTGACCGCGCAGATCGGCGAAAGCAGCTGCACGCTGCCCTGCTACGTTTCGATCGTTTTCCTTGACGTAAAGCTCAACGGCGTCATCTGGGATGAAAACGGCGAAGTATGGTTCTCCGAATTCGATATAATGAAACTCCCCGAATACACGAAGCTGACCGAAACGAAAGCTCCCGCGCCGATAGGTGCAACGGCGATAGACGCAAAAGGCAAGATGTTTGCGGCTACCATCGATGAAGACGATTACTCCAACCTGTTTATCGTAAACGACGATTACAGCCTCGAAATGATCGGTACGTCGTCCATAGCGTTCTTCGATCTGGCCGCGGCGCCTTGTCTCGGCGAAAACAGATGCCTCGCGGTCTACGGCCAGTACCTGTTAGTGGTCGATATGAGCATAGGCGATTACATCGGCGCATTCGATCTGTCCAGCGTGATAACCTCCGATATCGTCGGTATAGCTTATGAAGAAAGAACGGAAACCGGCTACGGCACCGCGGACGTCTACTTCATGATAGACCGTGAAGGCAACCTGTATGAAGAAGCCGTCGTTTCCTACAATGGCGGCGCCGCCAACTTCACTCCGGTCCTTCTCGGCAATCTCGGTTACGAGACCGATCACTACAAGTACAACTCGCTTTACTTCGACGGCACAAACCTCTACTGGTCGAAGTTCAGCTCCGCCTCGGATAACGTGGAACTCATAATGATCTACGATATCTACAACGTCGGCGCAATAGTCAACCTCGGCGCGTTTGACGACTCCGTATGGCCGGTAGGCGGCATTTACGAAGAAGGCTTCTCGCTTCCGATGTACTATTACAGCGGCGAAGGCACCGACAGAATAACCGATAAGGGTATGAATATGGTGCTCAACGGCTTTGCCGCCGATTCGATCGAAAGCGCGGCTGCCGGCGCGGGCAAACACGTTACCAGAGCAGCCGACGCCGAAAATACCGTTACGAAAGACCTTGTTTCCGACAAAGACATCAATAACGGACTCATAATCCTCGACTACGATCCCGAAGCCGTTGCGCTCGAGCTCGATACCGAACTCGACTATATCAACGCCAACGAGATCGAAGAAGGTCACATTCTCATCGCGTTCGCGGACGATAAGACCATCGAAGCCGGCACGGTTATCGCAACGGTAACGGCAACGCTTATCAACGACGCGGAAGCGTCGGTCGTATACATTGAGTATAAAGAAGGAGCGGCTGCTACCGCGTTCGATACGATCATACTCGGTGAAGCGACGCCCGAAGAACAGACGACGGTCGTCGTGACCGACGTTGCGTGGAACTGGAGCGAAGATCACAGCGAAGCGACCGCCACGTTCTCGATAGAGGGCGGCGATCCCGTAACGCTTGACGCGGAAATCATCTCCAAGACCACCGCGACCTGCCTGCTTGACGGTTACAACTATCAGATAGCGCTCGTAAGATTCAACGATACCGTCTACGTAGATATGTTTACCGAAGAGGCCGAAGCGCACGGACATTTGTACGGCGAACCCGAATGGAACTGGGAATCCGACCTTTCGGGCGCGTATCTGTGGATCACGTGCGAATACTACTGTCTGGAAGAAGACTGGAATCTGGTATTCGCCGCTGAAGCGACGGTAGAAGAAGTCGAACCCACCTGCAGTGTCGGCGGTTCCATCACCTACACCGTTGAGGTCGACATAATGGATTACGTAAAAGCTGCGGAAAAGATGGCGGAATACTATCTCGAAAACTACGGCAGTATGGAAGGCTATATCTATTATATGGAATTAGCCCAGCAGTATCTGGATCTTATCGAAACGCTCGGCGGTCAGTCATACTACACAGACTCGGTCACGGTATATACGCTGCCGACGGGACACGATTACGAGCTTATCGGTTGGGAATGGGCTGACGATCTCAGCAGTGCGACTGCAACGTTCAAATGCAGCGAATGCGGCATTGAACAGACCGTAGAAGACACTGAAATCGAATGCGAACTGATCGACGGTACTTATATGTATACAGCGACTGTCGAATTCCTTGGCGATCTGTATTCCGACGCGGTGTCGGTCACGGTAGCGGGCGACGCTGACGGCGACGGAGTGCTTACCGGTAAGGACCTTATAAGACTCCGCAAGTTCCTCGTAACTTACGATCCCGATCTTGAAGAGCAGGAAGTTGAGATCTTCCCCGGCGCCGACGTCAACAACGACGGCAAGGTAGACGGCAGAGACCTCATCGCGCTGCGCAAACTCCTTATCGAAGCGTAATAATTCCTGAAACAAATAAGAACGATATATGCGGCGGTTCAGACCGCCGCATATATTTTTGAAAATATTTACATAACCGTATTGTAATTTCGCGCGTAATATTATATAATAGCAAAGAAACGGAGGTATAGTTATGAGCAAAGTGAACTGGAAGGGCTCGGCGCTGCTGTCGCCTCTGCCCGTTGTCGCCGTTACGTGCGGCGATATGGAGAATTCGAATATAATAACCGTCGCGTGGACGGGAATAATAAACTCCGATCCGCCGAAAACGTACGTTTCGGTCAGACCGGAGAGATATTCTCATGAAATAATATCAAAAACAAAAGAACTTTGTATAAATCTCACGCCGTCCCGGCTTATCAGGCAGGTCGACTGGTGCGGCGTAAGATCCGGCAGAGACGTCGATAAATTCGAAAAAGTAAAATTCACAAAAGAACCCTGTACGGGTATAAAATGTCCTCAGATCGCCGAGAGTCCGCTCACGCTCGAATGTAAAGTTACGGATGTCATAAGACTCGGCAGTCACGATATGTTCATCTGCGATATAGTATCGGTGAACGTCGACGAGTCGCTTTTGGATGAGCAGGGAAAACTGCACCTCGAACAGGCGGGACTCGCCGCCTACTGCCACGGCGAGTATTTCAAATTAGGCAAAAAGATCGGCAAATTCGGTTTTTCTCACGCAAAGAAGAGAAAACCGGTCAGCAAAGATAAGCGCGCAAAGAATTGATCGGCTTGCCCTGACTGACGAAATTGCGCTCGTATTCGGTCATCACGTTGTTTTCGGCGTAAGGACTGTTATGCAGATCATACGTTACGTCGCGCACGTCGAAGCCCGAACAGCGGAGTTCTTCCATCGAGAATTCGAAAAGCTGCAGATCGTCCGTCTTGAGAAACAGAGAACCGTCAGAGGTCAGTATCTGTTTGTAAATATCGAGAAACGACCTGTATGTGAGCCGGCGTTTGGCGTGACCTTTTTTCGGCCACGGATCCGAAAAATTCAGATAGATCCGGCTGATGCTGTGCGGCGCGATCCGTTCCGCGAGATACGCGGCGTTGAACGCGGCGAGCCTGACGTTGCCGTATCCGGCGGCTTTGACCTTTTCGGCGGCGATCGTAAGCACGTCCGGTATGCGCTCGATCGCTATGAAATTTATATCGGGCTCGGCGGCCGCCATACCGCATATAAAGTCGCCTTTGCCGCAGCCGATCTCAAGATGGACCGGTCTGCCGTTTTCAAAAACCGATTTCGGATCGCATAAACCGCCGTCAAGTACGTATTCTCCGCACGCCTGCAGTCTTTCCGCCCCGTGTTTTTTCTTGCGCATTCTCATATCTACCGTAAACTCCCGTTAATATTGAATTTTCTATAAATTATTTTTAAAAAAATAAGTTTTGTATATTCTTTTTAAAAAATATGTGTTATAATATATGAAACGCCCGTATCGGCGCCCCTTTACGGGTATTATATCACAAAAAATCATTCAAATCAAGATTCTTACGTGAAAACGTGAAAATAAAGGAGGTAATTGTTTGACTAAGGAGTATATATTTGCTCAAATAGCCAAAAGCCTTGAAAGCGGCGGTATGGACGACGAATCCGTCAAAAAGAGCATATCCGCCTTGTCGGACGCATTTGCGGCTGCCGACGATGAGACGTTTGAGAAAAAAGTCAAAGCGTCCGGAGGTGCGGACGGTATAGCTTCGCAGATCCTGACTCAGTATAACAGAGAAAAGGCGGAAGAAGAAAGCGCCTCGCCCGAAGCAGGAGAAGACGCGGCCGGAGCGGCTGCCGAACCTGCGGAAAACGGGACTGAAACGGAAGAAGAACCGGACGAAGCGAAAAACGACGACGAAAAGAGCGACGACGAAAAAGTAAAAAGTCTCAATATCCTGCTCGACGACGATATGTTTTCCGACGACGGCGAGCCGATCGAAGCCGATCAGGTCCCCGGCGAAGAAGACAAGACCGACGCGGAAGAATTTTTCAGCGACGATTCCGACGTAAAAGTCGAAGGCGGCGCCGGCAAGCCCTCCGCGAAAAGCGGCAAGTCAAAGAAAAAGAAAAACGGCAAGAAAACGAAAAAACCGCTTACCGAACGCGGCAAGACCGTTTACGTATTGAGCCTTATCGTACTTATTCCGATAATCGTCGCGGTCATCGCCGCCCTCACGGTCATCATTCTCGCGCTTTACGCAGCTTTCGCGGTGCTCGCGATAGTCTGCTCGGTGGCGCTCGTGCTCGTTGCGGCGCTCGGTACGGCGCTTTCCATCGTAGCGATAGTTTACGGCGTGATACAGCTGTCGGTCGCGGTGCCGATAGGCTTGTATGAAATGGGTCTCGGTATAGTCGTCGGCGGCGGAACTCTCGCCGCGTCGATACTGCTTTACAATTTCGTCGTGAGGTTCGTGCCGTTCATGTTCAGGGCTCTGTTCGTATTCTACAGATTCCTTTGCAGACAGATCTCCAAGATAATCGGACTGGTGAGAGGAGCGTGCGGTAAATTATGAAACCGGTATCAGTAATATTTCTCATAGTATCGGCCATAATGATAATCGTCGGTCTTCTCGTATGTTCCGTCGCAATGGTCCAGGCGAACAATAACGACGTGGACCTTTACGATATGAAGATCGAAGACGGGCAGTCAAAAGCCGAATACGATTTTTCGGAAGACGTTTTCAACCGCATACAGATTTCAGTCGGCAAATGCAGCGTCAACGTGATCTGCGGCGCGGACGAAAATAAGGTCGTGATAAACAACTTCTCGTCCGCCGGCTACGTGTGCGAAGTACAGAACAGATCGCTCGTGATCGAAGATACGGTCAATATACTCGACTTTACCGATCTTGCTCAGGGCAATTTCAGATTCAAGGGCTTTCGCTACTATCTGCGCGACAGAAAGATAACCGCGACCGAAAAATCGGTCACCGTGTATATAACGGATAAATTCGATATCAAAGCGATAGACATCACCGCGGAAAAGGGCAGCGTAACGGTGACCGGCTATGAAAACGGCACCGATTACAACGTAAACGTGACCGAAGGCTCTTTCAAAGCATCGAACATAAACACCGACTCCGCCGTAAAAGTCAAGATCGGCAAAGGTCCGGTCGAGCTTAACGAGGTCACCGCGAAGATCATCTCGATAGAAGCCGACGAAGGAGATATCAAAGCGTCAGCTTCCGGCGGCGAGATAACACTCTATAACAAAAAGGGCAATATACTGCTCGAAAGCATGGACGATCTCAAACAGTTCAATTTCAATCTGCGTGCGCCCAAAGCGACCGTAAGTCTGCTCAGCCTTATGAGAAACGCGTACTATATGGCGACCGACGCTCAGCTCACGAGATTCATACACGCCACGAGCGAAACGGGTACCGTCAAGATCGACGAGTATCATAAGACCGAAGAGATAGAAGATCCCGACGCGTACGGTACCGATACCGGAGCGACGGAGACGGAGCCTGCCGAAACCTCGGCTCTGTGACAGACGAATAATTTTTGACGCGGCGAGCATAATATTCCCGAGACGGAGCGTCATATCCGTCGGAAAGGAAAGGTCATATTATGGTCATCGTTGACAAAACCGCGCTTACTCTCGCGATAATCGGCGCGCTCAACTGGGGCGGCATCGGCATATTCGGCTTCGATACGGTCGCGTGGATATTCGGCGGTCAGGGTTCTATCGGCGCGAGGATAATATATACTCTCGTCGCGCTCGCGGGTATCTGGTGTATTTCGATACTGTTCCGCTCGTGGTACGAGTCGGAATACGAAAAAGAAGAACTGCACGCATACGACAATCAAACAAGATAAAACAAATGGTCCGATCCGTGAAAACGGACCGGACAATTTAATAAAACGATGGAAAAACTGAGAGAAAAACTCGACAAAGAATTAAATAACGGCGACTTCGTCAAAGCCGTGCTCTCGGGCAGCTTTGACAAAAGCGTGAAGAAGACCGTATACGAGCCCGTCAGCGTGTCGGGTAAGACGATGATACGCCGCGATACGTTCACGCATGACGGTAAAGATATAAGAAAAAACCTGGATATCGGGCAGTTTCTGCCCGATTTAGAGCAGAGATGCGTGAATTTCAGACAAATGAACGTTCTATGCGTTTCATTTTCTTCCGAAGTACTCCGGTCTAAGAAAGGGAGTTTACATATCTCGTACGGCAAAGGCGTCGGCAGGACCGACGCGGCGGATAACGACAGAAAGAAAAACTATATTCTCGATCCGACCGAAAAATACGGTTTTCTCGTCATGCTCGGCATACAGGATAAAGACGGCAGAGTCAAAGACAAAAAGCAGAGCAAATTCAGGCAGATCAACCGGTTTCTCGAGATCGTGAAAGACGTAACGGCAAAACTGCAGGGCGACGATCTGATAATATGGGACCTCTGCTGCGGCAAATGCTACCTGTCTTTCGCCGTGTATTACTATTATACGCAGATACTTAACAAAAGCGTGACGCTTTACTGCGTCGACAGAAAAAGCGACGTGATAGCGGAATGTGCGGAATACGCCGAAAAACTCGGTTTCAGCGGTATGAAATTCATCTGCGGCGACGTTTTCAAGTGCCTGCCGGAGCGCGATCCCGATATGGTGCTGTCGTTGCACGCCTGCGATACGGCGACCGACATAGTGTTATCCGAAGCGGTGAAAAGAAGCGCGAAGGTCATACTTTCGTCCCCATGCTGTCAGCATGAGCTTGCAGGTCAGCTCGACTGCCCCGACCTTTCGTTCATCACGAAAGAACCGGTGCTTAAACAGAAACTTGCCGCGATAATAACCGACGCTCTGCGATGCAAACTTTTATACGCTTCCGGTTACTCGGTCACCACGCTCGAATTCATCGATCCCGACGAAACGCCGAAGAACCTGCTTATCCGCGCGGAAAAAGCGGCGATACCGAAAAAAACGAGAGAAAAAGAAATTAAAGAGTACGAAGAACTGTGCACAAGGCTGAATGCCGATCCGCTTATGCGTAAACTGCTTCAGCGCCCGACCGGCCAAATCTGATTCGAGGTAAGCTATGAAAAAAGAACGTGTTTTGCTGAAGAGAATACCCGGCGCGCTGTCTGCCGTTCTGATGACCGTCAGCGCCGTCCTCTACTGGTTTCTGAATATCAGATCGATGAGCATGCTGCTCTTCGAGAAACTCGACGTCAGCGAGATCGACAGAGAGATACTCACGACGACAGGATACCCGATCTGGAAAGATTACATAATAACGTACTTCATCATGCTCGTCACGCTCACCGGGCTCATCGCCGTATATTTCGCGGCGTTCAATCCCAAAGGGCGCGGCTCGTCGGTCACGCTTCTGTGTCAGCTTTGCACGCTCGGCCTGTCAGCCGTCGTGTTCAAGTCGATGCTCGAAAACAAGTGTAAATTCCTGTACGACAAAAAGGCCTTTCTGATATTCGCCGGCTGTATGCTCGGCTCGCTGATCTTTTCGACCGTATCGGCGCTTATATGGCTGAGGCGGAGCAAAAAAGGCAGGCAGAAGGAGCTTGACGTTATAAAAGAAGAACGGGAAAAAACAAAAATAGCCGTGCTCGACAGATGCACTCTCACCGTAGGCGATATCGATTTTTCTCCGATAGACAGCCTCGGCAATACTGAATATTTCGATATACTCTCCAAAGAAGAGATCATCGAAAAATGCGCCGACGCCGATATCATCCTCTGCAACAAAGCGGTGATCGACGCGGATATAATGGACGCCTGTCCGAAACTCAAATACATAGGTCTTTTCGCAACCGGATATAATAATATAGATACTGAGGCGGCGCACAAGCGCGGCATCACCGTCTGCAATGCTCCCGGCTATTCGACAGACTCGGTCGCTCAGCTCGTTTTCGCGTATATACTCGCTTACAGTACGTCGCTTCACGATTACGACACTTCGACTCACAACGGGCAGTGGATAAGATCGAGCGCATTTTCGTATTTCCCGTACCCGATAACGGAACTTAAAGGCAAGAATCTCGGCGTTATCGGTTACGGCGCGATAGGCAGAAAGGTCGCCTCGATCGGCGCGGCGTTCGGTATGAGAGTATACGTCGCCACGAGAAGTAAACCCGAAAACTGCCCGTATATACTGACTGACGTCGACGAAGTGTTCAAAGTCTCCGATTATCTCACGGTACACTGCCCGCTGACAGATAAGACGAGAGGGCTTATAAGCAGAGAAAGACTTGCGTCTATGAAAAAGACGGCGTATCTGATCAATACGTCGAGAGGCGCCGTCTGCGACGAAGAGGCGCTCAAAGACGCGCTCGATAACGGCGTGATAGCCGGCGCGGCGGTCGACGTGCTCACAGCCGAACCGATGAAAGCCGACAATCCGCTCATCGGCGCGAAAAACCTCACGATAACGCCGCATATCGCTTGGGCGTCATACGAGGCGAGGTCGAGGCTGATACTGCTCGTCGCCGAAAATATCAGAGCGTATCAGAACGGACTGCCGAAAAACACGGTATGAGCGAAAATATAAAATACGAGCGTCTGTCAAATGAGATCACGGCCGCGCAGGATCAGCGCGGACTGATACTTACTACCGACGCTTGCCTGCTCGCCGCGTTCGTTAACAAAAACGCAAAGAACCGTATATGCGAGCTCGGCGCCGGCAGCGGCGTTATAACTCTAATGCTCTTACAACACGGTAAGATAAGATGCGCCGACTGCGTCGACTTTCAGGCGGATATGTGCGACGTCGCATACGATAACGCGGTAAAGAACGGCTTTTCGGACAAAATGCGGCCTGTTCATGCAGACGTGCTCGACTATAAAACGGATAAATTATACGACGCCGTCGTATGCAATCCCCCGTATTTCAAATCCGGCGACGGCAAAAAGAACCTGTCAAAGCAGGATGAGCTCTGCCGTCACGAGACGAGCGCGGGTATAGAAGATTTCGCGCGCTGCGCGTCAAGGATACTGAAAGACGGCGGCACCGCGTATTTCTGCTATAATCCGCAGAGAGCGGTCGACCTTTATGCGGCGCTGAGATCCGCCGGGCTTGAACCGAAGACCGAGATTTACGTATACCCTACGCCGAAGCACAGACCGTCGCTGTTGCTCGTATCGGCGAAAAAAGGCGCCGCGAGCGGGCTCGTAACTTACAGACCGATCTTCATATACGAAAACACGCCCGGCGGCAAACCGGGCGAAGATTACGCAAAAATCAAAGAAAGCATGAGTATTGACATACTGAAATGAGCGAAAAAACGATACACGCCAAAGGCGTAAGAGTTCACAATTTAAAGAATATCGAGGTCACGATACCGCGCGACAAGCTCGTCGTTTTCACCGGCGTTTCAGGCTCGGGCAAATCGTCGCTGGCTTTTGACACGCTTTACGCGGAAGGCCACCGGCGTTTCGTCGAGTCGCTTTCGTCATACGCGAGAATGTTCCTCGGTCAGATGGACAAGCCGGATATCGACTTTATCGACGGGCTTTCCCCCGCCATCTCGATAGATCAGAAGACCACGTCGAAAAACCCGAGATCGACCGTCGGCACGGTAACGGAGATATACGATTATCTCCGTCTTATATTCGCGCGCATCGGCGTGCCTCACTGCCCGGTCTGCGGTAAGGAGATAAGGCGGCAGTCGACCGATACGATAATAGACAAGATACTCGCTCTGCCCGAGCGTACGAGATTCGAGGTCTGCGCTCCCGTAGTGCGCGGCAAAAAGGGCTTTCATCAGAAGGTCTTCGAAAACGCCGAAAAATCGGGTTACACGAGAGTCAAGATAGACGGTCAGATGTACGACGTATCGGAGCTGCCGGAGCTTGACAAGAACGTGAAGCACAATATCGACGTCGTGATCGACCGCCTCATAATGAAAGAAGGCATACGCCCGAGGCTTGCCGATTCCGTCGAATGCGCGCTCAATCTTGCCGGCGGCAATCTGCTGATACACGTACTCGGCGATGAAGAGTACGATATGAGCTTTTCGCAGAATTACGCCTGCGAAGAGCACGATATCAGCTTCGGAGAGCTGCAGCCGAGAATGTTCTCGTTCAACGCCCCTTACGGCGCGTGCGAGAAATGCGGCGGCCTCGGCGAGAGCACAAGGCTCTGCGCCGATAAGATAATACCCGACAGAAAACTGTCTCTTCGCAAAGGCGCGATAGCAGTAAACGGTTTCAAATCGCTTGACGACGAGACGTGGTCCGGTCCGCTCTTCGAAGCGGCGCTCGCGCAGTACGGCGTCGATCTCGACACGCCGATATGTGAATATCCGAAAGAAGCCTACGACGCGCTGATGTACGGCACAGGCGATAAGAAATATACGGTAGACAGATATTTCGATAAGAACTATCACAGGCAGACCGTCACGTTCCCGGGAGTTATTCCGTGGATCGAGACGAGAAAATACATGACGCCGGAATATTACGAACAGTTCGTCGAGGAGATA
>JAEEJH010000104.1 GCA_016281775.1 Clostridiales bacterium | reverse complement strand
GGTAACGACCGCTTCTTCATACATTATCCTGCCGGACAAATTGCCCTTGCCTGCTTCGGCTTCGTGATAAATGGCGATATTACCGTCTTCGGACAAATAGCATTTGCCCTGCGGATAATTATTGCCGACGCCGTTTTTAAACAGAAAACAGGACGAGACCGTCAGCGATACGGTCAGGATACATAAGACCGCGGCGAATACCCTGCATATTCTTTTCATCGTTTGCCTCCTATATCGAGTAATCGTTGAGATCCTCCGGTTTAAGCTCGTAATCGACGGAAGACTGTTTTTGCCCGAGCTGATCGGTCCACGAATCGATATTGACGCGAAGTTTTTTAAAACCGAGCAGCTCGTAGACGTGCTGAGCTCTTGTGTTTTTCAGATTCGTATCAAGAACGATCTTACCGTATCCGTGACCGAAAAGATATTTTATGATAAGGCTCAGTATCAGCCTGCCGAGACCTTTGTTCTGCATAGATCTCTCGCAGATCTTTATGCCGATCTCGGCTGTGTCTTCGCCTTTGTTTCTGTAATTCGCTTCGCCTATCGGCACGCCGCCGTATTCTATTATAAGCCGTCTGCCCGATTTATCCGAATCGTTCGTCAGTTTACCGGCGATCTCTTCGGGCGTTATTCCGAGCCCGAGCGGAAAACCCGCGTGAGCCATTATATCGCCGTCGTTCCACCATTCTGCAAGCTGCCCGCAGTCTTGAAAGCCCGCGTTTCTTATAACGACGCCGTTATATACGATAAACATTCAGCCGTCCTCCCGGCTGATCGAATAGTATATCAGATCGCGCTCTTTGCCCTGATAGGTAAGCTCTTTTTCGGTATAGCCGTAATATTTCATACCGCACTTTTCCATGACGCGCTTCGAAGGCGTGTTTTCGGGGAAAAACGAAGCGTATACCGTCTTGAAGCCTTTTTCGTACAGGCAGTAATGGAGAAAACGCCTGACCGCTTCGGTCATATAGCCTTTGTTCCAGTACTGCGAACCGATGCCGTAGCCGATCTCGCACGTATCGTCTTTTACATCGAAATAAAGGATCACGCCGATCATTTTCCCCGTTTCTTTGAGCCGTACGGCGAACATATTGTCTATCGTCAGATACGGCGTTATATCGAATTCTTCGATCGTTTCGAAGTATTTACAGATAAACGTCTTCTGCACTTCTTTATCGTGCGCGATATTCAGAAAATAATCGGCTTTATCCGACTCTTTCAGTCCGTCGAGTATGAGTCTTTCAGTCTCCATATACTGCTTCATATAAGCTTAAAATGTTGTGCGAGGATATCGCATACTTCTTCTCTTGTGTCTTTACCGTCGTTTTGTCTTACTATTGTGAAAAACCCGCTTTTGACGAATTCGTCGTAGTGCTTTTGGCTGTTGATGAGCTGCAGACCTTTTTTATAGTTTTCCATTACCGCGTCGGGATCGTCGCAGCTTTCGATCACGCTCAGAATGAACTTTTTTTCGGGATCGCCGCGGTCGAAGAATCGGTCGACGCTCAAAGACTGCGGGCAGAGCATCACGGCGACGTGGTCATAGTCGGATATCTCTTTCAAAATATCCACGGGTATGTTAGTATCCGCTATGACTTTGCCGCGCTCCGAAAGACGTATAAGCTCCGCGACCTCGAATTCAGCCGCTTCTCTGCCGGTCGAATATATCCACCGCTCGTATTCTTCGGGCGAACGGCGTACGAAATCGCGCCAGTCTGTAAGGTTATTAAGATAACTGATATCGGGCTGATGCTCAAAATCGGCGACCGTGTCCGATATCGCGGCGTGGTAGTTTTCGCCGCAGCAGATAAGGCCGTACCGCTCGGCAAGCAGCTTTACCGCCGTCGATTTGCCGGCGTATGAGGTGCCGGTTATGAAATAAACGTTTTTAAGATAGTGTTTGATTATATTGTTTTCGATCTTCACATTTTCACCCCGATCAGGACCAGAACGGGCAGAGCCCGAGCGTGATAAGCGACACGCCGCAGATATAAGTCAGCATAACGAAGAAATCGGTTTTATAAAACCTTTTCTTCTCATCTCCGTAGCGCATAAGAAACAGCGCGCAGTCGGATAAGAAAAACAGTACCGCGCCGGCGTATGACAAAGCGGAACCGACTCCCGGGCTGACCGTCAGCCTTGTCAGCGCGAAAACGTTCGTTGCGGAATTACATAACAAATATAAAAGCATCGGAACGAACATCGCCTTCGGCGTTCTTTTTTTCGTCCGTACCATTACCGCGGACGAAGCCGCGGCGTAGACCGCCGCCGCGGGTATCATCAAAAGAAGAGGCGGCGACGACAGATCCGTACGGAAGATAAATATCAAAGTCAGAAGAACGTGACCGATGAAAAACGATACGCCGCCGAGAGTAAACCACAGATCTTTTTCAAGTATCAGCAGAACGTCGCCGACAAAGCACGCGAAAAGGGCGCCGATCAGAAGCAGATCGGGTTCGGGAAAACCGACGGACAGGCAGTAAAGGCACAAAAGTGAAAGAAGCGCGGGTTTGCTTGCGTTCGACATCACGGCGTTATGTTTTCGCGCCCCGATAAGATTCAGTACCGCTGCCGCGAAAAACAGCGCGAGAATTATATATGTGATCATACCTGTTCCTCGATATTACGTAATGATACGATCAGCGCAGCTCAAGCGCGATCGGTTCGTACTGTCTGATCTTCAGCGCGACGGTCTCTTCGTCGCTCAGACCTTTTATGACTTTGATCATACACCTTATCGCCGCGTAGTGTGATACGACGACGGCTTTTTTGCAGTTTTTCAGTTTGAGATCCTGTAAAAACGACGACACGCGGGCAGTAACGTCGGAGTAAGTCTCGCCGCCGGGAGCCGCGACGGTAAAGCTGCCGCGGAAGCCCGTAAAACGCTCGTTTGTAAAATATTTCCGGTATTCTTCGATCTGTTCGAGATCGCTTTTTCGTCTGCCTTCGAAACTGCCCATCGAGCGTTCTTTGAGCCGTGCGTCGAAAATTATATCGCGGTCGGCAAACGCCGCGGCGGTATCTGCGGCGCGTTTCAGCGGCGAGCTGAAGATCAGATCGGCGTTTTTTACGTATTCGCTGTTTTTCAGACTCCGCGCCTGAGATCTGCCGGTATCCGTCAGCTCACAGTCCCATTGACCGCAGAAAAAGCCGTTTTCTGTTTTCTGCAAAACATTGGCGACGCTCTCTCCGTGCCTGATCAAAACGAGTTCCATAACGTAATCCCCGATGCCGTATTCAATTAAATTATACAGGGTAAATATGAATATTTCAATAGCGCGACCGAAATGAAAAAACGCCGGAAACGGTTATTCCCGTCTCCGGCGGTTTATTATTTTACTGTTTTTTCTTTACCGGCAGCCATATCGCGCTGTGATAGTCGGGATCGGTCTTCTCGCCGTTCACGCAGTCATACCATTCAACGGTCGCGTTGCCGCACAGCTCGTAATCGGGATTGCCGGGCAGCCATTCTTTGAACACGCGGTCGTTCATTTTCTGAAACGCCTCGGGTACCGGACCGACACAGTTGAACACCGCCCAGAGTCCGCGTGGGAATTCGTAAAGAGTCATACCCTCCGGCACTTCTCCGCCCGTATATCTGCCCGCGACGAGATAGCGGAAATTGCCGCCGTCTCCCAAATCGTCGATACATACGCCGTATTCGCCTATGCAGTTGTCCGCTATCGCCTTTTCGCAGGGGTTTGCGGGTTCTTTGCCTGCGTATACGTTATTTGCGTATTTTTCACAGATCTCGTCCCAGAACTTGGGGATCTTTTTCTGTGAAGTTTCAATATTGAATATTCTTTCGAAGCCTATGAGTTTGAGCCGGAACATCGGCACGATCTTATAATCCATCTGATCGCCTCCCTGTATTGAAATTTGAATGGTAAGAGGAAGAAAAACGTTTATCCCGGCTCCGGCGCGTACCTGCGACGGAGTTGCGCCGTGAAAACGCGAGAACGCTTTTGTAAAACTCTCCGGAGTTTCGTAGAAGTACCGCAGCGCGATATCGATGACCTTGTCTTCCGTCTTTTGCAGATCGAGCGCAGACAGATAGAGCCGTCTGTTTCTGATATACTCGCTTACGGAAAATCCGGTCAGCACCGCAAAACCTTTGCTGAAAAAGTACGGCGAGATATGCACCTCATCCGAAACGTCACTGACGCCGACGTCTTCGGTAAGGTGAGATTCGATATACTCTATCGCTTTTCTTACCGCGGAAAGCCATTCCATAAAGATCATCCCCCCTCTTCTCACACGGACATTATATCACGGCGCGGAGCTGAAATCTTGTCTTTTCCGGCACGTTTTTGTCAGAATCAGCGTTTGAGTCTGCCGGCACGTCTTACGGTGACGTCGCTGACGGGACGGTACGTTCCGTCCGGCACCGGCTCGCCGCGGACGAGCGTTATACCGGGGATCTTTCTGAAGTCTTTGCCGTAAGCGTCCCAAAGTTCCACCGTATTTTCTCATTAACGTATTTCTCTCATAATTATAGTCCGAAAGTGTGAATTTTTCAACACCGCACAACTCCCGGCGTTTTGCGACTCTATTGACAAAACCGCGACGCCGTGATATAATTTTACAAATCTCAAAGAGGAGAAAAATCATGAAACAGAAAATGACCGGCAAAAAAGCGGCGATAACGGGAGCGTCGAGCGGTATAGGCAGAGCGACGGCTCTGCGCATGGCGAAAGAGGGCGCCGACGTCGCGCTCATTGCGAGGAACCGCGAACGGCTCGAAGAGGTCGCCGCGCTCGTTCGCGCCGAGGGACGCAAAGCCGTGATAATCGAAGCCGATATAACCGACGCGGAAAGCGTCAAAAAAGCCGTCCGCACCGCGATAGAAGAGCTCGGCGGGCTTGACGTTTTTCACTGCAACGCCGGCATATATCTGCGCTGCCCCGCGAAGGATCTGACGATGGAGCAGATACGCGAGGTTATGGAGGCGGACTATTTCGGGTGCCTCAACTGCGTTTACGCCGTACTGCCCTACTTTATGAATCAAAAAAGCGGGTCGATAATAGCGACCTGCTCCATGGACAGTAAAAAAGGCGTGCCGCCGGACGCGGCGTACGTCGGCGCGAAATTTGCGATAAACGGATTCCTTCAGGTATTAAGGCAGGAGCTTCGCGGCACGGGCGTGCACGTCGGTATGATATTTCCCGCAAGAATAGACACGCCTATGATAGATAACGTCGACTGCCCGAAAATCACTCCTAAAATCGAGCCCGATACGGTGGCTAAAGCCGTTATAAAAGCGTATCTGAAAAAGAAGAAAGAGATCACGGTGCCTTATTTTTCGTGTCATCTGCTGACGTGGGCTGACGCGATCAGCCCGTCCTTATCAGACTGGCTCGTCCGCGTAAACAAACTCTCCGGTGAAGATAACGGCTCAAATACGGCAAAATGAGATAATGAACGAAAGAGCCCGGACGCTTTTTAAAGGATCCGGACTCTTTTTCGTTTTATTTACTCGGATATAACGCCCCCGTTATTCCGGATCGGTTTCTTTGTACGGAATACCGTTATCCACTCGTTTGAAATAATGACCCGTTCGTTACCGCCGTACGTCAGCGGAACGTTTTCAGATATTCTTTATGTTCGTCTGAGACGCGGTAACTCTCGATCGCTTTCTGTATCGCTTTTTTATGCGTCCACGGGTCGAGCCTGCGCTCTTCAATATATACAACGCTCTGCCCGTATTTTTTTGCCAGAGCCGTGGCGAAATACCACGCGACCATCATTTTGATATAGTAATCCTCGCCCTGAACGGACGCGACCCATTCGAGATACTCGGGCTTGAAATCATCGCCGAGAAACTCGTTCATAAGCATACGTATACCGAATCTGACGGTATAGACGTGATCGGAGCTTATCCACTTTTTTATCAGCGGAATGAGTTTTTCGTGATTTTTCGCAAAAACCTTCGGGCTCGACTGATCGCATACCGGCCAGCAGTCGACGTACGGCAGAAAAGCCTCGACGGCTTTTACGCATTCGTCGAAATCTTTGATCATCGAGATCAGAAAGAAATGCACGAGGTTTTCTTCATAATAACCGTGAGGCAGCCGGGCAAGAAAATCAGCCGCTTCTTTTGTCTGATTTACCTCTTTTGCTATCTTACGCATATCGGGCGTTTTTACGCCGAGCACCGTTTCTTTAGGGATATTCGGTACGAGTTTGCTTTGAAAATCCCTGTATTGATCGTTACGGCAAGCGGCGAGTCTTTCATAAACAGTCACGGTCAAAAACTCCTTTACTGTGCAAACGCTCTTATGATCCGCGTCGGATCACGTTTTTTTAAGTCGGAGAGCATATTATACGCCGCTCCGTAACCGGCAAAATGACGATACGGCATATCCGCTTTCATTTCGTTTTTGCAAATCGCGGACCTTCTTCGCCGACTTTGCCGGTCGGTACGAAGCCGCATTTTGCAAGGACTCTTTGAGACGCTTTGTTGTCGGGATCGGTCTCCGCTTCGATCCGCGTCACGCAGCTCTGACGAAGCGCCCACGATACCGCTGCGCCGACCGCCTCGGACGCATAGCCGCGCCTCCGGTATTCTTCATATATACCGTACCCGATCTCCGCCGAACCGTCGGCGTTCTGACCTTTGAAGCAGAGATCGCCTATATGTTCACCGTCTTTTTTTTCGATCATCCAGATCGCGTACCATTCCCAACGGTCGGGATGCGCCTCCGCGCCCTGAAGCATTTCACGGTACGCGGTTTTCATCGTGACGTCTGTCTGAGCATCTATGATCCGAAGCATTTCAGCCCGTGACGCCGTACGTATTATCAGGCGTTTTGTTTCAAGTTTCGTCATTTCCGTTCTCGCAGTTCAGGTTTTTAATGCGGTGAAACGCCGCACGGCAGTATGATAGTCATACCCGCCGTCACGCCGCCTGATCCGTTTCTTCGGTGCGGGGAATCTCCGCCGGCACGTATTGCCGTTCCGCCTTTGTGATGCCGTCAGGGTAAATCTTTGCAAAGTCTTGTCTCATCGAGATCGGAATGAAGCCTTTGGAAGCGTACTCGGCGGATTTTGCCGCCCAGTCCTGAGCGCCCCATTCGCGCTCGCTGTCGTCGGCGACGATCATATACGCCTCTGCCTTGTACGGGTTTCTTTCGTCGGTGGCGTAATTCATCATGCTTGTATCGCTGCCGCTGTTGCCGAAGGCGAGCACAGGCCGTTTGCCGATCTCACGCTCTACGTAGATCGACTTGTTGGCGTTCAGGTTTTTCTGGATGAATCCGCCGGTCAGAACAAGCTCGTCGCCGTTGACGTATTTGAAGTCCATGTTTGACGGTTCGTCCTCATGGCCTTTCTGCTTCACCTCAAAATCGGTGCCGATCACGTGCTCGGGTTCGACGTAATCTCTTATCGGAGAATTTGCAACGATAGCGCGGGTGGTCGTGCGCTCCGTTCCGCTGATGACCCATATCTCAAATCCGTTATCATACAGGTATTTCACGAGTTCCGCCATAGGCAGATAGAAATTATCTATATAGCGCATATTGTTGAAGCTGGCGGTCTTTTTCTGACCGAACCGCACGGCATAATCATAGAACTCCTCAACGGTCATCCCCGCGTAGGCTTTTGCAAAATTACGCGCCAGCGTTTCGTCGGCAACGTAACCGGGCTTGATAGAAGCGGCGACCTCTTTGAGCTCGTCGGATACGCGCTCCGGATGGTCGACAAGGCAATACTCGATGAACATCATCGTGTCGTAATATGTATAGAAAGTCTCGCAGGCGAGCGTGCCGTCCATATCGAAAACGGCGATCCGGTCTTTTACCGGAATGAAATCCTCCCCGCCTTCCTTTGTAACGGTCTCAACGTAGTTTATGAGCTTTTGTTTGGCACCGGTGCCGTCGTTCCACAGAGAGAGCGCCGCGTTTCCGTCAGCGGGCGCCGTTCCGCCCTGCTTCCATCCGATACCGTTTGCGTAAAGAATACTGACCGTCAAAAACGCGCATATAAATACGATAGCGACGATCCGCCAAATGTTATGTTTCAAATCTGCCTCCGTTTATGTTTTTTTTTGATATTTTGAAATTCGGTAATTCGACCGTCCGGATAAAAGATCGTTATTTGTTCCACTCTTTTTTCAGAATAGCGTACTGATACGTGTTTTCGCAGCGTTGCGTGCCGTCCGGATTATCAACGAACGAGATGAACTCCGGAAACAGCCCTTCGCGGCGCATTCCGAGTTTTTCGCAAAGGCGCTGACTCGGTTCGTTGTTATCCTCGGTATACGCGTATATGCGGCGCGCGCCTTTTTCGTTGAACAGAAAGTCGAAGAGGGCGTGCGCGGCTTCGTAGGCGTAACCTTTGCCGGTGTAGTTCTGATTCAGCATCCGGCAGGGACTGAACGTGTCCTGCGGGGCGCTTTCGTCTCCGTGAGGATCTCCGGCCTCACAGTCCGAGCTTTTCTCTGATCTCAGCGGCGCGCTGCAAGGCGAGCTTTTCATATTTTCCGTAAATATCGAGGATATGCCCGATCATGTCGCAGAATTCGCCGAGTCTGTCAGGTGCGAGCCGCTTGCCGTGTTCGCGCCCGGAATCGATCTTATTTACCCAGATGCTCATTATTTTCAAAGGCGCCTCTCTGACAAGGATCAGATGGATATCTCCGGTCACGTCTACCGTGACGTTTTCCGAATAGTATGATTCATGAGCGTTCCTCACCGCGTTTATTTCCGGCGGCAGCCGCGAGACGATCTCTTCGTACGCTTTATCCAGATCGACTTCGTAACCGTCGTCCTCCCAGAGTTCGCTGTCGTGATAAAGCCCGGGCTCCGCGTATATCAGGTCCTTTACGAAAGACGTCATGCAGTTTTTGACAAAGTCGCCGTCCGGGTCGAGATACTCGCTTTCCCCTTCCGCTCCGTATTTCATCGCGGATCTGCCGACGATTGTTTCATACCTGTCGAGGTTTTCATAAAATATTCTCGTTATGGTATCGAGCGATTTGTATTTCGCTTCTTTCTTTTTCTCTCCCTCTTTGCGGAGCGCTTCGAGCGCTTCTTCCAGGATCGGGCTTACCGGTACGTCGTTTTCCTCGTACAGCGCTTCGATCCTGCGCAGAAATCCGTCGTGAACGTCTTCATACGGATAATCGCCTTCTTTGTAATAGGCGCTGCTCAGCTCGACGGCAAGCCGGCTGACTCTGTCGTTCAGATCCGGATCGTCCTCCAGCTCCTCAGACGGTATCGACTCGAATATATCGAGAAAGTTCTCCTCCGCCTGATCGAAATCAGCGTAGTATTCGCTTGTCGAGTCGTCGAAAAAGCTGTAATCATCCGGATCGGGCAGATGCCTGACGACGCTTTCAAGCCCGTAAAGTATGTAATCGAGGTTTTCCTGCACGTCGTCCGGCAGGTTTTCAAACTGACCGGGATGAGCGTTAAGTACGGCGCGGATAACGTCGCCGTCGTGCCTGAGCCGTTCCGACGCGAAGCCGATCGAATTTTCACATTTTCTTACGGCGGTAAGGACCGTCTCTTTGTCGTCTTTCAGACGGTCGGACGCGTATTCGAGGACGTCGCCTTCGTAGGTTTCTATCGCCGTGAGGACTGTCTCTTCGTCATCCCTCAATTCGTCCGACGCGAACTGAAGCGCGTACCCGTCGTGCCTTACGGCGGCAAGGACCACGTCGCGGTCGCCGCGCAAATCTTCGGCGGCGTATCCGAGCGCGTTCCACGCCGAACCGACCGCCGCGATAACGACGTCCTTATCCGCGCGGAGACGATCGCTCACGTCTTTGAGCATACCGCCGTACGTCGAGAGCGTTCTGATCGCCAAATCCTTGTTATCCCGTATTATTTCCGGCGCGTTTTTCAGTTTGAACGGTTTTCCGTCGAGATATGCTTCCGCCAAGTCGGCGTCGCTCTGCATCTCCTCCGGCAGTGAGGAGAATATTTCCCGGTCAACTCTGACGGCGAGGAGGGCGAGCCCTTTGTCATATCTGAACCTTTCGCTTACGTATTTTATAACTTCGGCGTTCAGGTTCACCGCCTGCTTGACGAATTTGCGGTCGTTTTGCAATTCTTCCGACGCGTAAACGAAGGCGGCGGGGCAGTTTTTTACGATCTTAAGGACCGTTACCCGGTCGGATCGGAGAGAGTCGGGCGCGAACTTCAAACATTCTCCTCGGCGGAGAACGATCTTTTTCATAAAAGCTTCGTCCGCCCTGTCCTCTTCGGAAGCCTGCGCGAGCCAGTCGCACCAGAGGTCTTCGGGGACTTTGCGGATCACTTCATCTTTTTTGCAGTCTTTATACTTTTCTGTCGTTTCCATAAAAACACCGGTCTTCTTATGATTTACAGGTCATACTTTTTTCTTTCTTCCCGCGCCTTTTCCTCAGCCATTTGCGTAAAACGGTCTACGTTGTTGTAAACGTATTCGGCAACGCGGCAGAACTGTACCGTCTGATCGGGAAAGAAATACGCCGAGCAACGCTCGCAGTCGCCGTTCGCCTGACACGTCAAAAGCTCGTCGTCCGTTTTTTCGGCGACGTATCCCATCCAGTCGCCGTCATCGTCATCCTCGAATCCGTCGACGCGTATCCCGACGACGGAGAACGCGTGGTGACCCCTCAGAAGTCTTAAAGACAGGATATCGTTTATTTTCACGTATACAAACTCAGAGAAAATATATCCCTCGAGCCCATGGCTGACCTCGAAATGTTCCGCCAGCTCTTTTTTCACCGTATCGTATATCGGATCCATATCGATATAGTAAGGATCTTTCGTCCACTCTCCGACGGGTCTGATCAGTTCAAAGAGCAATTCTTTCATAAACTCTTTCACGGCAAATCTGACGTACTCGCCTCCCGGCTGTAGGAACTTTCTTGCATCGTCGGCGCAGCCGTCTTCAAGACACAGCGGAACGTAAAGATCGAGTTTTTCCGTCGCTTTATCAAATATCGCCTTTTCTTCGGTTTTATCCAATTTCTTCTCCTCTTAAAATTCCGCCCGGCGGGCTTATCAATGAACTCAATAAACCGGAATCGGTCTGTGTTCACTCTAAGTTCAGCTTATAATAATGGGCGTCGAACCAGGTTTCTTCTCCCCATTTTTTATAGCGGGTCTTTCTGTCCTCCGAAAACCCGAATTTGCGAAGAAGCGCAACCGACGCAAGATTGATATCCGCCGCTTCTCCCGTGACGGACTTACCGCCTTCAGCCTTGACCCAACGAATAACAGCGTCGACCATCTCGGTCCCGAGGCCTTCTCTCCAGCGGTCTTTTGAGATGCAGTACCCGATATCGTAATTCCCGTTTTCGGGGAATATACAGCAGGTGCCGACGGGCGTACCGTCCTCTTTCAGTTCAGCGATCAGATAATATCCTTCCGGGTTGTCTTCCATCTCGTCAACGCATTTGAGATACGCTTCATCCATGTTCTCGCGGACGGGGTCGCTCATATACTTCCCGTTTTCTCTGTCTCCCCACAGAGACAGCGTAAAATCTTTATCTGATTTCTTCCAGGAACGGATCGTCAATCTTGGCGTTTCCAAATTTTTAATCAGAAGCATTGCGTATTGCTCTCCTCCGCAGATCCCGGTTTGCCGGGATCGTTATTTATTTCGGCATACTTGCGTTGCCGCGCCGTTTATTCCACCCCGTAAACTACGTATTCGCAGCTGAATTCGTATCCGAGCTTTTCCGCAAGCCGTACTGATATCATGTTCGCCGCGTCCCACGCCGGTTAACATTGACAAACCGGAATTTGTCACTCTTAACTATACCGGAGTCCCTACTTCAATCAGATTTCCGTCGGGGTCGTAAAATCTGACAACTTTCTGCCCCCAACTATGTGTCATCAGACGATTGACATATTCCGTTTCGGGATATAACGTTTCAAGGCGTTTTATAAATTCTTCTATGTCGGACTCCTCAAAATATAATTCTGACTGATTGCTGTTCGGAATTGTGCGTTTTTTCGTGAACGTTTCCCAGTAACTTGATTCCTGTAAATACAAATTATCAGTCAGCTCCATATTCCCATCGTTATCTTGAACCAACCGTAATCCAAACATTTCACTATAGAACTTCAGCGCACGGCTGCAGTTTTTAACAACAATAAGAGTTCCTTTGTATTTCATACTCTCCTCTGTAAATCCCAATCTGTCGGGGTCATTTCGTTTTATTATCGTCGGCTTATTGCCTCAACGCTTTGGGTCCTTTTTCGCTATGGTGTGATCTTCACGTTTCAATACCCGAGGAATTTTTTCAGTTCTTTATCAGGCAGAAGCTCCTTCTTGCCGAGCCCGAATGAATAATCCGGAACGATCTCAAGATAACGGTCCAGAAACTCCTCGTACGTCTTCGCCTCAAAACAGTACGGCGTGATGAAAAAATCCCTGCTGCCGCCGGTCGTGCGGTTTCCGGCGGTTACGCTCACCATATAGTCGCCCGACTTCAGCTTGCAGAATACGTAGCTCTCAAGATTCCAGCCGTGCAGACTGATGTGACCGAACCCGGGAGCATAAGTTGCCACGGTTTTATTCTCCCGCAGCGCCAGACTCTGATAGTCGTGCTCGACCCATTCTATAAACTGTTCGGCGCTTTCGACGTCGTACACCGAATATTCGCCTTCATCCCGGTACCTTCTGACAAATTCAAGATCTCCGTCGACCGTTTGTATATCGTACTGCCAGGTTTTACAGAGCATCTTTTTATCCAGCCAGCGATAATCCTTTTTTACGTTATTGAACGCCTTTTCCAGATATACGCTTATGTCCGTGCCGAGTTTGAACTTCTCTCCCGGATCCGAACGTTTTACAGTATCATGCGTGTATCCGCACAGAAAATCGATGAACTCGTCGGCGGTCGTGCCCTCGGTCCAGGGGATCACAACGTCCGAATCATTGTAATAGTCTTTTTCTATCTGACCGAAAACGTATTTGCCGTGCAAAGGCGCGATCTGCCACACCGGAGTCTTCTTTTTCATCATCGTCACGGTTGCCCAGCAGAACTCATCGCGCAGTTTTTCCAGCGCCTTTTCGTAATATGTGTTGATACCCGTTCCGTATTTGAACAGCTCCGGGTCCGTCACAGGGTTCTTATTCAGTTTCTTTTCGCGCTTTTTCTCATTCTCTTGCTCGACTTCCATCGCAAAAATCTCATCGGAGCTGAGCGGCGTCCACGCCCACACCTTGTCCGAGCTGTGGCTCGCAAGCGCCGACGAGTAAATAAAGACTCCCCCGGCTTGATGCCGCCATTTATTCCATCTGCCCGCCGCCATGGATCCGTCATTCATTATCAGAAGGCAGAACTGCTCTTCTTTGGGACGCTTTTTGTCGGCAAACGATTTGAAACCCTCAAACTGAATATTGCGCTCGCCCTCTTCCTCTTCGCGGCCGATGTTTATCCAGTTTACTCCTTCTTTTTCAAGACTTTCCGTAAGGTCGTAGCGATCGAGAGAGTGCCATCTCGACACCTCTTCGGAATCGACCGTATCGGCGGTACCGCGTATGAACTTGCCGGACGTTGATTCTTTATCGCTGTAATTGTTCGGATGCCATCCGCCTGCGGTATAGCCGCCCGTTTTCAGTTCCAGCAGGCAGTATTCTCCGTACTCCGGAATATCCCCTTCCGTTAACTCGTGAAAATCGTTAAAAGACAGTCTCAGGGTCTTATGATCAACTTTGAACATGGTTTCTCCTTTGCTCGTATCATCGTATCAATACAATTCAGATCGGCTCTATTATACTCGGAATGTATGAATAAATCAACCCCTGATTTTCATTTCCGTCCCATGACAGTCAGCGCCTTTGATTTTCCGACGGATACCGGAATAATCAAAGGCGCCAAGTTTTCAATACGGATATTTTTCAGCAGTTCTTTTGCGTTTTCGCCGCTTTGCGGCCGACTCGGCGATAAGCGGAGGTTTTATACCGTTAACGCGCTCATACAACGCTCAGCCGAACAGCCCGCGCTTTTTATACGACACGGACTCTGCTGAAACAAACGTATAACCGGTATCGGTTATCGCTTTTTTGAGTTTCTCAGCATCGACGGTTCCGTCGATCAGAAACGTCGCTTCTTTTTGCGCCCTTGACGCTTTGACCTTTTTTGCGTCGGGGAACGCTTTTCTTATCGTGTCGCATATATGCGCCTCGCACATACCGCACGTCATTCCGTCGATTTTTACCGTGATCCTGTTCATTATACCGTACCTCCGATTTATTATCCGAGCGCCGTATCGAGCGCCATCATAACGGTGAATCCGAACGCGAACATCACGACTCCGACGTTAGAGTGTTTGCCTGCCGACATCTCAGGGATCAGTTCCTCCACGACGACGTAGATCATCGCTCCCGCCGCAAACGAGAGCAGATAGGGCATCGCCGGAACGAACAGACCCGCAAACAGTACGGTCAGAAGTGCGCCTATCGGCTCAACCGCGCCGGAAAGCGCTCCGTCGAGAAACGCTTTGCCTTTCGTTTTGCCTTCCGCGTGGAGCGGCATTGAAATGATCGCACCCTCCGGGAAGTTCTGTATCGCTATACCGATAGCAAGAGCGAGCGCCGCCCGCAGTGATCTCGGCGGAGCCGGAAAGCAGTCCCGCGTACACTACGCCGACGGCCATTCCTTCCGGGATATTGTGCAGCGTCACCGCAAGTACCATCATCGTCGTTTTCTTCGCCTTGCTCTTCAGACCTTCCGTCTGCTGTGCGTTCATATGTAAATGCGGTATGATCTTGTCAAGCAGAAGCAGAAACAGGATACCGAGCCAGAAGCCGATGAAAGCGGGAATGAAAGCCCATCTGCCACTGTCCGCGCATTGATTCATGGCGGGGATCAACAGGCTCCAGATCGAAGCCGCGACCATAACGCCGCCCGCAAAACCGGTCAGCGCTCGCTGTACACTGCGGCTCAATTCCTTTTTCATAAATAACACGCACGCCGAGCCGAGCGCCGTGCCGGCAAAGGGGATCAGTATTCCCCATAAAGCGTCAGTCCACATAAACGCCTCCTTGATATACTTTGAATTCTGTCCTCGCTATCCGCATTTTCATAAATCCGTCTCCGGGCTTTGCCGCAAGCCGGGATGATGAAGGTACGGGCGGCTTTCGGTTAGCCTCTGCTAACTATTATAACGCCCCGTTTGGAATTTGTCAATAGATTTACCGAAAAACGCGCAAAAAGACAAAACGCAAGTCTTGATATCGACCGTCTCAAATAATGATCGAATCGGTGAAACAAGAGTGCGAAAGACAGCGAAACCGATTTATGATAACCGCCCCCGCTTTTGGATGAGTTTTCAAAAGCGGGGGCGGCTGCTGTATTGTGGTTTTGATCGCTGCTTTTCTTTCATTTGCGTTTTTTTCTTAAAAAACGCGTTTGACTTACGCCTTGTTGAACTTCTCTTTCGGCTGTTTGCAGCGCGGGCATTTCCAATCGTCAGGAAGGTCCTTGAACGCTATGCCGTCGTGCTCGGCGGGATCGTAAACGTAACCGCATATCGAGCAGACGTATTTACCGCTCGCCTGCTTGGCGGTGAAATCGACTTCGGCAAGGACCGTCGGAACGGGATCGTCAAGGTCGATCACACGCTTCGCCTCGAGGCTTTCATATCCCTGCGGCGTATGCGTTCCGCAGTAAACCGTCGGATGATTGCGTACGAATTCACGCACGCGGTCAAGCGTCTCGCGCGCGGCGGCGGGATCTTCATATACGACCGAGAGCTTGTTTTCGTACAGCGCCTCGTCGACGTAGGTGATATCGCCGTGGAGCATATAGAACAAGCCGTCGTTTTCCGCGATCACGAGGCTGTTGCCGTTTGTGTGTCCTTTGGCTTTGATGAAATAAACGCCGTCGGCGATCTTCTGACTTGCCGGGAAATTGTAATACGCGCCGTCGGTAAACTTTACGGGGACTATATTTGAAAGTCCCTCCAGTTCCGCCGCCGACATTTCATCTTCGTTTACGTAGATTTCGGCGTTCGGGAATGAGCGAAGCTCGCCCGAATGGTCGCCGTGTTTGTGCGTGAGAAGGATCTTCGTTACCTGCTCCGGCTTATAGCCGAGCGCGGCGAACGCTTCCGTATAGCTGCAGATGTCGCGCCCGGTGAAGAGCGGGCTTTTTTCGTCCGGCGTCTCCTCCGGCGTTCCCGCGGGAAGACCGGTATCGACGAGGATCACCTCGTCGCCCGTATCAATCAGATAGTTCTGCAAGCTTCCGCGATAACGGACGCTCGGATCGAAATTCTGCGGTCCCTCCTCGCCGCCGAATGCGAACGGCTGAGTATAAAACCCATCAGCTCTGAATTTGACTGCTTTGATCTCCATGTTTATTTCCTCCGCTTATCAGATTTTATATGAGCGACGCCGCAAACTCTCCGGCGCGTCTGAAATCTTCATCCGTCGGAAGACCTTTGTTGATAAAGATCCACGACGCGGCGCAGTGGAATTCTTTTTCGCTGAGTTTTATACCGAGTTCGTCCGTCACTTTTTTGACCGCTTTCCACGTAGACGAACCGGATGCGGCGGTGTTCATATTGACGACTTCGCCTATATTGTCCTTGTTTCTTTCGAGAAATTCCTTGACTTCCCTGTCGATATTCGCGGCATACATCGCGTTGATAAGAAACAGTCTGTCGACTTTCTCGGAAAGATCGCGCGAAACGTCAAGCGCTTCGATACCGAGCGCCGCAGACACCGCGTCGGCAAGTTTTTTCGTGTTGCCTTTTTTTGATTTTGTGAAATAGCGTATCGCTGTTTTCATTTTGTTTTCCTCCGTTATTATGTATTTTAATGCGATAGTTTTATCAAAGCTTCAACAAGCTCGCGCTTTTCATAAAGCACGCAGCCGCCGGAGCTTTTTTCGTCTTTTGAGAAGCGGCGCGGCTTGCGGCGGCAAATTTGAGCATAAACGCCGTTTCGTGCGGGTTCTTTGCGGTTGCTTTCAAGGCATCCGAAACTATGCGCTCGACGCCCTTTGTCATGTATTCCTGAATATTAAATTCTTCAATTTTCTCGTTCATTTTCGTTACCTGTATAATATTATCGCGGTCGTTTCGTTTAACGCGTTATGCTTTTCGCCTGTTCAGCTTCCAGAGAACAAAACTGATCGCGTACGTTATGAGCAGCAGCGCCGGCAAAACGTACAGGACGCTGGTGACTCCGCCGAAGAAAAATCCGTACCAGTCATAGCCGGCCGCAATAACACCGTTTTCCGCGTGCGTAAGCGCAGCTGTAACGTAATATACGGCGTAAACCGCCATCGGTATTATTCCGGAAAAAGTATGTTTGAAACGGATCTTTGCCGTCTTTTCAAAGCCGAGAAACACTATAAGAGACAGAACGGGGTTAAACAGATGCAGAAAGAAATTGCTGTTATGGAACAAGGCGAAAAACCCGTACGTGTTTGCGGTCGTCGGAGCAAGGAAAAATACCGTGACCAGCATAGTCAGAGTGACGCCGACGGTCCCTATCAATTTCAGAACGTAACTGCCGGCGCGGACCTCGCTTTGTTTTCCTTTAAACACTCTCCACTCGTCGATAGCCGCTACGAGAGCTATGATCCCCATCAGTATGTTTGAATCAACTGTAAAATACTTGAGTATTCCAAGCCTTGACGAGGTCAGAAGACCGCCGCTGATGCCGCTCATCATCCAGGCGACGGCGAACGTTTCCAGAACAAAGAGGCATACGTTCATTATAAACGCTGTTTTGATTTTTTTCATTTTATTATCATCCCTGCGAAATCTTTTGCCGGACCGATGCGCGCTTTTATTCGCGTCATATGCGCGTAGAAATAACGTTTCTCTACCGGGATCCCTTTTTCAGTGAGTATTTTTCTGAGCGCCCGTACCGTTCTTCTCGACCGGTTTGACGTGGTGAAAAGAGCGACGCGCCCGATCTTGTCCGCCGGCAGCCGTTCTGCGTATTCTCTCAGCTGCGGCGCCATGATATTGGCGTACGGCGCCCCGCCGAGAAAGAGGACGTCGGCGTATTCAGTGAGGTCGGGTTCGTCCGTTACCGATATCGCTTTTACTCCGGCTTCTTCAGCGATCGCTTCGGCGATCTTTTTTGTGTTTCCGAGTTTCGAATAATATCTTACTGCCGTTTTCATTCGGATCTTTCCCCGTATCGTTTTGCTAAAACCGGTCCGTTCATTTCAGAACGTACGACGCGATATAATGCGTATCGCCGTCGGTATGCAGTTCCGGATCCTCGATCTCAAACGCCGCGTCGAGCCCGCACTCCTTTGCGGCAAGTTCAAAATGACAGAGCGCGATGCCCATATCTATTTTCTGTATATCCCAGCCGTCGCCGGAAACGTATCCCTTACTCCGCTTTTCATAAAAATGCGCTTTGCTGCCGCATACGACGACCCGCCACGGCTGCTTGTTGACCGCAGAGGGCGCGAGCCGCACCGCGATAAGAGCGTCTTTGAGCGCTCCGGCTTTTTCTTCCGTGAGCGGGGTTTCAAAACCGCCGTCAAAGAACAGCTCTTCAAAATCGAATCTGCTGTCCGCTTTGACGCCTTTTCTCATCACGGTTTCACGTATCGACATCTTCTTTGCCGGATAACCTACCGGGCTGACGCACGGCATGACCTCTCCCTGCTCAACGTCAAGAGCGCGTTCAAACGCGTCTCTGTTCATCGTCCCGGCGATCCACGTCGTACCTACGCCTATCGACTCGGCGTAAAGAACGATCTTTTCGAAAGAGTATCCGAACGCCTCCTCGACGTGCGGAACGCGGCGCATTTTCCCGGCTATGAAGGTGTCTGTACCGACGATCACGGGGCTTGACAATCCGTGCTCGCCGGCGTCAAGCAGCTTCCATACGATCGGTATGGCGTACGGATTGTCGACGCTCCCGCAGTAATCAATGAGTTTACGTGCGTCATCCGAGGTCAGAGCGGTACCGTCAAACGTGCGGACGCTCCGTCTTTTTCTGATTGCTTCCGATATTTTCATTTTGTTTCTCCTTTTTTATATCACTTCTCTGTCTTACGTTCGAAATATACGTATGTATCATCCCGACGGACGGGTACGAACCCGTTCGCTTCGATCATCCGTCGTGACGGTGCGTTTTCGTGAAAGCATCGCGCCGTAACGCGGACGTTCAGCGTGCGCTCCGCATAATCGGCGGTCAGAGCAAACGCGCGGCTTCCGTACCCCTTGCCGTGACAGGCGGGAAAAAGCCGGCAGCCGACCTCGGCATATCCGTCGGGGGTGAAGTTCCACAGCACCGTTTCTCCGATCATCGGTCCGTTCTCGCTTTGGCGGACGGCGAAATTCACCGAGTCGCCCGCCCGCATATCGAATAATACGGACTCGTAAAAAGTATCTTCGGTCAAATCACCGGTAATTCCCGGATCCTCGCGGTAGTCATAGCCCCAGAAACGGTTGTTGTTCACGTCCGTATTCATCGCAAGATACGCCGGCTTGTCGCTTTCCCGGATCTCGGTCAGAACGATATCCCCACCCGCCAGCACCGTTCCCGGCACGGCTTTCGCGGCGGGTGTTCCGACGTGGACGAGGTATTTATTTACGAGCGCCGTCGGATGATACTGCATTTTTGAAGTGCGGAGCCCCTCGTCGCCCGAATCGTCTTCGCGGTTGACGTATTTCGGCATCCGCTCCGCCTGATCACCGATCAGGCGGACGAAACCGGAATACATGGTCGGATACGCTCCCTCGTATTTTCTCAACGCCTTTTCCGTATGTATCAGCAGCATATCGCCCGAGATCTCTCCGATGCTGAACGCCGCGAGTTTATCATCGACAAACAGCCCCGCGGTGTAAAGCCCGAGCGAAAAAGAGACGTCAAAGAGATTTTTCGTCTGCTCAGACTCGTGCTTTTCAAGCGTTTGCCGGTCCGGATGCTCTTTTTCGTACGCTTCCATAAATTCCGTCACGCTCCGGCGGTCGTCTTCTGTCAGAAGTCTTATATTCGGTTCTCCGTAAAGCTTTTTGAACCGGTTTATATGATTACGCTGTCCGCTGAATCTCTTACCTTTGAACGTCAACGCGTCTTCGGCGAGGTAGATATAGTCGCTCCAGCGCCGCTCGTATGCCCACATCGCCTGCGCAAGACGCTCATCCGCGCGTATCTTTTCAAGGATCTCCTCATCCACGGCAAAAAAGCGGAGCGGGAGCCGGTTTTGATACGCGTACGCTTTCAGACCGTCGATCATACCCTCCGGGTCCGCGCCGACCGGATAGCTGAAAGCAGTTTGTCCTCCGATGATTTCGCTGATCGACAGCGTTTCGTTCCACAGACAGAATCGAACGTCCGTATCGTTTCTCCACATATATATGCAGCCGGCGGAAAGCTCGCTGCAAAGCGATCTGTTGTTCCTTATATACGGAAGGATCTTTATGAGAAGCGTCTCTGAAAAAGGCTCAAATTGCAGCATATATCACTTTGCAAGTTCTGCTTCGATCGCTTTTTCCAGTGTTGCCGGCTTGTCGGTCGGGGCGAAACGCAAGACGACGTTTCCCTTACGGTCGATCAGGAATTTGGCAAAGTTCCACTCTATTCTCCCGGGTTTCTGTTCCTTCAGATAAACGTAAAGCGGATCGGCGTCGGAACCGTTGACCTTGATCTTGGCGAACCGCGGGAATTTCGTGCCGTAGTTCAGGCGGCAGAACGAATCGATCTTTTCCGCGTCGCCCGGCGCCTGAAACGCGAACTGGTTGCACGGAAAATCAAGGATCTCGAAGCCCTGCTCGCGGTATTTTTCGTAAAGCGCTTCAAGCCCTTCGTACTGAGGCGTAAGGCCGCACCTCGTCGCCGTATTGACGATCAGCAGGACTTTCCCTTCGTATTCCTTCAAAGAAACGCTGTTTCCTTTGTTGTCGGTTACTGTGAAATCATAAACGTTCATTTTAAAATTCTCCTTTTATTAAATTCTTATTGATTTGCCCGCTCTTCATCGAGCATCTTGTATAAGATGCGGTACATTTCCGCCGCTTCATCCGGTGTCAGATGAAACTCCTTTGAAATGCTCTCCGGAACGCAGAGCGCTTTATCCTGCAGTTTTTCGCCTTCTTTTGTCAGAGTGATGACGATATGTCTTTCATCTTCACCGTCTTTTTCTTTTTTGATATATCCTTTACTTGAAAGCTTCTGCAAAAGCGGGGCGACCGTGTTGGATTTCAGGCAGAGCGTTTCGCATAAGAACTTTTCATTGACCTGCTTTTCTTCCCACAGTACCATCATGACTATGTATTGCGTGTAGGTAAGGTCGAGCTTGTCAAGCAGCGGCTTATATTTTCTTGTTATCAGATTTGATACCGCGTAAAGCGGAAAGCAAAGCTGGTTCTTTAATCTGAGAGAAGCGTATTTGTCGTTCATCTGTATCTCACCTCAAAAATTATATCGCATGCGACTTATATGAGCAAATTATATCGCGTACGACACGATTTGTCAAGAGGTTTTTGTGATTTTTTCAAAAAATAAACAGCGCAGCAAAAAACCGCGCTGTTATTCCGTAATATTCCGACTGTCCGGGCCGTTTTCATCCGACGCACCGGAAATTATACTACCGTATATCCTTCGGCTGACAGGATCGTTAGAGCCTTTTCAAAGTTTTCCCTTTTGACAAGAATATAATCCGTATTGTACGTAGACACTGCAAAAATCCCTATTTTATGTTCCGCAAGGATCCCGGATATTTTTGAAAGGATACCGATCAGAGAAAAATCGAGAACGCCCTGAATACGAAACCCTTTCCACCCGTCATCCCGTTCTGCCGTTTTTTCCGGCACGTCGGCGGTCTTGCAGACCAGAGATATTTCCTCATCCGTCTTGCCGATGAAGAAAAAGTCCGCTGTCGTATCTACGTCCGCAATCGCTTTCGCCTTGCAAACGGTCAGATCGTATTCCAATTTCTTCAGTTCCATATGTTCCTCCGGCAAACCCCGATTTGTCGGGATTCTTTTACTTTTAATCTGTATGATTGTCGTTTTCGCGTTTCATTGAATAGCCGTCGCCGGGCTGCAGACTGTCAAAAACCAGGCACAACTGATCTCTCAATCTCCAGTATAGATCTTCGTTTTCCCCGCTGACAGAGCCTTCCCGGCCGTATGAAACGTACAAATAGCGGCATTCGCCGTCCGGACCGTCGATCCTGCCGAGATATTCGGTATAATCGTCGAGCTTTGTTATCCTGCGTTTCAGACATCTGATGCTTGCGAGCAGACCGCTGCACGACGGGTCTTCTTCACAAAGAAGAATAAAGTCTGTCCGGCAGCTCTTTTTTCTGACGCCGACAAGCCCGCTCCAGCGTTTCGGTATTTCAAACGAGTAAAGTTCTTTTGTATTTCGCATGGATTTTTTATTCTCTCCTTTCTGCGTAAAACGAAGCGTCGGCGTCGCCGCGCCGGGGATATCAGGCGGTTCTTATTTGCCGGCATTCAGCGCGCAGTATCGTCTGTGTGCTCTTCAAATCGATTGGGAGGGAAAGTTGCCCACCCGCGAAAGAAAGGCCCGTAAAACGCGTTTTTGAAGGGATCAAAAGCTATCGGCAAACAGGAATTTGTCGTGTTGTTATTTGCTCATCTTTTTCCACCAGGAAAATGCTTTTTTCATCTGCCTGTTTACTTCACAGCAAACTCTTTCATAAATTGTTTCATCGGCAGTCTGAATTTGCTTATACCCTTTTGCGGGGCTGAAATC
>JAEEJH010000103.1 GCA_016281775.1 Clostridiales bacterium | reverse complement strand
CCCCCTTAATCCCCCGTACCCCCTTCCCCCCTCAATCCTTTCAGGGGGCGCCGCGCGGCGAGCCCCAAGAGATCTTTGATCGCTTGGGAGGGATTAAGGGGGTTTGGGGGTTGTAAGGGTGGGCACCCCCAAGGGTGCCGTATGGCACACGGAAATCGCGAAGCGATATCTTATTCATTCGTCCTGCCTGCAAGGGGTTCCCCGACGCGAACAAAGTGAGCGTTGGGGGTTCGCGTAGGGGTTCCCCGACGTGAACAACGTGAGCGTTGGGGTTCTCGTAGGCGCCGACCCCTACGGCCCGCCGAATTATATTTGTTCTAACCGTTTACTTTTACGGGGGAGCCCCCACCACCCCCTTTATCCCCCGTACCCCCTTCCCCCCGCAATTCTTTCTCAGGGGGGCGCCGCGCCCCAAAGGAAGTGAAACGACTTTGGAAGGGAGTAGGGGGTTTGGGGGTTGTAAGGGTGGGCGACCCCCAAGGGTGCCGTACGGCACACGGAAATCGCGAAGCGTCATACATTATTCTTTCTCTGACCGTTTGCGATATACCGTATCCTTTATAAATTCTCTTTCGGGCATGAAAAAAGACCGTCTTGCGGCGGTCTTTCATTCTTTTGCTTATTCTTCGTCTTTGTCTTCTTCTGCTTCTTCCGCTTCTTCTTCCGCTTCGTCTTCGAGATGCTCCTCGCAGCAGCAGTCGCAGTCACAGAAATCGTCGTCGTCGAGATCGTCGAAGCTTTCGCTTTCTTTTATCGCTTTGCGCTCTTTTAATTTTTTAAGAATAAAAACGGTCGCGCACGCCACGCCTATGATCGCAAAAATAACAAGTAAAAGGGACGCAAGTCCGCCGCTTTTCTTTTCCTGCATGGGTAATGACTCCTTTCATTTTTTTATATGATACAATATTTTTTCCGTTTATTCAATGACTTTTTTTTAACAAGTTTAGAATAATTATGGTCCGTTACGTTTTTTATAATATTCCGCAACGTATTTTTTTTCAAGCGCTTTTTTGATTTTTCCGAACAGGTCTTTCGGCGGTTCTATCGACTGCACGAGTATCGCGCGTATGCCGGCGCGTTTTGCCGAAAGCACGTCGGTAAATATCTGATCGCCTATTATACAGGTATTCTCTTTTTCGGCGCCCATCTCTTCCATCAGTCTGAACACGAACCGTCTCGAAGGCTTGCCGGAACCGTGATACGCCGGATACCGCAGATCTTTGTTGAACCGCGACACCCTGTTTTTGTTATTATTCGAAATGAAAGCCGTTTTTATTCCGGCTTCGTCAAGCGACCTGAGCCAGACGAGCAGTTTTTCCGTCGGTTCCTTATCGCTGTACGTAACGAGCGTGTTGTCGATATCGGACAAAACGAACCTGACGTTTTCGCTTATAAGATATTCAGGAGTGATCTCGTATATATCGTTGAAAATTTGATCCGGTATGAACAGATTTTTTTTCATTTTTTCCCGCCGTATCTTGAATTTTTTACATTATATCATATAATTTTAAATATTTCAAGTATTATTATATGATATAATATAATAAATATTTCTCAAACAAAATTTTCGGTTCGTATCACCCGAAATAAAAAATTTCGAAAATTTCGAATTATTTTCGGATTTGCTCTTGAAAAATGCGGCAAAATGTGGTATAATATATATAAAGATACGGCCGTGTCTCGATTTGCATTTTTCAAAAAACGAAAGGAGATAATTCAACACATTAAATGCAGACTTACGATTTTATATGGGAGACCGTGATAAGAAATATGCGTAACGTCTATACGGAGATCAAGATCAAATCAGTCTTTGAAAAGATCAAGATCGTCGATATGGAACCTCAGTACGTGATACTTATGACTCCCGATGAGACGAATCTTGAATACGTCAGAGGCCAGCAGACCCAGCTTGAGCGGATAATCAAACAGGCGATAGGCGAATTCAAGATAGTTTACGTCTACGCTTACGATAAAGATATGAAAAATATCGAACAGATAAAGCGTGACATACAGGAGGATATCGATCATCCGGTCCTCGGCAGAACGCCGTACATAATAGCGGAGGAAAGAGAAAAAAGCATCGCTGAAAAAAACGCCTCGGCGGTAAAGAAGAATCAGTACACGTTTGAAAATTTCATCGTCGGTTCTTCGAACAGATTCGTCTACAACGCCTGTCTCGGCGTGGCGGACAGTCCCGCCTCGGCGTGGAACCCGCTGTTCATCTACGGGCCGAGCGGTCTCGGCAAAACTCACCTTATGCACTCGATAAGCGCGAGGATAGAGGAGCAGTTCCCCGAGCTGAAAATACTGTATATAACGAGCGAGAATTTCACGAACGAGGTCATTGAATCTCTGCGTACGAAAGACGGACCGGCGCAGTTCCGCGCAAAATACAGAAACTGCGACGTGCTTCTGATCGACGATATACAGTTCATAGCGGGCAAAGATACGACGCAGGAAGAGTTTTTCCACACCTTCAACGAGCTTTACGAAGCGCATAAGCAGATCGTTATCTCGTCAGACCGTCCGCCGAGAGAGATAAAACGGCTCGACGAAAGGCTGAGCGGCAGATTTCAGAGCGGTCTCACCGCGGACGTTCAGCCGCCGGATTACGAGCTGCGCATGGCGATAATAAAGAGTAAGGCGGCCGACTACAAACTCGATCTTACGGAATCTTCGATGGTCTATCTTGCCGAGCATCTCACGCAGAACATAAGGCAGATCGAAGGCGCTCTGACAAAGATATTCGCAAAGAGTTACCTCTACGGCATACCGGTAACGGAAGAGCTCGTCATAAACTCTATATCCGATCTGATAACCTACGAGGCCTCGCCTAAGGATATAGCGGAAAAGATCATGTCAGTCGTTTCAGCAAGGTACGGCGCGTCGAAGGACGAGCTCCGCGGAAAGTCGAAAAAGAAAGAGATCGTCGAAGCGCGCCACGTCTGCGCTTACCTTATCAGGGATCTGACGGGTTTCTCTCTGAACCAGATAGGCGCTCTGCTCAACAGGGATCACACAACTATCATGAATTCGTGCGAGGTCACGAAAAAGCAGATAATGAACGATCCATTGTTTGAAAAAGAGATAAAGGACATAATAGCGGAGGTCAAAGGCTGACAATCAACAGAATGTGGAAAAAGAACTGCACAGCAGAAAGTAAAATTCATTAACTTTCAGCTTTTCGGGGATAAACGTGTGTAATTCTTCGGGATCAGACGCCGGTTTCTTTCCGTTCGGCGCACCGTTTTCAAAACGGGAAAAAACCGGCGTTTTGATCTCCACAGAAAAGCGTTTTGCGTCAACAGGATATGCACAGAGTATTTCCACATCAAAAAAGCCTTTATATAAGGAAAGCGGAAATCCACCGTTTCCACCGCGCCTACTACTATTACTACTAATTTTTACTTATCGTATCTTACTTTGGTCCGCGCGGCGGACCGGAGATCAAAAAAAATCAAAAAATCCACAATAACGATTCGGAAAGGATAAAAATTATGAAGGTCGTTTTCAGTAAATCCGAGCTTATAGAAGCTTTGACGCCCGCTCTCGGCGCCGTATCCGCAAAAAGAGAGAATTCGATACTCGAATGTCTGAAGATAAAAGCGGATAAGGACGGAGTACATATCTATTCGTACGACAACGAAAAAGGATATAATATAGACGTCGACGCTGAAGTTTTAAGAGAGGGCAGCTGTCTTGTCAACGCGCAGAGATTTTACGGAATGGTCAGGAATATGCCTTCCGATATAACCTTCGAATGCGGCGACAATATGATGGCGGCGCTCACGAGCGAGAGGTCGCGTTACGATATCCAGTATCTCGACAGCAAACTGTATCCGAACACGCCTGAGATAAACGCGAGACAGAGCTTTACTCTCACGCAGGGCCAGCTTAAAGATATCATAAATCAGACGTCTTTCGCGATAGGCGAGAACAATATGAGGCTGCAGCTGAACGGCGCGTATTTCGTAGTAGACAACGGCTATATCCGCGTCGTCGCGCTCGACGGCCTGCGTTTCGCCGAAAGATATATCGAAGGGGATATAGTCAAAGAGAACATCGACGTCGCGATCGATACAGAGGTACGCTTCATAGTGCCGAAAAAGTCGCTTTCCGAAGTGGTGAAGCTGCTCGAAGAGCCGGATGAAAAGATAACCGTCATAAAGGCGAGACGTCACGTCATGTTCAGGGTAAAGAACGTCACGTTCTATACTTCCACGATTGACGGGGAATATATAGAATATACGCGCTTTTTACCGAAAAACGAGACGACGACGGCGATAGCGAACGTAGCAGATATAAGAGAGAGCCTTGAACGCGCGCTGTTCATAACAGAGTATAAGGAATCCGGAAGGATGAAGAGCCCGGTGAAGCTGACATTCGACGGCAATATCTTAGCGGTATCGAGCGTATCGAGCACGAACAGAGTTTACGACGAGATACCCGTGAAGATGGAAGGCAGCGAGATCGAGATCGGTTTCAACTGCAAGATGCTGCTCGACACGTTCAGAGCGCTCGACTGCGAAAAAGTGAAGCTGAAGCTCACTACTCCGCTCTCGGCGATCGCGATGACGCCGGTCGACGACGAAGACAAATCGTTTTACTACTTTACTTTCCCGGTAAAGATAACCGAATCGTTTTAAGGGTATAAAGAATTGAAGCTCATCGGCTGTGAAATAAGAAATTTCAGAAATATCGTCGATACCGCCGCCGAATTCTCGGACGGGGTCAACGTGATAAACGGCGACAACGCTCAGGGCAAGACGAGCATACTCGAAGCCGTTTACGTTTTCGCGCGCGGCAGATCGTTCCGCACTAACAAGGAATCCGAATTCATAAATTTCACGGCCGAATCTTCAAAAATATCGATAGAATACGAAGACAAAAGACGCGTCAGCACGATGACCGCCGAGTACGACAGGCGCGACAGACGAAAGCTTTATAAAAACGGCGTGAGGATACTCAAAACGTCGGAATTCATAGGCAATTTCAGAGCCGTGCTCTTCACTCCCGATCATCTGTCGCTGATAAAGGACGCCGCGAGCGAACGCAGACTTTTTCTCGATATAGCGATGGCGCAGATAACGCCGTCGTACGTCGTGAATATGAAAAAGTATAACGCTCTGCTTTCCGAGCGCAACGCTTTACTGAAAAATCCCGATGCCGGATCGGCTGACAACAGACTGCTTTTCGAGTCGCTTGCGGAGCAGATGGCGCAGTACGCCGCAAATATAACGCGGCTGCGTGAAAAATACTGCGCGAAGCTCGGTCAGACCGTCTGCCGGTATATAGAAGAGATGACCGGCGGCGCCGAAAAAGCGGATCTTCAGTACGAGGTCTGCGTCGCCGACGATATTTCGCAGATAAAAGATACGAAGCAGACGGCGAGACTGTATTACAAGAAATTCACCGAGAGCCTCGACCGTGAGATATATTTCAAAACGTCGCTTTTCGGCCCTCAGAAGGACGATATAGACATAAAACTCAACGGAAATTCGTCGAGAAAGTTCTGTTCACAGGGTCAGCAGCGCAGTCTTGCGCTCGCGCTGAAGCTCGCCGAGGGCGATATATCTTACGAGGTGACCGGCGAATACCCGGTCTACCTGCTCGACGACGTGATGGGCGAGCTCGACAGCAAAAGATCGGAATTCTTCATGAACCATCTTACGGGCAAGCAGATAATAATAACGTGCTGCGACGCCGAAGAAAAAATAAAGAACGCCGACAGGGTAATAAACGTGAAAGACGGTAAAGTGATATGATGTACGTCCATATAGGCGGCGACAACGTGGTGAGAAGAAAGAGCATAATCGGCATATTCGATCTCGATCAGGCGAGTCAGAATAAAGATACGGTCGATTTTCTCCGCCGCGCCGAAAAAGAAGGGCGGCTCATAAACGTCACGGACGAGCTGCCGAAAGCGTTCATCATAACCGACGGCGGGAAAGTATATCTTACGCAGCTCGGAGCGAAAACTCTGCTCGGAAGAACGTAGGAATAAAGTAAAAAGTAAGAGTGAATAGTGAATAGTGAATAGTGAATAAGTAAGGTGTCGGCAAAGCCGACTTCCCGTGCGGCATTCTGCCGCCCTTGGGGGTTGCCCACCCTTACAACCCCCAAACCCCCTTAACCCCTCCCAAGCGATCAAAGATCTCTTGGGGCGGCGATAAGCCCCGTTGGAATAACGGGGGGATGGTGGGGGTATGGGGGCGGTGACGAGGGGTTCCCCGACGCGAACGAAGTGAGCGTTGGGGGTTCACGAGAGGGGGGCGGGGAGTCCCCATAAATGAACGTTCAGCACAAATATAATTCGGCGGGCTGTAGGGGTCGGCGCCTCGACGACCCTATTCTCATTCGAAAAGCAAATATATCGCCGAAAAAAGCGATATGTTCCTTTGAACGCGATATGCCCTGCTGGTACGAAGTAAGAGGTAAAAGTGAATAGTGAATATGTGATAGTTGTATAAAGAAAGCGGACAAAACGAATCACGTCATTCAAACGGCGGTTCAAGCCGCTTTCTCACGGTGATCCCGCGCGCGGCGCCCCCCTTTACCGCGCGCGACCATTCGGCAAAGCCGAACGGTCCGACCCTCTGATTTCGCGTATATCCTTTTTGTTCCGCACCCGATAATAGATCGGCAAGGCGCATTTCAAAACGGATCGCAAGTTTGATAAAATAAAGAAAACAGTTGACTCATTAACATAAAGAGAGAAAAATCATGGCAGAAAAAATTCAAAACGATTACAACGAAGAACAAATACAGGTCCTCAAAGGGCTTGAGGCGGTGCGCGTGCGTCCGGGTATGTATATCGGCACGACGTCGATCAAAGGTCTTCACCACCTTGTAAACGAGATAGTGGACAACTCGATCGACGAGGCTATGGCGGGATACTGCGATACGATATACGTTATCCTCAACAAAGACGGATCGTGCACGGTATCCGACAACGGCAGAGGCATACCCTCCGGCATCAACGCCGACACGGGAAAACCGACGCTCGAGGTCGTTTTCACGGTGCTTCACGCGGGCGGTAAATTCGGCGGCGGCGGATACAAGATATCCGGCGGACTGCACGGCGTCGGCGCTTCGGTCGTCAACGCCTTATCCGAATGGATGAAAGTCGAAAACTGTCACGGCGGTATCAGGTCGACCGAGAAATTCGAGCGCGGCGAGGTCGTCGAACCCTTTAAAGAGATCGGCAAATGCGGCGAGCACGGTCTGAAGGTCACGTTCAAGCCCGACCCGACGATATTCGAAGAGGTCGTTTTCGATTACGACATGATAATGACGAGAATGAGAGAGCAGGCTTTTCTGAACGCCGGCGTGAAGATCATAATGGTCGACGACAGAGGCGAAGAACAGCGCACCGATACTCTTCACTACGAAGGCGGCATCAGCTCGTTCGTCGAATATCTGAACAGTCATAAGCACTGCGACATGCTTCACGACAAGGTCATATACATCAAGGGCAAAAAGGGCGATATGACCGCCGAGATCGCGATGCAGTACAATACGAAATACGACGATACGATAGTCAGCTTTGCGAACAACATGGCGACGATAGACGGCGGCATGCACGAGACCGGCTTCAAAACGGCGCTCACGCGCGTCACGAGCAACTACGCCAAGCGCATTAAAGTGCTAAAAGACACGGACAAGGGCTTCGACGGAAACGACGTGCGCTCCGGTCTTACCGCGGTAATATCCGTAAAACTGCCGGACGCCCAGTTCGAGAGCCAGACGAAAGCGAAGCTCGGCAACAGCGAGGTCAAAGTCTTCGTCGACAAGATAGTCACCGAAAAGCTCGAAGAGTTCTTCGAAGAAAATCCCGACACGGCGCGCCTCATAATCGACAAGATCTACGAGGAGATGAAGGCGAGCGAGAGAGCGAGACAGGCGCGCGACGAATCGCGCAACCGCAAAAACGCGCTCGAAGGCTCGACGCTGCCCGGCAAGCTCGCGGACTGCCACGAACGTTCCGTTGAGCTGACCGAGCTGTTCCTCGTAGAGGGCGACTCCGCCGGCGGCTCTGCCAAAGACGGCAGAAACAGCCGCTTCCAGGCGATACTGCCTCTGCGCGGCAAGATACTGAACGTCGAAAAGTCGCGGCTTGACAGAGTGTACGCGAACCAGTCGGTTCTGCCGATAATCCAGGCGCTCGGCTGCGGCATCGGCCCGGACTTCGATATAAACAAACTCCGTTACGGCAAGATAATAATAATGGCGGACGCCGACGTCGACGGCTCGCATATCAGGATACTTCTTCTCACTTTCTTCTTCCGCTTCATGCGCGGGCTCATTGAAGAAGGCCACGTCTATTCCGCGATGCCTCCGCTTTATAAGATTATGAAGGGCAAGAACACGGTCAGATACGCGTATAACGACGCCGAACGCGACGTCATACTCGAAGAGCTCGGCGGCAGCTGCAAGGTCAACCGCTACAAAGGTCTCGGCGAGATGGACAAGGATCAGCTCTGGGAGACGACGATGAATCCCGAGACGCGTACGATCGTCAGAATGACGATAGAAGACGCGATGCAGTGCGACGAGATATTCTCGGCGCTTATGGGCGACAAGGTCGATCCGCGCCGCGAATTCATAGAGAAAAACGCGAAATTCGTTGAGAATATAGACGTCTGAGCGATACGAAAACGAGAGGGATCACAACGTGAAAAACACCACAGATAAAACCGAAAACATTGAATTTCCGGATCAGAAAATAATACTCGCGAATATGGAGAGAGAGGTCAGAAAGTCCTTTCTCGAATATTCGATGTCGGTCATAGTCGACCGCGCTCTGCCCGACGTGCGCGACGGTCTTAAACCGGTCCACAGACGCATATTATATTCAATGTACGAAAGCAAATACACAGCGGACAATCCGACCGTAAAATCGGCAAAGGTCGTCGGTAACGTGCTCGGTTCGTACCATCCGCACGGCGACGCGTCGGTATACGACGCGATGGTGCGTCTCGCTCAGCCGTTCTCGCTCCGCTACCCGCTCGTCGAAGGCCAGGGCAACTTCGGCAATATCGACGGCGACGGCGCGGCGGCTTACCGCTACACCGAGGCGAGACTGCAGAAGCTTGCGAACGAAATGCTCGCCGACATCGACAAAGACGTCGTCGATTTCATGCCGAACTTCGACAGCACGACAGAAGAACCGACGGTCCTGCCGTCCCGTTTTCCGAACATACTCGTAAACGGCGCCGTGGGTATCGCCGTCGGTATGGCGACGAACATACCGCCGCACAATATGAACGAGGTCATAGACGGCACGGTATTCCTTATAGACAACCCCGACGCGAACATCGAGGATATAATGGAATATATAAAGGGCCCCGATTTTCCGACCTACGCGACGATACACGGCACCTCCGGCATACGCCGCGCGTACTACACCGGCAAAGGCAAGATAACGGTCAGAGCAAAAGCCGAGGTGATCGAAGACAAGCACAGAATAGAGGTCTACGAGCTGCCGTATCAGGTAAACAAGGCGATGCTCGTCGAAAACATCGCGGATCTCGTCAAAGCGAAGCGCATAGAGGGCATAACCGGCCTGCGCGACGAATCCGACCGCCGCGGCATGAAGATAGTCATAGAGTACAGAAGAGACGGCAACGGCAGTCTGATACTCAATCAGCTTTACAGATATACCCAGCTTCAGGACACCTGCGCCGTGAATATGCTGATGCTCGTCAACGGCGAACCGAAGGTCCTGAATTTAAAAGAGATACTTCAGCATTATATCTCCTATCAGGAGGAGATAATAAGAAGAAGGACCGCTTTCGAGCTCGACCGCGCGAAAAAACGCGCTCACATACTCGAAGGTCTTAAGATCGCGATACTAAATATCGACGAGGTCATAAAGATAATCAGAGCGTCGAAGTCGATACCGGACGCGAAGCTTGCGTTATGCGAGGCTTTCCCGCTCGACGATATACAGGCTCAGGCGATAGTCGATATGCAGCTCGGCAGATTGTCGAACCTTGAAACGCTCAAGATCGAAGAAGAGCTCGACAGACTCGAAAAGCTCATTGAAGAGCTCGAAGGCGTGCTCGCGGACGAAAGCAAGGTGCTTGAGATAATCAAAAAAGAGCTTCTCGAGATAAAGGAGAAATTCGGCGACGCGAGAAGAACGCAGATAGAGGAATGCGAAGACGAGATCCTGGACGAAGATCTTATCGAACGCGAGACCTGCGTCATAACCATGACGAGAGGCGGTTATTTCAAACGCAGAGCCGTAACAGAGTATAACGCGCAGAGACGCGGCGGCACGGGCAAACGCGGCACCGCGACGAAGGACGAGGACTACGTCGACAAGGTCGTGATATCGAACACGCACGACGATCTGATGCTGTTCACGAACACCGGAAAGGTATTCGTATCGAGAGCTTACAGGATCCCCGAAGCCGGCGCGAACGCCAAAGGCACAAACGTGGTCAACCTGCTTGAAATATCCGAAGGAGAGATGATAACGGCGCTGATACCGGTCAGATCGTTTGAAGAAGACAAATATCTGTTCATGGTGACGAAGAACGGCACGGTCAAAAAGACGCCGATCTCCGAATTCAGCTACCAGAGAAGAACGGGCAAACGCGCCCTCACGCTCGACGAAGGAAACGAGCTTTTGTCGGTACATCTCACGAGCGGCACGGATAAGATCATCGTCGCGACGAAAAACGGTCAGTCAGTATGCTTCGACGAAGCGGACGTCAGATCGATGGGCAGAACTGCTGCCGGCGTGCGCGGTATGAATATAGCCGACGGCGACGAGGTATGCGGCTCCGCCGTGGTCGAAGAGGGCAAGACTCTCGTTTCGATCACCGAAAACGGCTTCGGCAAGCGCAGCGAATTCGAAGAATACCCCGTCCACAGAAGAGGCGGCAAGGGCGTAGTATGCCATAAGGTCACCGATAAGACCGGTCTTATAGCCGGCATCGCCTCCGTATCCGGAAACGACGATCTGATGCTCATAACCGACAAGGGCAACGTCATCAGATTCAAGGTCTCCGATATACCCGTCTACGGCAGAACAGCCTCCGGCGTTATAGTCATGAGACCGAAGGAAGACGAAAAGATAACGCATTTCACGTTCGTCGAACCGGAAGAAGCGGAAGAAGAACAGGAATAAAACGCAAACTGCAAATTAAGACGTCGGCGGAGCCGACCGTACGCGAAGCGTACTTCGCGCACGCTATACAGGTTATTGATTTATGAAACAAAGAAGCGCTGACATTATAATAACCGTGATTTCCGTGATACTGCTTTGCGCGATCACGGTCGCGGTCATCCTGTACGCCGAGGGTAAATTCGACAAAACGCCGGAAACCTCGGAGGAGACGCATACAAAAGCCCCGACTACGGAAGCGCCGGAGACGGAGCCGGCGTCTTCCGCCGCTCCGGTCACGGATCCCGTCCCGACAACGGAAGAGGCGTTCGATCTGACCGAACACGAAAAGCTCATATCGAATTACGGCGTAATGAACGACGGGTATAAGGCGAGCGAAGACTTGTACGATCCCGGTTCGATGAAGATCCTGCGCCTCGTTATGAGCGGACTGCCCGACTCCGACGACGAAAACGACCTCATGACGAGGATCAGATATAAGGTAACGTATTCGGGCAGCGAAAGGTCGTTTGAGCCGGCGGAACAAACGGAACAGCGCCGCGCCGTCGACGTTTATATGGGTATGCTCGTCGTATCGGACAAGGGCGCGCTCTCGTTTTATAACGGGAACGGGGAGCTTTTGTACTCGTATTCCGACGAGGCGGAGCTGAAATTCGCCTACGAGCGCGATAAAGAGGACAGACCGCTTTTCATAAAGGACGGCAAGTATTATTATATCGACGAAGAACTGAAGGAGCTAAAGCCATCCGATTACGACGCGCGCGATTCACGCGGACTTTACTATAACTATCCGTCGTATTTCGGCAAAGCCGACGGACAGTTCACCGTGTTCCGCTCCGGCAATTTGTACGGCATCAACAGAACCGACGGCACGAAGCTGAGAAACGCCATATATCAGGAGGCGTACAATTACAGCGAAGGCCTCGGAGCAGTAGACTATAAGGGCGATATCTGTTATCTGAACGAAAAAGGGAAGGTCGTGATCGAAAACAAGGTCAAGACCGAAAATCAGATACTCGTCGGATGCCGCGACGAAGGCGGTATAGGCGCGCTTTATTTCGACGGCGGCTACGTGAGGATGAGAAAGATCTATTACGATATCCGCAAAACGGTCATTGAAGACAAGGACGTGCTGATAAACAAAGAAGGCGCCGAATTCAAAATGCCGACCGGCTATAAATTCGAATCTTATTCAAATCAGAGGATAATGCTCTCGAAAAACGGATATTACGGCTTTTACGCGACCAAGGGCGCGTGGATAGCCGATACGGTATACACCTACGCCACGCCTTATTACGAGGGACTCGCCGTCGTCGGTTCGAGGACCGGCAAAAAAGGCGTTATCGATCTCGACGGCAATTTCGTGATACCGCTTTCGTATTCGCATATATCCGTTTGCTCGGGCGGCGTGATCGTATGCTTTTCGCCCGATTACGGCTACGACGTTTTCGTTAAAGCCGCGCGAGCTGACGCGAGGTAAGAGTGAATAGTGAATAGTTAATAGTTAATAGTGAAGGTGTCGCTACGCGACTTCCGTGCGGCTCCGCCGCCCTTGGGGATTGCCCGCCCCTACTGATCCCCAAACCCCCTTACCGTGAACCCCCAAAGCAACAAGTTGCTTCGGGGAACCCCGGACACCCCTCCCAAAGTCGTTTCACT
>JAEEJH010000102.1 GCA_016281775.1 Clostridiales bacterium | reverse complement strand
TTCATCGCGAATCTGTATTGACAAATCAGCTTTTACGGTCCGGTACCTCCATAGGCGCCAATATCCATGAAGCGCAGTATGCACAAGGAACAAAGGATTTTATTTCTAAACTTGAAATCGCTCAAAAAGAGTGTAACGAAACCGAGTATTGGCTTGAACTTCTTTTTGAAACAGGTTATATGCCAGAAGATCGGTATAAGCCATTGAAAAACCATTGCGGCTCGATCCGCTGCATGCTTATCGCCTCGATCAACACAACTAAAGATAATCTTAACAAAACCGAATAAAACGAACGGCAAAATCGCCCCATTTTGAGGCTTATTGCCGCCTTTGAGCGACAGCGTTTTTGCCCCGAAAATCATCAGAATAAATAGATACGAAAGCAAATCGGATGGAATAACACTTGACCTGAAAGGGGTATTTCAACATGGAACATAACGGATCAAACGGATATACCGTCAGGCTGCTCGATCCGGAGAATAAAGATGAGCTGAAAGAGGTACAGAGACTGCGTTACGAATATCTTCTGCAAGAATTCGACGCCGGAAAAAACGATCCGTACGGGCTTGACGACGACGGATACGACGCTTTTACCGATTCGGTCATAGTGACCGAGGTCGGGACCGGCAGAATCGTCGGCACGTACAGACTCGCGACCGGGGATACGCTTTGCGGAAAACCCTTCAAAACGGAGGAAGAGTTCGATATTTCGCCGCTTCGGAAAGCGGAGGGCGGCATCGCCGAGGCGGGCAGAGCCGTTGTGCACGGCGACCACCGCAACGGCGCCGTGATAACTCTGCTCTGGCGCGGGCTGATCTCGTACGTGAAGGACAGGGGCTTGCGGTATATCATCGGCACCTGTTCGCTGCACGGAACTGATCCCGGCGTATACGAAGACTGCACGTCAGTCCTCCGCGAAAAATATCTGTGCGAAAGTTTCGACGTACGCGCCGTCCGCGAGCCGTTCGAGTACGGCACGAAAACCGGAATATCCCCGCGTGACGCGGATATCCCGGGGCTTCTCGCAGCGTATCTTAAGTTCGGCGCGACCGTATCGCGTAACGGCTTCATAGACCGCGCGTTCAACTGCTGTGACGTGATGATCGTTCTCGATATGCAGAACGCTAACGAAAAGCTGATCAAACGCATTACCGGGTAAAAACCGGCTCCGGCCGCAAAACACAAAACGAACGCGCGCTAAAGCGCGCGCCGCGGCGCGCAGTGCGTAAAGACGGCAAAGCCGTTTTCACGGTTCGATCCCGACGGAAAGCACAAAGAAAAAATAAAATATAACGTAATATTATGACACCGGACCGGAGCCCCGCCCGGGCTCTTCATACTTTCTATATCTTGCCGTCCGTAACGGCGGCATAAAGCGGCGGAGAAGAGAAACGGACGCGGAAGATAAACCGGCGCCGAAACAGCGCGCCGAAAGCGTTCTTTCAGCCGGTATTTTGCAGGAAATAAAATACAAAAATTCAAAATCGTTAAAAGATCCCCACTAAAATGCCGACCGCACCCAAAAACAGCCGGCGGCGATATCTGCCCCGCGGGCAAGCGGTATACGCGTTCGCCGCGCCGCGCGATACGTTCGCCGTGCGGTGCAAGCAAATATCATACAGCCTTACGGGATTTGCAATACTGTTTTTCCGCTTACGGCGATCCGGGTCGGCGATGCCGGCGAAACAAAAGCTGCGGCCGGTATCCCTTTATTCGCCGTCAAAAGCGCCATGCAAAACGCGGGATCTTTCGCTGTTTGCCGACCCGGAGAATAACGAAACGCGGCTCGGCGACGGATATTTTCACAAAACGATCCGAAAATTCGGGCGCCCGTGCGTAAAAAGACGGCTCGCGGCAAACCATAATATGCCATAAATGTATGAAAAGCGTGATCGGAACCTGCAAAAAGGTTGAAAAAACGACCCGTTTTTTAAAGTTTGGGGCACATTTTGTGTTTTTTTATAAAAAACTCTTGACAAACACGGGGTTTTGCGTTAAAATTGATACTGTATAATTGTCAAATGAGTGAAAAGTCACTCTCGTTTATCGAGTCCGATACGAAAAAATGAAGGAGAAGTTATGGCTGACAATCAATCTGCAAAGAATAACGGATCATCCGTCGGCAATAAAATACTGACCGTCATAGGGATCGTTCTGTGCGCGGTTTTCGGGCTGCTTTTGCTTTTCAATATCACGATCATAATCAAAGGTCTCGTCAATCCCGACGTTCCGCCGTCGGTCTTCGGCGTCACGCCCATGGTCGTCAAATCCGGATCAATGAGCAGCGACGTGCAGCATATCGTCAAAGTTGAAAACGTGCTCGATCTGACCGCGGAGCAGATAGCGTCCTGCAAAGTCGGCGATACCGTAAAAACGGAAAGCGACGCTTACACGGAGATAAATATAATCGACAGTATAATCAAAAACGACGCGGGCGAAGTGATACAGTTCCTCACCACGCGACCGACAGACGATCATATCGAGGTAGACGATCTCATCATCGTCAAAAAGGTCGATACGGGCACGCTCAAAGTCGGCGATATCATCTCGTTTATCGATAAGCAGGGCACGGTCACCACGCATAGAATAATAGGTGTAACGACTGACGAACAGGGCAAGCCCGCTTTCCATACCAAAGGCGACGCCAACAATACGGACGATAAAGGCGCAGAAGGCTTCATAAAGGCTGAAAAAGTCGTCGGTATATATAAATCGAGAATACCGAAGCTCGGCGCGTTCATATATTTCCTTCAGAAACCACTCGGCATGGTCATATTCATAGGCGTGCCGGTGATACTCTTCATCGTTTACGACGTGATACGCCGTACGAGGATCGCCAAAAAGACGAAGAGCCAGTCAGACGAGCTTGAAGAAGAGCTCAAACGTCTGCGCGCTCTCGCCGCGGAAAGAGAAGCCGAAAAGAATAACGGTCAGACGGATAATAAACCCACGGATACGGCAGACGGCAAGTCCGACGGCGGCGCGGAATAAGCGCCACGCGGCAAATAGCCGAAACGCAAATGAACAGAGTGACCGCGGGCTGATCACCGTCCGCGGTCGTATTATACTGCCGGTTTACCGCAAAAAATATTTTAATTTTTGTCAATAATTTTTTTCGCATATCTATTGACAAACGGGCAGCGCGGGATTATAATTATATAGAATAATAAATTTTTTAATATCCGCTTTCCGCAAAACCTGCCGGGCAGGCAGGTGACTTTATCAAACAAACGTATATTTCTGACTGTGCCGGACGCCACGCTGACGCAGCAGTGATATAGAGTGAGACTGACTCACCGTTGGGGCAGCGTATGTCCCGAAACTCAGAGGACAGTTTTGTCCCAACAAAAAAATATATTAAATAGGAGGTCAATTCTAAATGAAAAAGAATTGGGCTATGAGAGCAGCTATTCTCATGGTAGCTCTCACACTGATCACAAGCTGCTTTGTCAGCGGAACTTTCGCAAAGTACGTCACAGGCGCAGACGCTGACGATACCGCCCGCGTTGCAAAATTCGGCGTAGTTATCACTTCCAGCGGCTCACTGTTTGACGTAAACTACAAGAGTGTTGCTAATGGCAACACCCCCACCAACACCACGACCGGCATAACGGTTAAATCCAGCAACACCGATAAACTCGTAGCTCCGGGTACCAAAAACGATGAAGGTATCACGTTCGAAGTTTCCGGTCAGCCTGAAGTTGACGTAGCCGTAAGAATGAGCTTCGGCGACGACCTCGAAGAAGTTTTCCTTAAAGCAGGTACTTATGCAGATATGACCACTGCTGCTGTCGACGATACGTTTACTCTTGCGGCAGACTACTATCCCGTAGTATTCACCTTGACGCTCAATGCAGAAGCTGCTGATGATGCCGACAAGACAGTTTATACCGGTACGCTTGCTTCGATCAAAGATCAGCTCGAAAACGGCGGCGCATTCGCTTCTGTTTATCATGCCGGCGCCAACCTTGCTGATGAAATCGGCAAGATCACGCTGACTTGGGAATGGACGTTCGTTGAAGATACTCTTCCGCCTGTAGACCCCGACTTTGCCGACACTCTGCTCGGTGACCTCGCTGCCGGCACGACAATCGTTCCCGCGGCTAACGCTCCGGCGGCTGCCAACTACAACCTCGAAGAAGTTGTTGATCTCACTCTCTACATAGTACAGGTCGACTAATTCTGTCTGACAGTTAGACAAATCAAATCAATCAGGTTTTCCGCCGTCCGCCCACGTGGCGGGCGGGCGGCGGGACTACCGATTTTGAAACAAACCGGCGTTCTCCGGGTGAACCGGGGTGCGGCGGTTTGTTCCAAAGTTTGGGGTCATTTCCAAACCGATAAAATTTCTCATTATATAATATATATATTAGCAAAATGGTAAAAAATCACGCAAAATCAGCGCGGAAAGGAGCCGAAAATGAGTAATAAAAAAAGCGTCTGGCAGTGGGTCTTTCCCACGGCTCTCATACTCTTTATCTGCACGGCTCTGACCCTGCCGCTGATACTCGTGCTGACCTACGCCGGCAACAGCGCAAAACCGCTGCACACGCTCGAGCTCAGAGATCAGCATCTCACGTGGGGATCGGAGACCGACGTACGTGAAGACGGCAGCGCCGATCTCTCGCTTTTCAGCGCTTATTACGATACCACCGTTCTTTCCGAAAACGAAGACCGCGTTCTGGCGCCCGGTACGGCGGCCGAGACCGTGATCAAATTCATCAACAAGAGCGGCGGAGAAATAACCTATTTTGCATATCTGTACGAAGGCAGAAGCGATCCCGATCTGCCCGTTACCGTGAATATGTCGAGCAGCGGCTCGACTGCCGTCGGCAAATACGACGTGCCCGACCTTCTTGAGGGCGAGAAGATAGTCAAAGTGCTCAAAGGCACCGTGACGAACGATACCGTCGTCGATTTCGCCATCGACTGGAACTGGATATTCGAGGTCAGCGACGAGCAGGACGTGATAGACACGTATTTCGGCGACAAAGCGGCTTTTGACAGAGCGGACGATATCACGGTCGGCTTCTATATAGTCGTGGAAGACGATGACGGAAATATAACTCCCGATCCGCCTCCGACAGGCGACCACGCGATAAAATACGTTCTGGTTCTGCTCATCATCTCCGCCGTTGTCATGGTAATAGCCTTCATCGGCAGAAAAAAGGAGAAAAAGGCGTCTGACCTCACGTATTGAGGAGAGCCCATGAAAAAAAACAACGGTAAAAAAGCGCTCAAGATCATCGCGGCCGTACTCGGCGTGCTGCTTGCTCTGTACTGTGCCTACTATCTGACGTCGAGCTTCGTCTTCGGCGACAGTATGCCGATGCCTCTCGGCGTCGGCGCGGCGGTCGTACTGACCGGCAGTATGGAGCCGGCGCTCTCCGCAAACGATCTCATCATCGTGAAGCGCGCTTCGGAATACGATATCGGCGACGTCGTCGTCTATTCGACGCAGGGCACGCCGGTCGTTCACCGCATTATCGAGATCGATAAGGAGAGCGGCATCCTGACGACCAAGGGCGACGCGAACAATACCGCCGACTCAGCGATATCGGTATCCAAGGTCAAAGGCAGAGTGGTATTCCGCGTGCCGGGTATCGGTGTCATACCGAGATTCGTTCGCACGGTACCGGGTATGATAATGACGCTCGTAGCGCTTTTCGTGCTTCTTTTCCTCTCGACGCAGAGCAAAAAGAAGACCGCCGAAGAGACCGAGAGCGAAAACCGCATCGACGCGATGCTGCAGGAAATAAAAAAACTGCGCGAACAGACCGAAGAAACGGGCGGCGAGCGCGGTGAAGACGGTTCTGCCGAAAGTAAAGAACCGCAGAATAACGAAAAAGAAGAATAAACTTGAACTTATTGCGTACCCCGCGGGGGCGCAGTTTGAAAGGAGGGGTTCGTATGACGAAAAAGAGACCATCCGCCGGATTTTTATACGACGCGGCTCTTTTGCTGGTATGTCTTGCGTTCCTCTCTTCTTATTGTGCCGCGGGAATACTTGCAAAATACGCCACGGTCGGCGACAAAGGCGATACGGCTCGCGTGGCTGACTGGAGCGTCAGCGTAAGCCCCGGCACCCTTGCGTCTCTGCAGGGCTCCGACGGATGGGAGGTAACCTATCCGATCTCTATCAGCAGAAACACCGAGACCGCCTCGACCTGCGTCATAACGATCGAATTTAACGACGACGTTTCTTCGCTCGTCTCGAATCCGCATATCGGCTCCGTCACTCCCGAAGAAGGCTCGTCGTTTACCGATACGCTGACCTTTGTCAACGTTTCCGCGAAACCGGCGACGAACGGCCTGACCGTGACCGATACGGTGAACCTCGTATTGGAGGTGGTCGATGCGTCAGCCGTAGTTGACGATTACGATAACAATATCATCAACGGCATGGAAGCGGCCATCGATTTCACGGTGACCGTCACCGTCGTTCAGGTTGACTGAGGAGGGCGCCGTGAAGAAGATTTTCAATGCCGTAGGCAATTTTATAAAAAACACGCCCATACACGTCGTTCTTATCGCCGCGGCTCTTCTGCTTTTGATCGGTACGGTCCTGACGATGAGCACGGTCCTGGGCAAATATACCACGCAGGAACGTATGTACGGCACGTTCAGCGTATCCAACCGCCTCGCCTCGCGCTTCGCTCTTCAGGAGCACGAAGCCGTTAAGGGCGAAGACGGTTCCTACACCCTGCACCCGACCGCTCTCGTAACGGAAAACACGTATAAGCTGATCCCCGGGCTCACTATCCCGAAGGATCCTTACATATCCGTGGAGAACAAAACGTCGATACCGGCTTACATCTACTTTGAAGTGGTCGAAGACAATGTTTCTTCTTCCGTCTCGTACAGCGTGAACGGCACGTTATGGACTCTGCTTTCCGGCGTGACCGGCCCGAACGGCGGCGCGGTTTACACTTACAGCGCAGGTCTTGTCGACAGCACGTCGTCAGGGCTCGACCGGATCCCGATACTTGCAGACAACAGCTTCTCGCTCCCGCCGACTCCGATCACCGGCGAAGCGGAGTGCCTTAAGTTTTACGGATATATGATAGAGCCGACAACCTCGACCGCCACGGCGGAGGCGACGTTTACCGGCACCGTCATAGATCCCGAACCGCAGGACTGATATTGACAACGCTATTTGAAAGGAGGCATTCGCCGATATGAAAAGCAGAATAAGATTCCTCGCGCTGGCGATATGCCTCGTGATGATTTTCGAAACTTTAACGACGGTTGTCGACGTTATCGCCGCCGGCAAACCGGACGTAACGCTGACCTACGGCATGGTCACGGCGACCGGCGCGTTTGAAAACGGCGTAAAGCTTTCGGCAAAAAAGATAAGCAACCCATTCGATACCGATTTTGAAGCCGTCGCTTTTTACGATATCAAAGCAAAGAAAGGCAATAAGACGGTCCATCCCGACGGTCCCGTTACCGTAACGATCGCGGGGCTGGATCTTCCTTCGGATAAAGATATTCAGGTCATCCACGTTCTCGACGATAAAAAAGCCATAATTGCGGCGGCAAACGCGGGCACCGCCTCGCCGACTGACGCGCCGGAATTCCTCGCGGCTTTTCCCGACGAGGCTGACGCGGCGTATCAGGCTCTCGGAGTGCCGAACGTCGTTTACGTTGAGTATCTGACGACGGCAGACGGTACCGTCACGCTTTTAAACAATCACGCTGTTTCGTTCGTTACGACTTCTTTTTCGGTTTATATAGTCACGGCGCAGGCGCTTGAGACGAATATCGAAGCAACTGTCGGCGAAAACTGCGAAGTTTCGGCAAAATTCGACGTCCGCGCGCACATCCCGGGCGACGCTGCCCTCCAACTCGGCGAGATCGCCCCGGATTCGGAAGAGTATAACTCTTACTTAGAGCAGGCGGCGGAGAAGATCGGCTGCAGCGTCGAAGAAATGACGGACGTAATTCTTTTTGATATGAAGATTTACGGCACCGAAAGTGGCGAATTCTATCAGCCGAGCGCTCCCGTGACAGTTTCCGTCCGTTTGACAGACCGCGAAGAGATAGACGCGCCCATCGTGCGGGTGATCCACTTCGGCGAAAACGTCGAACAGCTCGAATCAACGATAGACGGCAACGTCGTAACGTTTACGACGAACGGATTCTCCGTTTATGAGCTCGTGCCCGATAAGCACCGCCATATGTACCGCTTCTTCGTTCCGACAAACGAAGCGCAGACGATATTCAGTGAATATCAGATTTATACGGACACGGGCTCGACCACGTTCACGCAGATCATCAAAGATCATTCCGAACTTGTAATGCCTCAGCTGCCTTCAATGACCATAGACGGTCAGCATCTGACGTTTGTCGGTTGGTTTGAAGGTACGGAATCGGGCGGAACCGT
>JAEEJH010000101.1 GCA_016281775.1 Clostridiales bacterium | reverse complement strand
TTTTGTATCCTCGCCTCAGGCGAAGCATACAAAAGTGTGATATACGACCTTGCGGTCGTGTGATATTCGATCCTTGCGGATCGAGTGAATAAGGAGAATTCTTATTGTTTTGGGTGGGTACCCCCAAGCGCGGCGCAAGCCGCACGGAACATCGCCGAAGGCAACACCTTAAGCTCTCCGAATGCGAATTTAACCGCAACCTCATCGCTCGCGGGGGATCGCCCCACCCATCCCCTTAATCCCCCGCTCTCCCCCTCTCCCCGTATTACTCATACGGGGGCGGCGCGCCCCGGATAGAGCAAAGCGGATCCGGGAGGGGTCAAGGGGGTTTGGGGGTTGTAAGGGTGGGCACCCCCAAGGGTGCCGTATGGCACACGGAAATCGCGAAGCGATACCTTATTCATTCGTCCCGCCTGCAAGGGGTTCCCCGACGCGAACAACGTGAGCGTTGGGGGTTCACGTAGGGGTTCCCCGACGTGAACAACGTGAACGTTGGGGGTTCCCGTACGGGACGATCATCATGCGCGAAGCGCTCATCATGACGCAGTCTCATCATTTGACGCGAAGCGTCATTCATCATTCCTTATCTCGCCGCATGCGGCATATTTGCCTGTCTCACAGAAGGGGGCGGCTTGCGCAAGTGCAAACGCGGCAATCAGGCTCGTTAAAATTCTGCCGTCATGCCGTCGTATGCGACGGTCGCGCCGAACGCTTCGGCGATCTTTACCGTTTCTTCATGAGACTTATGAAGCGACGGGGCGAGGTGCGAAAGTATTATCTTTGTGTGACCGTCGATCATCCCGACGGTGCGCAGGGAAGGGAGCATGAGCCTTATCATCGGAATGCTGTTATGCTCCGCCATTCTGTAATCGCCTTCGTAGTCGCCGCAGGTCGCGTCGAGTATCGCAAGGTCGAGATGAGAATCGCGCAGATAATTGAAAGTCGCGTTGATCAGCCAGCCGCCGTCGAGGCCGTAAAAGAACTTTTTGCCCTTGTACTCAAAGAGCAGATGCCTCGGTCTTACCTTTTCGTCGTGGTTCGCGGTCAGCCCCGTGACCTTCATATCTTCATCGACCTCGTACGTCACGAACTGCTTCATTCTCACGATCCTGACGTTCGGGATATACGGCAGCTCGGCGTCTTCTCTTACGAAGAGCTTTACCGGCTCTTTCTGACGCTCGGCGATATACGCTATGTTCTGCGGGTCGTAATGGTCTCTGTGCAGATGCGAGATGAAGATATACTTTATCTCTTTTCTGTCGACGCCCGCTATGCGTATCGAATCGGCGGTATGTACGCCGCAGTCGACGAGATATCTGTCATCGAGCAGTACCGACGACGATCTTCTCGCGTCAAGGTCGAATTTATCCTTCAGATCGGCGGACAGGCGCGGCGAGAAATCGGCCGCGCAGGTGCCGAGAAACCGTAACTCTGCCATTATTCTTCAGTCTCGCTTTCTTCTTTTTCGGGCTCCGGTCCGTTTTCCGTCACGGTCCCGGGTCCGGCCGGAGCTTCGTCAGCCTCCGCGGTATCCGGTACTTCCGCCGGCGCTTCAGCCGGACGGTCTGCCGCGGCGATCCCCTCTCTGAACGCCTGAAGCTTCGCTTTCTTTCTTCTGCGTCTCTTTTTGTCTTCCCTTACGCCGAGTATCACGAGCAGAACTATGCCCGCGGCGGCGAGGACCGCGCCGATCAGAAAGCCCTGCGGGATATACGACATTTCCACCGTATGCTCGCCCGCCGGCACGTCGAACGCGAGCAGCGCGCCGAGGACCTTGTTGTTCGCTTCGTAATCGCCGTCTTCGTTTTCGGTCTTTGACGAAAGTTTCACGCGTTTGCCGTCGACCTTGACGGTCCAGCCCTCATCGTAAGGGATCGAGGTGAACATCACGCCGTCTTCTTTCATATTGACGGTCGCTTTGATATGCGTATCCGAGAATTCCGTGATCTCGGTCGTGTTCTTTCTTATGTCGGAAAGAGCCTTTTCGTAAACTTCTTTATCGAAATAGAATATATATCCGCAGTCTTTGTAGTAATACAGATTGCCCGACGAGTCTTTGAGCACGATATCGAGCGTGACCTCGTCGCCGGCTTTGAAGTCGCCGAGATAGTACATCGTATGCGTTTCGCTGCCCATGTAGTTGAACGACTTCGTCGCCTCTTTCGATCCGTCCTCGTGCACGACGTGCGTTCTCATCAGAGTCTCTCTCGGGTAATCCGAAGGCATATGCAGGTAAAGCGCGCCGTCGTTTTCGACCGTGAAGGTGACGTAAAGCGTACCGGTGCTGCCCGAGGGCGACACAGCCCACTTTCTGTGCTGGCCGGAGGAGCGTTTTTCTACGTTTGAATAGTCGAAATTGTTGTCGCCCGTCACTATCGGCACGAAAATTCTGCAGTCATACCCCGCCATCGCCGAGACGATGCTGTTGAGCACTTCGGGAGCGGAGCGGATATCGGTTATGTCGCAGGCCTTTATATCGCCGTCCACGCCGTACATGATCGGCAGGGCGTAGTTGTTTATATAAGCGTAGAGCAGATAATCGTCGTCGTCTTCGTCTATTTCGAGCCCGAGCTTCGTCGGGTCCATCTCGGTGAACAGAAGCTCGTAGTCGGGCGGCAGATCGTCGTCGTCATCAGCGAGCACGTATTTTATGCCGAGCAGGGAATCGTTGACTATATTGCCGCCGACGTATCTCGACCAGTGCGATTTCGAAGCGTAGCCGAGCTTGTTGAGCAGCTTGATGACCGAGGCGTTCAGAGTCGAGGTCGAGTTCGTGATGCCGCGCATGCGCAGCGTCATATTGTCGTTTACCTTGCGGTGAACGGTCTTTTCCATTCTGTAAAGCGTGTCGTCTTTTTCCTGAACGGAGCGAACGATGCCGGACCACCTCGCCATGAAGTCGACGTACGCGTTGCTGTTCGACGAGCTGCTGTTCGATCTCGGAGAATATACGACGTCGTTATGCAGCTGCACCGCGTCGTAAACGCCGTTCACGAGCAGCTCCGCGCAGACGACCGCGAGCAGCAGCACCGTTGCGCCTTTCTTTTTGCTGCCGACCGCCCAGAGCACCGCGAGCAGTATGCCGAGCATGCCGATCGAGAACCAGATCGTGAGGAAATTGTTCACGTACGTGAATTCGTTGTTCGAGGCTCTCGCGACGACGAACGTCGAGTCCGGCAGAGCCTGTACGATCACGAGCAGCACGCCGATGACGCCGCCGACGCCCATCACCGTGCGGAAGAGCTTTTTATCAAGCTCGATGAACGCAGTGTAGGCGAAAACTATCACGAGGAAACAGAACATATAGCTGTAACGGTAGTTCAGCCAGTTGGGTTTCTGCAGGCCGTGCCAGAACAGGTCGATCGTCGAGCCGACGAAAGACAGCACCATCACCGCGAGTATCGACGCCGAGCAGATCTTCTCTCTGCCGCTCACGCGCTTCGCCGCGAAGAACACGGGTATCAGTATCACGCAGATCAATCCGCAGTATATGAACGGCAGGCCGTTCGGTCTTACGGTGTCGTAGCTGTTCGGCAGCATCTGTGTGAATATGTTTATGAAATCGAACCGCGCTTCGAAAGCGTAACTCGGGTTCTGGAAGGTATTTTTGCCGAATTTGAGCGAATAGTACGTCGGCAGTATTATTATCGAAGCGATCGCCGCGCCGACGACCGAGAACGCGAGCCATTTATAGAACGCGAAGAAGAAGCGTTCGAACTGCTTGAACGAATATTTGGAAAGGTATGCGTAGAAGAAGTAGAGCGTCGAGAATATCGCCGTCATCCAGCCGATATAGAAGTTCGAAATGAAGCAGAGCGCAAGGCAGATGCAGTACATTCTGTATTTGCCGTATTTGACGATGTTCTCGATGCCGAGACAGATCAGCGGCAGATATATGAGCGAATCTATCCACATCGTATTGTGCGCCTGAACGACCGCGTAGCTCGTCATCGCGTAGCAGGTCGCGAAAAGCACGACGTTGAGCGGTTTTGACGGGCGGGTGTTGTGCAGATATATCGCAAACGTCAGACCGCACGAACCGACCTTCAGAAGCGTCATCCAGAGCAGGAATTCCGTTATGCCGTTTTCGGGGAAGAAAACGGAGAGCAGCGCGAAAGGCGAGGCTACGTAATAGGCGTAAATGCCCGAGAATTCGCCGCCGAGCGATCTGTACCAGGTATAGAACGGCGAGCCGTGCCCCTGAAAGATGTCGCGCATCGCCTCGAAGAAATAGACGTACTGCCCGTTCAGGTCGAGAACGAGCACCGATTTTTCTCCGAACGGATAAACTCCTCTTATGATACAGATTATCCACATCAGTAAAAGCGGCAGAAAGAACGCGCCGAGCAGGTAAAAGCTCCGTGAATTCACGAACCCGTACCACGCGTCGGTAAGTTTTTTCAGCGCAGTTTCTTTTCCGAATCTTTGTGCCGTCATTGTAACAATCCTTCCGTGATCCGATCAAGTATTTTTATCATGTCCGCTTCGGTCGAAGCGGTGTTTACCGTCTGTCTCGCCCACGAGGCGAATCTCATGCCCTTTAAGTACCACGCGAGATGCTTGCGCGCTTCGAGCACGCCCGAACGCTCGCCCTTAGTCAGCACGAGGAGCCTCAGATGCTCTCTCGCCGCCTCCGTCCTCTGCAGATCGGTCGGGGGAGAGTAAGGTATACCGGCGAGCGCCGCCTTTATCTCTTCGAATATGAACGGGTTGCCGAGAGCGCCTCTGCCGACGGCGACTCCCGCCGCGCCGGTCTCGTTTATCATGCTCACGGCGTCCGCGCCGGAGAAAACGTCGCCGTTTGCGATAACGGGTATCTTCACCGCCGAGACGACGTCGGCTATAACGCCGCGGCGCACCGCGCCGCTTTTATACATATCTTCTCTCGTTCTGCCGTGTACGCAGACGGACGAGGCGCCCGCCGCTTCGGCGATACGCGCGATCTGCGCCGCGTTTATGCTGTCTTTGTCGAAGCCCGCCCGCATTTTGACCGTCACCGGCACGGGCGAGACCTTTACCGCCGCCGAAATTATCTTTTCCGCAAGCGCCGGATCTCTCATCAGCGCCGATCCGTCGCCGCCGCGGACGACTTTTTTGACCGGACAGCCCATATTTATATCGAACGCGCACGGTTTGACCTTCGCCGCTCCGTACAGCGCCGTCAGCGCGTACGCGATCTGATCCGGGTCGTGACCGAATATCTGCAGGGCGCAGGGAGTCTCCACCCCGGTTATTTCGGCTAATTTATACGTTTTTTTGTCGTTATGGCAGACCGCCGCGGCGGAGATCATCTCGGTCACGGTCAGATCCGCTCCGCGCTTTGCGCAGAGCGTTCTCATCGCCGTATCCGCAACGCCCGCCATAGGCGCGAGAACGACTGTTTTTTCTTCCATATCAAAGGCTCCGGGCATAATTATACAAAGTTATTATATATCATATATGTGACCAATCTATATATAAAAATATGAATTTTTAACCTTATATTTTTGCTTGTGCATTTTGTATAAATACCCCCTTTTATTTTAAGTAATTTTCGTGATTTTGCCGATTGAAAAAAGTCGTATTTTAAGGTAAAATTAAGTTAGTAATTTATTTAAGGAGGGTTCCGCCATGAGACTTCTTGAAGACCGCATCAGACGCGACGGCGTTATAAAAGCGGGCGACATCCTCAAGGTGGACTCTTTTTTGAATCATCAGATCGACGTGGCTTTCGTCTCCCGTCTCGGGGAGGAATTCCACCGTCTTTACCGCGGCTGCGGCGTCAACAAGATACTCACTATCGAGGCTTCGGGCATCGGTATAGCTTGTCTGACGGCGCAGTTTTTCGGTTGTCCGGTCGTTTTTGCAAAAAAAGCGAAGACGAAGAACATCTCGTCCGACGTCTGGTCCGCCGAAGCGGTCTCGTACACTCACGGCGGCACCTCCACGGTCATAGTGTCGAAAGAATTTCTTTCCGATAAAGACAGACTGCTCATTATCGACGATTTTCTCGCAAACGGCGCGGCGATCACCGCCCTTGCGTCGATAGCGGAGCAGGCGGGCGCGGCCGTAGTCGGCGCGGGCATAGTGATAGAGAAAGCGTATCAGCCCGGCGGAGCCATGCTGCGCGCGCGCGGAATGCGCATCGAATCGCTTGCCAGAATCAAATCAATGGATGAAAAAGACGGGTTCACCTTCTGCGACTGAGAAAGTGCGCCGTCTTTTCGCTTTGTCAAGGTCATATCCCGGAAGGGTACGATAAAAAATTTTTACGGAGGACATTTGAAATGTCAAAAAGAATTTTCGCTCTTATCATTGCGATCGTAATGGTGTTCAGCGTATGCGCGCTCACGTCCTGCACGAACTCCTCGGCTGATTTCAAAGTCGGTTTCATCTTCCTGCATGACGACAACTCCACCTACGACAGAAACTTTATGGAAGCCGCGAGACAGGCCGCCAAGAACGCCGGTCTTTCCGACGATCAGGTACTTTTTGAAGTCGGTATCGACGAATCCAACGACTGCTATGACGCCGCCGCCAGACTCGTTGACAAGGGCTGCAAACTCGTATTTGCTGACAGCTTCGGCCATGAACCCTTCATGATCAAAGCCGCAAAAGAATTCAAGGACGTTCAGTTCTTCCACGCCACCGGCACACAGGCTCACACCGAAAAACTCCCGAACTACCACAACGCTTTCGCCTCCATCTATGAAGGCAGATATCTCGCGGGCGTGGTCGCCGGACTCAAACTCAAAGCGATGATCGACGCCGGCACCATCTCCGGCGACAGCGTCAAGATCGGTTACGTAGGCGCTCATCCCTATGCAGAAGTCGTTTCCGGTTACACTTCGTTCTTCCTCGGCGTCCGCAGCATCGTCGCTAACGTAACGATGGACGTCAGATACACCAACTCCTGGTTCGATATAGCCAAAGAAAGAGAAGCGGCTCTGCAGCTCATCAACGACGGCTGCGTACTTCTCAGCCAGCACGCCGACTCCGAAGGCGCTCCTAAGGCCTGCGAAGAAAACAACGTTCCGAACGTAGCTTACAACGTAAGCACGATCAGCATCGGTCCGAAGACCGCTCTTATCTCCTCGAAGATCGACTGGACTCCTTACATGGAAATGATCATCAAAAAGGTCATGGACGGCAAGGGCAGCGAGATCCCGTACGACTGGTGCGGCGGTTTTGAAGAAGGCGCCGTAAAACTCACCGAGCTCAACGCCGACGCGGCTGCCGACGGCACGCAGGCGAAACTCGACGAGATCACGGCTCAGCTCAAAGCCGGTACGCTCCACGTATTCGATACGAGCAAATTCACGATAAACGGCGGCCAGACCGTCACCACGTATCTTGCGGACGTTGACGACGACGGCTCGTTCACCGGCGAGACCGAAGTCATCAAAGACGGTTACTTCCATGAATCCGAATACCGTTCCGCTCCGTACTTCGACCTCAGAATCGACGGCATCACCGAGAAATAATCTTTAAAAAGCTGAATATCAAGGGGGAGCGTTCCTCGCTCCCCCGATATTTTAATTAGTGAAGTTTGCGCCTGCGGCGCAAGTGAAGCAAAGTAAAATCTGACGCAGCGCGTCAGGTGAAGTTCGGCTCGCGGCCGAGCCGAGATAAGGTGTCGGCAAAGCCGACGGTCCGTGTGACGCGTACCGCGTCACCCTTGGGGACTGCCCACCCCACAACTCCCCAAACCCCTCTTAACCCTCCCAAAGCCGTTTCACATCCTTTGGGGCGCGGCGGGCTGACGCGAAGTAAGAAGTAATAGTGAATATTTGAAGGTTGTATAAAGAAAGCGGGCAAAACGAATCACGTCATTCAAACGACGGTTCAAGCCGCTTTCTTACGGTGATCACGCGCGCGGCGCCCCCCCCTTTACCGCACGCGATCATTCGGCGCGGCCGAATGATCCGGTCCGGACGTTTGGGGCGTCCCCCGGAACGGAGCGCCGCCCCCGGGAAGGGGTGGGGGGGGGAGGGGGGGAGGGGGGATATAGGGGGGGTGGGGTCTCCCCCGCAAGCGACGTGATCGCAGTTATGTACAGCGTTGCTGAGCTAAATTTGGGGGTTCCCCACCCTTACAACCCCCAAACCCCCTACTCCCTCCCAAGCGATCAAAGATCTCTTGGGGCCGCGCGGTGCCCCCCTTTACCGCGCGCGACCATTCGGCAAAACCGAATGGTCCGACCCTTACGTTTCGTACGTATCCCTGAACGGATCGCCTGCTGTAAAAGTTTTATTTAATAACCGTTTTCATATCCGTTCGGCACGGAAAAATCACGTTTACACAGCAAACGTACCGACAAAAACCGGTATCCGGCGCACGTTGCTTTCATTGCCGGACACAGGTCCGCGAGGTTCACGGATCCGTGTGCGTTAATGAACAGAGAAAGGGTAAGAATATGAGCAAAGACGTTTCGCTCGAACTGAAAAACATTTCCAAGAGTTTCGGCCGCGTCGCCGCCAACAAGGACGTCTGCCTCACCGTTTACCGCGGGGAGATACTCGCCCTGCTCGGCGAGAACGGCAGCGGTAAAACGACTCTTATGAACATGATCTCCGGCATATATCATCCGGACAGCGGCGAGATCATCATAAACGGAGAAAACGCCGTGATAAATTCGCCGAGAGACGCGTTTGACTACAACATCGGCATGATACACCAGCATTTCAAGCTGGTGAACGTTTTCACGTCGACCGAAAATATCATACTCGGTATTGACGGCAAAAAATTCAACCTTGAAACGGCCGAAAAAGAAGTCAAGGCGATAGCAGACAAATACGGCTTTGAGATAGACCCGAAAAAGAAGGTCTACGAGATGTCGGTCTCCGAAAAGCAAACCGTCGAGATCATAAAGGTCCTTTACCGCGGCGCCGACATCCTGATCCTTGACGAGCCGACGGCGGTCCTGACGCCGCAGGAGGCGCAGAAACTGTTCGCGATCCTTCGCAGGATGCGCGACGACAACAAATCGATAATCATAATCACGCACAAGCTCCACGAGGTGCTCGAGATATCCGACCGCGTTTCCGTTCTGCGCAAGGGCGAATACGTCGGCACGGTCGAAACGAAAGACGCTGACGAGAGCATCCTCACCGAAATGATGGTCGGCAAAAAAGTCGACCTCAACATACACCGGAGCGAACCGGTGAACGCCGCGGTCAGACTTGAAGTTTCCGGGCTCAACTGCACAAGACGCGACGGCGTGAAGGCGCTTTCCGACGTGTCGTTCGTCGCCCGCTCGGGAGAGATACTCGGTATCGCCGGCATATCCGGCAGCGGTCAGCGCGAACTGCTCGAAGCCATCGCCGGCCTGCAGAAGCTCGATTCGGGCAGCATAATCTACCACGACCCGAAGACCGGCAAGGACGAAAACCTTCGCGACAAAACTCCGGTGCAGATACGCGAGCTCGGCGTCCGCCTCTCGTTCGTCCCCGAAGACCGCCTCGGCATGGGCCTCGTGGGGAACATGGACATTACGGACAATATGATGCTCCGCAGTTACAGAAGCGGCAGGCCGGTATTTCTCGACAGACATCCGCCCAAAGAACTCGCGCAGAGGATCATCGAAGATCTCGAGGTCGTGACTCCGAGCGCCGAAACGCCGGTCAGACGCCTCTCCGGCGGCAACGTGCAGAAGGTGCTCGTCGGCCGTGAGATAGCCGCCGCGCCTACGGTGCTGATGGCTGCGTACCCGGTGCGCGGGCTCGACATAAACTCATCCTATCTGATATACGATCTGCTCAACAAGCAGAAAGAAAACGGAGTGGCGGTCATATTCGTCGGCGAAGATCTCGACGTGCTGATCGAGCTCTGCGACAGGATACTCGTTATCGGCGGCGGCAGAGTCACCGGCGTGGTGGACGGCAGAGAAGCGAAGAAAGAAGAAATAGGTCTTCTTATGACAAAAACGGTAAAGGAGGAGAGCGCAAATGAATAAGACGGCGGCACAGGCCGAAAAGAAACACGAAAGCCTCTTTTACGTGACGAAGCGCGATACGATGCCGTTCTGGAAATCGTCGCTCATCCGCGTCATCGCGGTGATCGCCGCGCTGATCATCAGCTCCGTGTTCATCGTCGCGCTGACGGGCAAAAGCCCGCTGAAGATATACTCGGCGATGATCGAAGGCAGCTTCGGCACGGTGCGCACGTTCTGGGATCTGCTTCAGAACATGGCTATGCTGCTCGGTATCGCCGTGGCGGTAACGCCGGCTTTCAGAATGAAGTTCTGGAACATCGGCGCCGAAGGTCAGGTCCTTATGGGCTGTCTTGCGAGCGTCATATGCATGTACTACATCGGCAGCGCTCTGCCATCGTGGCTGCTCATAATCGTCATGGCGGTCGCTTCGATGGCGGCGGGCGCGATATGGGCGGGCATACCGGGCTTCTTCAAAGCGAAATGGAACACGAACGAGACGCTGTTCACGCTGATGATGAACTACGTCGCGATACAGCTCGTTTCGTTCTTCATCGCGGTCTGGGTGCCGAGCGGCTCGGGCATACTCTACCCGGTCAACACCGATACGGAATGCGGCTGGCTGCCTAAGGTATTCGGTCAGCAGTATTTCCTGAACGTCGCCATCGTGGCGATCCTGACCGTTGGAATGTTCATTTATCTGCGCTATACGAAGCACGGATATGAGATATCGGTCGTCGGCGAGAGCGAAAACACGGCGAAATACATCGGCATAAACGTCAAAAAAGTCATAATCCGCACGGTGCTTCTCTCGGGAGCGCTCTGCGGCGTGATCGGTTTTCTGCTCGTTTCGGGCAAAAACCACATGATCAACACGAGCATGGCGGGCGGCAACGGCTTCACCGCGATAATGGTCTCGTGGCTTGCTAAATTCAATCCGTTTTATATGATATTAACGGCGTTCCTCGTCAGCTTCCTCAAGATCGGCGGCAGCGCGCTCGCGCGTGATCCGCTGCTCAAGCTCTCGACGAGCCTCGGCGACATCATTTCGGCTATCGTGATACTTTTCATCATCGGCAGCGAGTTCTTTATCAGATACAGGATAAATTACAGGGGAAGAAAGGCGGAGCACAAAAATGTTTGAATCTATCATAGCATTCCTCACCGCCGCCGTAAGGCAGGGCATTCCGCTGATGTTCGGCGCGACCGGCGAGATACTGACCGAAAAAAGCGGCCATCTCAACCTCGGCATCCCCGGTATAATGTATATGGGCGGCATCTGCGGCGTCATCGGCGCGTATCTGTATGAAAACTCGACTCCCGAGCCGAGCACGGTGCTGCTGATACTCATACCGCTGCTCTCGTGTCTGCTCGGCGCGGGACTGCTCTCGCTCATATACTGCTTCCTCACCGTCACGCTGAAATCGAACCAGAACGTCACCGGCCTCGCGATAACGACGCTCGGCGTCGGTATCGACAGCTTCTTCGGCGGCTCGATCGTCAAGCTCTCCGGCAGCGACGGCGTCTCGATATCGTTCGACGCGACGAAAGACGTATATAAAGCGAACTTCCCGTTCATGAAAAACGTCGGCGACTTTGCGAACACCGGCTTTCTGCTCTACGTCGTGATACTCGTCGTTATCTTTGCTTCGATATTCCTTGCAAAGACGCGCCGCGGTCTCAATCTCCGCGCCGTCGGCGAAAACCCGGCGACCGCAGACGCGGCGGGTATAAACGTCACGCTTTACAGATATATGGCGACGTGTATCGGCGGTATGATCGCAGGTCTCGGCGGACTGTATTTCTACATCGATTACATCTTCGGCTGGACGAGCAACGGCTTCGGCGACCGCGGCTGGCTCGCCGTCGCGATAGTTATATTCTCGCTGTGGCGCCCGTACAACGCGGCGTGGACGTCGGTCCTCTTCGGCGGCCTCTACATCGCCTGCGGCGTTACCATCAACGGTCTCTCGCACGCGCAGAAAGAACTGATGAACGCCCTGCCGTACGTCGTGACCATAATAATCCTCGTCGTCACGAGCGCCAGAAAGAAACGTGAAAATCAACCCCCCGAAGCGCTCGGAACGAACTATTTCAGAGAAGACAGATAGAGAAAAGCCGGAGCGATCCGGCTTTTTTCACGCTCTTCGGACGTGAATTGCGTTACGCGCGTTTTTAAATAACCGTCGCGTTAGTCTTTCAGCGTTTGGACGCCGGTTTTCTTCTACCGCATCGCGCGCAGCGCAGCGGCGGGGCCCCCGGCGGCTGACGCCGCAGTGAAATCTGCCTTGCGGCAGATGAAATCGCTTTCGCGGTGAAATCGCTCTGCGGTGAAATCCGGTTCTTGCGAACTGGGTGAAATAGGAATTCTTTACGGGGGATCCCCCCACCACCCCCCTTAATCCCCCGTAACCCCCTCCCCCCGCAATCCTTTCCGGGGGGCGGCGATCCGTTTAGGGATACGTACGAAACGTAAGGGTCGGATCATTCGGCTGTGCCGAATGATCGCGCGCGGTAAAGGGGGGCGCCGCGCGCGGGATCACCGGAAGAAAGCGGCTTGAAACGCCGCGCGGTTATGCTTGTTCGGAAGCCGGCAAACATATTCACTATTCACTATTACCTTTTACCTCGCGCCAGCCTGCCGCGCCCCAAAGGAAGTGTAACGACTTTGGGAGGGAGTAGGGGGCTTGGGGGCAAAGCGGCTTACGCCGCAATGATATACGGCTTCGCCGTGTGATAT
>JAEEJH010000100.1 GCA_016281775.1 Clostridiales bacterium | reverse complement strand
GGCGGCAGATCGCCGCGCACGGCTGAGCAGTTCGTAAAAACGGAAGTAATAAAACGGGGAACGAAATGAAAAATACGGATAAATACGAAAGACAGTTCTTTGCGGTAAAACCGAAAAAAAGAACGTGGATCGAAAAAGAATATATCGATAAAGCGCCGGCGTGGTGCTCGGTCGATCTGCGCGACGGCAACCAGGCGCTTACCGTACCGATGAGCCTCGACGAGAAGCTTGCCTTTTTCCGTGCGCTCTGCGAAACGGGCTTCAAGGAGATAGAAGTCGGTTTCCCCGCCGCGTCGGAGACGGAATACACGTTTTTACGCACGCTGATAAACAATAAGCTCATACCGTCGGACGTCGCCGTTCAGGTGCTCACGCAGAGCAGGGAGCATATCATAAGAAAAACGTACGAGTCGCTTCGCGGTTGTGAAAACGCGATAGTGCATCTGTATAATTCCACCTCGAAAGCTCAGCGCGAGCAGGTATTTCATAAATCAAAAGAAGAGATCAAAAAGATAGCGACCGACGGGGCGAAAATGTGCCTTGACGCCGAAAAGGAATTCAAAGCGAAATACCGCTACGAGTATTCGCCCGAATCGTTCACCGGCACCGAACCGGACTACGCGCTCGAGGTCTGCAACGCCGTGCTCGATATATGGAAGCCGACGCCGGAGCGTAAGGTGATCATAAATCTGCCGGTCACGGTAGAGCTCTCGTCTCCGCACGTTTACGCGGATATAATCGAATATTTCTGTGAAAACATAAAATACAGGGATTCCGTCGTCATATCGCTTCATCCGCATAACGACAGAGGCTGCGCCGTAGCCGATTCGGAGCTCGGACTGCTCGCCGGAGCGGACAGGATAGAAGGCACGCTTTTCGGCAACGGCGAACGCACGGGCAACGTCGATATAATCACGCTCGCGCTCAATATGTACTCGCAGGGCGTCGATCCGGGGCTCGATTTTTCCGATCTGCCGGAGCTCGGAGCACTTTACGAAAAGACGTCGAGAATGCAGATATACGAACGCCAGCCGTATTCGGGCAGACTCGTTTTCGCCGCGTTTTCCGGCTCGCATCAGGACGCGATAGCCAAAGCGATGAAATACAGAGCCGAAAACAAAACGTATAAATGGAACGTGCCGTATCTGCCGCTCGATCCGAAGGATATAGGCAGAGAATACGAGACGGACGTGATACGCATAAACTCGCAGTCCGGCAAGGGCGGCATAGGTTATCTGCTCGAGCGGAATTTCGGCTACGTCATGCCGCCTTTGATGCGCGAGGACGTGAGCTATACGGTCAAAGCCGTTTCGGACGAAAATCACGCCCAGCTCTCTGCCGAGCAGGTGCATTCGGTATTCTCCGATATTTACGTCAACGTCAACGCTCCGTTAAAACTTGAAGACTGCAGATTCTCGGGCAAAAAAGGCGCGTCGGTAACCTTGACGGTCGAATATAAAGGCGAGACAAAGGCTCTCAAAGCGAAAGGCAACGGCCGCCTCGACGCGGTCAGCAACGCTCTGCGCGAAGGACTCGGAATACGGATCGCCGACCTTACATACGAAGAGCACGCGCTTGAAAAAGGCTCGACCTCGCAGGCTATTACGTACGTGAGTATCACTGCGGACGGCAAAAAGATCTGGGGCGCCGGCATACACGACGATATCATTTTATCGTCGGTAAACGCTCTGTTCTCCGCGGTGAACAGGAGTTTGATTTAATACATATTTGTGCAAGCAAATATATCGAATGCGAACAAAGCGAGCATATATCGAATGAGGCGAAGCCTCATATATCGAGTTCCCGTAAGGGAACATATCGATAAATAATCGATATACGGCTCGCGGGAAACCCGTTCGCCGTTCGATATGCGACTGCGTCGCTCGATATGCCTTTCGCACAAGGCGAAAGGCTCGATATATCGCTTTTGCGATATGTAATAAGCGTCGCCTTCGGCAACGTTCTGTGCGGATTTGCCGCCCTTGGGGGACTGCCCACCCCTCCGGCGCGGCAAACCGCGCCAACCCCCAAACCATGAACCCCCATTGAGAACAAGTTCTCAACGGGGAACCCTGGTAACCCCCTTAACCCCTCCCGTGATTTTCAATAATCACGGGGCGCGCGAAGAACTGAATTTATCGGAGAAAAATATGAAAATGACGTTGACGCAAAAGATACTCGCCGCGCACGCGGGCCTTGACCGCGTGACCGCGGGGCAGCTGATCAAAGCGAGGCTCGATACCGTTCTCGGCAATGACATAACGACGCCGGTCGCGGTGAACGAATTTGAAAAAGCGGGGTTCGACCGCGTTTTCGATCCCGACCGCGTGGCGATAGTCCTCGACCATTTCGTACCTAACAAGGATATAAAAGCGGCGGAGCAGGCGAAGCGGTGCCGCGATTTCGCTCGCTGTCACGGCGTCACGCATTTCTACGACGTCGGCAAAGCCGGCATCGAGCATGCGCTTCTGCCCGAGCAGGGAATAGTGACCTCGGGCGACTGCGTTATCGGCGCTGACAGCCACACCTGCACCTACGGCGCTCTCTCTGCGTTTTCGACCGGCGTCGGCAGTACCGATATGGCGGCGGCTATGGCGACGGGCGAGGCGTGGTTCAAGGTCCCTTCGGCGATAAAGGTCGAGCTGGCCGGCAAATTAAAGAAAAACTGCTCCGGCAAAGACGTGATACTCACGCTTATCGGTATCACGGGCGTCGACGGAGCGCTTTACAAAAGCCTGGAATTTTCCGGAGAGGGCGTCTCTTCGCTTTCCATGGACGACCGCTTCTGCATCTGCAATATGTGCATAGAAGCCGGGGCGAAAAACGGCATTTTCCCGTTTGACGAAAAGACCGCGGAGTATGTCAAAGGCAGAGGCGAACGCGAGCCGAAGATATTTGAAGCCGACGAAGACGCCGAATACGAAAGCGTGATAAAGCTCGATCTCGGTTCGATAGTGCCGACGGTGAGCTGTCCGCATCTGCCGTCGAACGCAAGACCGGCGAGAGAATTGTCCGATATAAAGATAGATCAGGTCGTGATCGGCAGCTGTACGAACGGCAGGCTGAGCGATATGGCGGCGGCGTATGGGATAATAAAAGGAAATAAAATAAAAGACGGCGTACGGTGCATAATCATCCCGGCGACGCAGGATGTATATCTGCAGTGCGTCGAGCGCGGCTATACCGCCGAATTCATAAAAGCCGGCGCGGTCGTATCGACTCCGACCTGCGGCCCGTGCCTCGGCGGCTATATGGGCATACTCGCGGCGGGCGAGAGGTGCGTTTCGACCACGAACCGCAATTTCGTCGGCAGAATGGGTCACGTGAAAAGCGAAGTGTATCTTGCAAGCCCGCAGACCGCCGCCGCGTCGGCGATCACTGGATACATAACCGAACCGGAGGAGGTATGAAATGAAAGCGCAGGGCAGAGTTTTCAAATACGCCGATAACGTCGATACCGACGTAATAATCCCGGCAAGATACTTAAACACGTCCGATCCTGCGGAGCTTGCCGCTCACTGCATGGAAGACATCGACGCCGGTTTTGTAAAAAACGTAAAGCCGGGCGATATTATCGCCGCGGGAAAGAATTTCGGCTGCGGCTCGTCGCGCGAGCACGCACCGCTCGTGATAAAGACCTGCGGCATCGGCTGCGTTATCGCAAAAAGCTTCGCGCGCATATTCTACCGCAACGCCATAAATATCGGCTTGCCGATACTCGAATGCGAAGCGGCGGCAGACGACGCGGAACAGGGAGACGTCATAAGCGTCGATTTTGACAGCGGCGAAATAAAAAACGTAACGAAAGGCAAAACGTACAGGGCGGAACCTTTTCCGCCGTTCATACAGGATATTATAAGAAAAGGCGGGCTTCTGGCTTCGCTTACGGAGGAAAAATGAAAAAGACGGCAGCCGTTTTGCCGGGCGACGGCATAGGTCCCGAAATAATCGCGCAGGCGATCGCCGTACTCGGCGCGGTATGTGAAAAATACGGTCACGAATTCGAATATAAATACGTCGATATCGGCGGCTGCTGTATAGACAAATACGGCGTGCCGATAACCGACGAGGGGATGAACGCCTGCAAATCAGCCGACGCGGTGCTTCTCGGCGCGGTAGGAGGCCCGAAGTGGGACGGATGCCCCGCCGCGATACGCCCCGAAAAAGCTCTTCTTGCGGTAAGAAAGGAGCTCGATCTTTTCGCGAATCTGCGCCCGGTGCGTATCGATCCGCATTTATCGTCCGCTTCGCCTCTCAAAAACGTGATAGGGACCGATCTCGTTATCGTTCGCGAGCTTACGGGAGGCGTGTATTTCGGCGAAAAGAAAAAATACGAAAAAGACGGCAAAATGACCGCAAGCGATCTTATGATCTATTCCGAAGACGAGATAGAGCGCATTGCGCGGGCGGCGTTTGAGACCGCGATGAAGCGCAGAAAAAAAGTCGCCTCGGTAGATAAGGCGAACGTTCTCGAAACGTCGCGGCTCTGGCGAAGCGTCGTTCATCGCGTCGCAAAAGAATTTCCCGAAGTTGAGCTTTGCGACGTGCTCGTCGACAACGCCGCGATGCAGCTTATCAAAAATCCAGCTCAGTTCGACGTTATCGTCACGGAGAATATGTTCGGCGACATCCTCTCGGACGAAGCCTCGATGCTTACCGGCTCCATCGGCATGATGCCGTCGGCGTCGCTCTGCGCGGGCGGCAAGGGTATGTACGAGCCGATACACGGCTCAGCGCCCGACATAGCCGGGCTCGATATCGCAAACCCGATCGGCACGGTGCTTTCCGCGGCGATGATGCTGCGATATTCGTTCGAGCTTGAAGAAGAAGCGCGCGATATCGAGGCGGCTGTCGAAAAATTCTTATCCGACGGGTACAGAACGGCGGATATCATGCAGGAAGGCTGCAAAAAAGTCGGCTGCTCGCAAGCCGGCGAGCTCATAATAAGGAATATATGATAAAATGCCGCGAAAGCGGCATTTTTGCGTAAAGCGCAATTCATTCGCAAAGCAAATATCGAATGCAGTCTTGTTGCATATATCGAATCTCCGGCACGAGATATATCGAGTTTCAGGTAGGGAACGTATCGATAAAAATAGATATATGGCTGCGTCGCTCGATATGCCGTTTTCGTGAACACCAAAGCTCACAAGTTCGCTTCGGGGAACCCCTTTGGACGGCTCGATATATCGCTTGCGCGATACGTTATAAGGTGTCGCTATGCGACAATCGGTGTGCCTTCGGCACCCTTGGGGGTTGCCGTGAACCCCCCGTTGCGAACAAGTTCACAACGGGGAACCCCGGCACACCTCTCCGGCGCGATAAATCGCGCCAACCCCCAAGCCCCCTTATCCCCTCCCACAAATCAAAGATTTGTGGGGGCCGCGCGGCGGCGAGAAAAAAGCCCCGTTGGATAACGGGGGGAAAAGGCGGGGGCACAGGGGTTCCCTATGCGACTGAAACAAAAAGCCTCCCGCGGGAGCGGAAGGCTTTTTGACGCTTTGTTATTTCGCCGTGCATAACTCTGTGGAAATTATACAATACGGTGATTTTGCAATACATGATGCTTCACACTGGATTAACGTTTATTTTTGTTGATTTTTCTGATCTGATATGTGATCATTACCGCAAAAAGTCCGATTTCGACAGCAGTAAGTGCGTCCGACGCTATAACGTTTTCAAACATCATAATCAAATAGGCAAAGAATGCGGTTATCATGCAGATCAGCCAAATCATAATAACGCTCCCTCTTTGTTCAGTCCGGCGTGTAGTATACAGGGTCGGGCAAAACGACTGTCCATTTATCGGACGACATCAGTGCGTTGATCCCTATGTCAACCGTTACACCCGACGCATTGATCGAGATGCTTGGATTTATTGCCGGTATATAAGTTTTGTGTTCATACGTTGAGTAAACGTTAAAATATGTTGCTAATGTTGGGAACGTAACATACGACTGAAATCCAAAGTGCGCTCGGAAATTGCTGTTTCCGATAACAAGTTGACCGCCGGATACAACGTTCTCCGGCAGATCAATCAACATACCCGCGCCCTGATAACCGCTTCCGGTAGTAAGCATAATACTATCCGAAGTGTATGCAAGATTGACTGTTTCGTGAGTAAATACCGGATTGTTTCCGAAGTTCGTAACTTGATCCCAGCTGTACCAACCGGAACAAGAACTGTATATTACTGTATTGTGATCGGCGCATATACCGAGAGAATCAACGAATCTGAAATAAGGCGTCGTTAACCATGTTGCGTCTATCGAAGTTTCATATTGCGGACCATTAATTTTTGCTATTAACAGAAATAATCGTATGTCCGCATTTGCATATGTAGTTGACGCTGCCCAACCATCGTCAAGTTCGGGTATTACAACAGATCTCGGATTATCTTCAATTTCGTATTTTTCGCTTTCATCGGCAATCACTTTATAATCGGTTATTCCCAATAACGATTCGACACTTGAATACTTATCAAGATCATCGTCTGTCAGCCGGTTTATAAAGTATTCCTCCATGCCTAAATCCGACAGAATTGATTTTATCATACCGTAGCTTCCCGAACGGGAGTCTATGTTTTCGCTGCTGCGGATACTTTCTGTTTGCCATTCGGCGTTTTTTGCGAATTCTCTGATTACCGTTCCGTTGCTTTCAAATTTTTCAGTAAAGAAATAATCATAATCCCCATTGTATCGGTAACCGCTATTATCGTGACCGCTTAAAGCATACGTTGTTGATGTTAGCATTAGTCCAACGATCAAAGTAAATGCAATTATTAAAGTTTTTAATACGTGTTTCATTTTTGTTTTTTACTCCCTTAGAAAAATCACTTATTTAAAAGCACTGCAAAATAAATAGGTCAATTACCCAATTTCAAAAACATCAAAGAAGTATTGTTTTGCTGTTTTATGTTTAGTTGTTCTGCAAGATTTAATATCCGCAGGAGCTTGATATTTACATTCTGTTTTTTGTTGCAGATTGCATGAAATCGCGGTAAGCTTTGTGAAGTGGAATGATGACTTTTTCTTTCTATAATCGCCATGCACACGGATATGAGTGCATTCACCTTCTTGATAGGAAAAATCTATTAACTAATCGTTAACGCTTCTCCAAACCAGTAATAATTCCACACTTCAAGTGGACTAGGGTGCCAGCCTGTATGAACCGTATAAAAATACATAGAGGATGTGCTTGTATAAGAATGAATATATCCGTAAACAACGCAAGCGTGATCATATGGTGCAGAAGCGTTATATGATTGATTCATACCGATAACGGCGGGTCTATCATGCGATATACGTTCACTGACAACGCTGAGTACATTAAGATACCCTGTGCTGCAAATCGTTACTGTCGGCGTAGTAAAGTAGATGGATGCAAGATAGGATTCAAGACCTGTTTTTGCATTTGAAAATGATATACTGCCTGTTCCCATCCAAGATTGTAAATGCTGATGAAATGCTTCCGTTGTACCATTTCCATATACATAATTCGGATTTGTTATGAAGGATCCGTTGACATAATTGTCATAATAACCGAGCAAAATTGCACATGCAAGTTGAACGCAAGTACCCGATGTATTATTACCAAATATATTAAGCGGAGCGTCAAAATAAGCATAACTCAACATATAATAATAGTCTTCTGTTAAAGGATCCGGAGGTTCTACCCCTTTAATAGATGAACGTAAACTCTTGATTTCTTGTTCTAATGTCGCTATTTGATCTATATCCTCATCGGTATAACAATAACCGGTTTCGATATCGTATATTTTGTCATTTGTTCTTACGCAGTAATTCATAGGACCGGCAAAGTAATATTCGGCGTTTTCGGAAAAATTATACGGTAATCTTTCAGACACAGGTGATAACTCTTCAATTTCTCCACTATAGTTATCGCAAATTGCAAAACCGGAAGGATACAGTTCAAAAAACGTGTATCCGTCGCCACCGCTTAAACTTTTTAAATAATATGTGTTTATTATTTTGTATTGTATCTGTTTGCTGTTGCTCAGAGAGTTTACCGTTTCTAAAACGTTATTTTTCATATAACGTATTTCTGCAGAATCAGTATGAGTATTATCTGCATAAGACGGTATCTGCATGACTACGCATATGATCATGGATAAAAGTATGGCGAGGGTTTTTCTTAAATGTTTCATTTAAATCGGTCCTTTCTTTAAAAATTTTTATAATAATCACAAGATGTGATCATTTTATATAAATCAGTTGCCGTGAGACGTTCCTCCGCGCCGAAAGCGGCGTATCTGTAATGCAGCGTATATTCGCCCGCGTCTATATCAATATCGTACATCGGACCTTTTGTCCTCGGTTGCTGAGGTACGTCGACGTCGACTCTGCGGCTTTCTATAAACTGTACCGAAAGGTCGCCGAAGTCAATGTAGCTGCTGTAATCAACTCCGGATGTGTGCGGTACCCACGAAGCGTCGATTTTCTTCTGCACTGTGATTTCTATCGCGTTTGCACCGCCGTCGACGTTTACAAAATCTGACGAGCCATAGTTTTTGACCGCCTCTTCTATCGCGCCGCCCCTGTTGTCGACAAGATAAACGCATGCCATTATCAGAAACGGATCCGCATCGGTTTCGGAGGCGCCGTTATCTTCATCATCGCTGTTCAACGTAAGAAGACGGTAGAAAACGTAATTATCCGGTATATAACGGGGTAAAAGATCCTTCAGTACGTCTATATCGTATGCCTCTATGACAGAGGGGGTGTAGTATTTATCGGGACGCGAGTAAATATAACGGTTCGTTTCTTCTGTTTCCGTACCCGATATACCGGATGCGGCGCCGAGACCGGGGACTGTCGCGTATCGAAGTGATATCAGCAATACCGCGGGTATGCACAGAGCTGCCAGAACTGTATACAGCAGAGCGATAAAAAGCGGTTTCAAACGTTCACCTTTTGATGCTTCGAACGAGAGCGCGTCGTCAAGCAGCGCGTCGTCGATCTTGCCCATAGCGTCACGGAACAAGTCGGATTTAGTCATAATCATAACCTTCTTTCTTTAATCGTTCGCCAAGCGCTTTACGGCTGCGGTCAAGCAGCGTTTTTGCTTTGCTTTGCGATATACCGAATTTTTTTGAAATCTGTTTGATCTCCATACCTGAAAAATAGCGGCAGATGAAGACGCGGCGGGGAAGCGCGTCCAGCTCACGAAGAAACGTATTTATTATCCCCGACAGCACCGTTGAATCGATCGCGGCGTCGACGGACGACTCGCCCGGCAGAAACGACTCTATCTCTTCAAACGGTACGTTCGCCTTTCCGCGCCCGGCGCGTAATTCTGCGCGCAGACGTGTTATCGCTTTATTGCGTACGGTCTTATATAAATACGCGGAAAAAGACGACGGTCTGTCCGGCGGTATGCCGTACCACGTCGCAAGCAGCGCGTCTGAAACGGTTTCTTCAGCGTCTTCGCTGTTTTTCAGAATACCGTACGCTATCGTGCGGCAGATCCGCCCGTACTTTTTTCTGACTTCTTCAAGGACACGCTCGTCGCGGTCGAAATACATTTGAAGTATTTTTTCGTCTTCCACGTTCTTCACCTCCCGTCTTTTTTTGAGGCCTCTGCCGTATAGTCGCTTTTTGAAGTCGCCAAAGTGAAAATACACGAAAAATTTATTATCTGCAACATATAGTTTACATAATGTAAATATATAATTCAAAATCGCCGCGGAGGAACTTTGCCCGCGCGGCGATTTTAATACTGATGTTGACTGTTTGATCCGTTACTTTCGGATGATGTTAAGCCGTGTAGAACGCAACGACTGCTTTGTGCATATTGTAAAGGTCCGCTTTGGCGATGACTTCGTACGGGGCGTGCATAGAGATGACGGGAACGCCGACGTCGACGGTGTCGATATTCTTTTCGGAGATGAATTTCGCTACCGTGCCGCCGCCGCCCTGGTCGACCTTACCGAGCTCAGCCGACTGCCATACGACGTTTGCGCTGTCGAATATGCGTCTGATCCTCGCCACGTATTCGGCTGACGCGTCGTTCGTGCTCGATTTGCCGCCGCCGCCCGTGTATTTGCAGAGCGCTATGCCGCAGTTTATCAGCGCGGAG
>JAEEJH010000006.1 GCA_016281775.1 Clostridiales bacterium | reverse complement strand
GCCGCGTCCGAACGGCTCGATGTCGGCGAACAGATATTTCATCATGCTCATGCCGATATCGTAATCGGCGGAAAGGCACGCGACCGAGTACACCCAGTACGCCGCGACGCTGCCGGGGTCGCGAACGTCGACCGCCGCTTTCAGCGATTCGAGATCGTCGGGTTCTTTCTGAAGCGTTACCGTTCTGTTCTGCGTCCAGGCGCCGTCAAGTCCGGACGCGCCGCCGCTCTTCTTGATCTTGTCGAATAATCCCATACCGTTCCTCCTTTTCGGCTTGCGCCGTTCATTTTATATTCGTTATGTATTTCGCAAACGTCCTGCCGAGTTTTATCATGCTTTCCGCGTCGTAATGACCTATATCCGGCTCGTTATGAGGCTCTTTCATCGTGTCGAGCCCGGCGGCTATCGTGTCGATGAACACGCAGCCGGGATGATCCGCCGCGAAACGCCGTTTTATTTCGTTCATCCTTTCGTATCTTTCCCAGACTTTGCTTATTCCGGCGTCGACGAACAGACAGTCTTTCATAAACGGAGAAAACGCGGTCTTGATATCGCTGACGAACGCGCCGTAATTTCTCTCGTAATTCCGCGTCGCCTCTTCGGAATTCGCGTCGCTTTCGCCCTGCATCCAGCAAAGCGCCTTTATTTCGGGAGCGCACCCGAGGCTCTCAAGTTCCGAAAGACTATCCGACAAGATCTTCACAAGCTCGTTGTACGCCCAGCCGGCGCGTACCGGCTCGCCCGGTTTACAGAAGTCGTTTATATTCTCTTTCTGATCGGCGTAAGCGAGCGGATCGTAGCCGCCCGAACCCGACGGGGAGAGGAAGTCGCGCATAAGCGTAACGCCGCCGAAAGCGCATTTTACAATGAAAAACTCTTTTGCCGGATATTTTTCGTCGAGCAGATCGGCTATGCCGACCTCGGGGCCGAACGTGTCTTCGTCGGAAACGGAGCAGTTGAACGACGTTTTCACAAAACCGCCGCTCTTTATATCGTGTGAAAAGTAGTTTATTTTTATCTTTTCGTAACCGTTACGCCATTTTGATATCTTTTCTTTCGGGAAAACGCCCGAAAGATATTCGACGTAGGAACAGCCGACGGCGTTCGACTGACCTGCCAAAACGATGACGTTCGCTTTTTTCATTTATTTGCCGTTTCTGATCTCCGCGATCTTTTTGTCGAGCGATTCGAGAGACGTTTTCAGCTCCGCGTCGAGGCTCGATTTAGCCTGCTGCGTCTTTTCCGAGATGCAGAGAGAGGCCTTCTGAAGCTGAAGCAGAGCGCGGTCGACCGCTTCGCGTATCCTGCCGAGCTCCGCGTTTATGTCGCCGCAGCAGCCCGCCGATATCTTTTCCGCTTCGGACGCGAACGCCGCAGTACATTCGTCCATCGCGGCGGCGAAAGTATTGCGCGCCTCGGCCGCGTCTGCGGCGGCGCCGTCTATCAGCTCCCGGGCTTTCACGTTTGCCGCTTCGGTAATATCTTCGGCGTTTTTGTTGGCGGCGATGAGTATATCGCCGAGCTGCGACGACACGCCGTCATAAAGCTCCGCTTTCCGCTCGGCCTCCGCCTTTTCGCCTCCGTCGGAGACGCGCTCCGCGGCGGAATGCTGAAGGGAATCGATCAGCTCGGTCTGCGACGCTATGACCGCCTCGCTCTCTGAGAGCGCCTGCTTTGCGCCGGCGAGTTCTTCTTCGAGCTTTGCGGCTTTCGCCGCCGCTTCGTCTGCCGCCGCTTTTGCTTCTGCAAGCGAAGCTTTAAGGCTTTCGGCCTCGGCGGAAAGCTCGTCGGCGAGACGGCTCTTTTCTTCGAGCGCCGCGGCGCCGCGCCGGTTTTCCTCGCGGAAATCGGCGTTCAGTTTATCGAGATATTCAAGTACGTCGGCTTTGTTGAAGCCTGATAAAGCCGTGCGGAAATGCGTTTTTTCGGTTGACATATAATTTCCTGCCTTAACGTTTTAAGCGGGGCGTTTGCCCCTTGTTTAATGTATTTTAACACATTTTTCCGTGTTTTTCAAGGGGTAAGGGAAATAAAATTAAAAAAAAGAATATTACTGTTTCACAATTACCCTTTATAATATAGAAAAAGGCGGTATGCGCCTTATACTCAGGAAAGGTGATTTTGAAATGATAAAGAAACTCAGAGCGAGGTTGATATCCTGTCTGCTTGTCATACTGTTCATCTTCTCGTTCGCCGCGGCTCCCGCCGCCGCGGTAACGGATCAGGACAAGGCTCAGATAAGCGTAACGGTATCCGAAACCAACCCCGAGATAAATGAAACGATAACGGTGACCGTGTCGATAGACAACTATCCCACCATGTCGCCGAGGATCTCGGCAATGTATATCTCCGTATCGTTCGATACGAACTGCTTCGAATACGTACCGGGTTCGGCAACGTCGGTACTGAAAACGAATACGAACGATATCACGAGCGTCAGCTATGACGAGTCCGAGACGGTGAGCTTCTCGTACGTTTACGCAAACTCCAAGAAATCTACGCTGCCCACGACCGCGAGAAACATCTTCACGTTCCGCCTCAAAGTAAAGGCGACCGTCGCGGAAAAGACGCAGACCACGTTCACGGTCAACGATCTTACGCTCTTCAACGGCAAAAACGAGAGCACGTATACGCGTATCGAGTGCAAGACGCCGAATACCGACGAAGTGACCGTCTGGCCGAAACGCCCGGTCATTCTCGTGAACGGTACGAACGATTACGCGTCGGTCTATGCCGAAGACGTTACGGTCACGTTTGACGCTCCGAACGCTCAGCTCGTATACGAGGGCAGAGCGCCTGAGACGATAACCAGCCCGTACAACTGCGACAAGAACGGCAGATACACAATAACCGTAAAATACAACGGTCAGAACACCGCCATCTCGTTTGAGATAAACAAAGAGATCTCCAACATTTCCGTCAAGGCGGGCACCTACAAGACGGAATACGCGCTCGGCATCACTCCCGACTATTCGGGATGGATCCTGCTCGTCACGTACCGCGACGGCTCGCACAGCGAGATCAGCATGGACGATCCCGACGTCACGATCACGGGTTATCAGCCCAATTCGCCGGGCTCGCAGAGACTGCTGATAAAATACAAGAACCAGTCGACGTCCGTAAACGTCACGGTCACGCAGAAATCGATCGAGTCGATAACGATCAGTTCAAACCCGATAAAGACCGAATACCTCGTCGGCGACGATATCGATCCGGCGGGCGGCGTGCTCCTCGTATTCTACGACGACCGCACGTACGAGGACGTGCCGATGACGGCCGGTATGCTTTCCGGTTACGATAAGAGCTACGTCGGAGAGCAGACCGT
>JAEEJH010000099.1 GCA_016281775.1 Clostridiales bacterium | reverse complement strand
GACTTCTTTGCCGTCCTTCAGTACGACCCGTTTTTCATTATATATCATTTTTTCTTTCTCTTTATGAATAAGAATGCAAGTGCGCCGACGGTAAGAACGGCAAGGGCGACTGCGGCGATCTTCAAACCGAGATAATTGTCCTTGCCTTGCTCTGCGGCGGGTTTTCCGGTCAGCGGTTCTGTCGCTTTTTCGGTCGCCTTTTCGGTCGCGGCGTTCGATTCGACGGGTTCGGCTTCCGTTTCCGGCTCGGATGTGAAATATTCAAATTCGTATTCCGCGGCGGTCGCCTGTTCGACCGCTTCCTCCGTCACGGCGGGGAGCGTTAATCCGACGTCGCCGAGCATCGCTTCGATGAGCGCGTTGAGACGTTTCTGCGTCATTTGTTCGTTTCCGAGAGCGGCTTTCACCGCCTGCAGTTTATTGCTGTTTTCGTTTCCGCCGTTATCAATGAAAGCTTTGATCTGCGCCTGCGCTTCATCACGGTCGATATAAGGCGTGCCGTACGCCTTTATCTCCGCAAGCTGGAGCATATAACCGTCCACCGAGGTCCTGCGCAGCTTCGTTGCGTTAATCATCAAAAACCTGCCGTGTACGTTATTCGCTTCGACCGTGTAGCTTTCTTTCTTTTCGTGCCGGTCAAAGTCGTTCGTTTCCTTAGCTATCTCGGTGAAATTCTTACCGTCGCTCGATACGCTTACCGTGAAGTCTTTCGGCCAGCAGCCGTTCGGATAAAACTCGGCTTTTTCTATATTGAATTCGTCGCCGAGGTCGACTATTGCGTATTCCGTGGAGTTTTCGTTTGTTTTATGCACCTGCACGTTGCTCGTCCAGCCGTTGCCGAGATCCCCGTCGGTAAGAAACTCGGGCGCCCAGCCCCACGTTTTGTAGTCCGGATTTTCGGGATATGAAGAAACGTAAACCGTCTTGCCGTATGCTATATTCGAACCTTTTGAATATTCGACGGGGTCTGTGTTCAGCTTAATATGATTCACTCCGTATTCGTATACCTCGGGCTTCGGCAGCGTCGAGTCGTCGTTATATATCTCTATTTCGCAAAGCTCAGACTTTTTTTTGGTACATTCCGTTATTTCGATCCTGACGTACCTTCCCGAAACTCTGCCGAATTTCAGCGAAGGCGCGCTGTTGTCGCGCACCGTAAGTCCCGCAGCTTTTGCGATATCGACCCAGTTTTCGCCGTCGTTAGAATAGCTGACCGTAAAACCGGACGGCATACGCTGGCCGTACAGGTCGCTGATGCCGGACGGGTAGAGATCTATACGGTTGAATGTGAGCGTTTGCCCCAGATCGACCGTTATCGTGTCAAGACCGGTCTTGCTTGCCGACTGCCAGCCGTTTATCCCCACCATCGCGAAACGTCTGCCGTCGTTCAGGTAGTTCATATACCAGCCGTCGGAGCCGGCGGACGAAGAACAGGTTATGACGGCGTCTGCGGCCAAATTATCCGACGGAGCGTACGTCTTTACGTTTTTCGCGCTGTAATCGTATCCCTCCGGCAGCGCTATTATCAGTGCCTCGCCCTTGTCGAGCTCTGCGTTTACGGTATTGCCGTCCTTTTTAAGCTCGTGAAGCTCGCCGTCTTCATACGAAAGGTACTGCAGAGCTCCGATCTCGTCGGAGAATTCAAGCTGAACGGACTGCTTTTTGGTGAAAAGATTGTTCACGACCATACAGTAGTTTCTGCCGTTGCGCTTATCTTTAAGATAAGATACGGTGAGATCGCTTCTGCCGACCGTATGTACGAAGAAACCGTCCGGTATGAGCTCCGCGGCGTCATAAGTATCAGAGCTTTCATAAACCTCCAGCGCGTCGAGATGTACCGTCGTTTTGCCGACGTTGTGCATCATCCTGTTTATTTCGCAGATGAACTCGTATTTTTTGTTCGGAACGCCCTTGTGGGTTATGATGCCGTCGTCAAACGGCGCTTCTCTGTTATAAGGCGTGAACCATGTGAAATAGGAAAACTGCTTTATACCGTAAGCCAGACCTATGTTGAATTCGAACAGCGTTTCTTCGCGGTTGGGCGAACGGAAAGCCTGCGTCTGACTGACGGACTGTATATACATACCCGTTTTTACGCCGTTTGCAAGACCGACTCTTCTGACGGAATCGAGATTCTTCATCATGAGAGTTCTCGCTATGCTGTCTTTGGAAAGCAGGAACGGATACATATCGTACATTACGTATTCCTGCGGATAACCCGCGGCGGCGCACAGTCTCAGCCAGTCGTTCATCTGACTTTCGTATATCGAATACGACGGATAAGCGTGACCGGGCAGAAAATTGAGGTGCATATAGCCGTTCGGATCGGCTTCTTTCAGCGCTTTGTACGCGTCGATGAAAGTGTTTGCGTTATACGGCTCGTCAAGCATATAATAGCCGTACGCTCCGGGTACGTCCTTATATTCGTCGACAAGGCTTTTGATCTTTTCCGGCTTGTATTTCAGCAGATTTCCGCCGAAGCGGTCGTCGCCTACGCACATGCCTATGCCGTATTTATCGCAAAGCGCGAGCATCTTGAGCTGATCTTCTTTTGAACCTATTGCGTCGCCCGTACCGAGCACCCAGTCGATCTCCGCGTCAGCCATATATTTATACTGCTCGTCGTTGATATACTGAGAAGTCGGCGGCCAGAATATTGATATCAGGATATTTTTGTTGAAATCAAATGCGTGTTTTTCCATAGTTTCTTCGTTTTCGCCGTTTGCTGCGGCGGGCAGAAAAACGCATGTCGTGAGAACGGTTATCAGAATAGTGATTATTATAAATCTGAACGTTTTCATTTTTCTAATGCTGGTTTTCCGGCGGACCGGATCATTTTTTCCTCCTTTTGATCCAAACGAACGCGAGCGCGGCGCCTGCGGCAAGAACGGCGAGAGCGACAGCGGCGATCTTCAAGCCGAGATAACTGTCTTTACCTTCAGCTTCGGCGGGTCTTTCGGTAAGCGGTTCTGTCGCTTTTTCGGTCTCCGCTTTTGTTTCGACCGGTTCCGTTTCCGTGTCAGCGGCAGGCTCCGTTACCGGCTCGGTGTCGGCGGCGGGGCGTTCATACGGACCGTAGTTTATAGCATATTCGGCACTCGGTATCTGCACCTGCTCGGGTTCGGGCAGTTTGAGACCGACTTCGGAAAGCATCGCCGCGAGTTTTTTGTCGAGCTGAGACTGCGTTTTGTTTTCGTCCGCGAGGATTTCCTTCACGGCTTTACAGCTTTCGCTGTCTTCGCTGCCGCCCGCCTGAACGTATTTCGCGATCATTTCTTCCGCTTCGGCGGTGTTTTTGTAAGGTTTGCCGTATACTTCTATTTCGGAAAGCTGCAGCATATAGCCGTCGGCAGAGGTGTGTCTGAGTTTTGTACCGGTGAATTTAACGTATCTGCAGACTTCGTCCGAAACGGTCAGATCGTACAGTTTATCTTTATCGGAACTGCTTTTCTCGTCGGCAATAACTATCCATTCCTGACCGTTTTTCGATACCGATATATTGAAATCGACCGGCCAGCAGCCTAATCCTATGACTTTGATCTCGCTGACAGCGAAATCGTCTCCTAAATCTATCGTCGCGTATTCGGTCGAATTCGGCTCTGACATATGTATCTTTACGTTAGAGGTCCAGCCGGTATTCGTATTTCCGTCGACGAGATAGTCGGGCCACCAGCCCCACGTTTTGTAATCGCCGCCTTCGGGAGCTGACGAGGTCTTGACGCTCTTGTTAAGCGCGATATTCGCGCCGGCCTTGTATTTTATTTCATAAGTGCCTCTCGGCGCGGGTGCCTGTACCGCGTTTATATAATCGGGTTCTGGTACGGTGCCGTTGTCGTTATAAATCTCGATCTCGCAAAGCTCTGTCACGGTGCCGTTAGCCTCGGTTATCTCGATCATTACGTATCTGCCTTCGACCTTGTCAAACGACAGCGACGGCACTACGCTTTTGACGATCGCAAAATCCGACGCTTCGGCTATAGTATACCAGTTTTCTTTGTCTTCCGAATAGCTGATCCTGAACGCTTTCGGCATATTCGCGCCGTAGTTTTCGACCGATCCGGCGGGGTAGAGATCTATGCGGTTGAATTCGCGTACCGCGCCGAGATCGACGACTATCTGACCGAGACCGGTCTTGTTGCTCGTTCTCCAGCCGTTGTCGGCCGCCTGCGAGAATCTTTTGCCGTCGTTCAGATTGTTCATATACCAGCCGCTTGCGCCTTCTGACGTGTCGCAGTAGATCTCAGCGTTGGCCGCGAGGTTTGTACCTTCCGCGGGCGCTTCGGCGCTTTTAGCGGAATAGTCGTAGCCTTCGGGCAGAGCTATAATGATCGCGCCGCCGGCTTCAAGCTCGGCCTTGACGGTATCGCCGTCCATATCGAGCGGATGGAGCTCGCCGTCGTCGTATGACAGATATTCAAGCGACCTGATCGCGGTATCGAATTTCAACTCCACCGTTTTCGCAGCTGAGAAGTTGTTGTTCACGACCATGCAATAGTTTCTGCCGGTCTCTCTGTGGCGCAGATAAGACACGGTAAAATCGGATCTTTTCGCCGCGGAATGAACGAAGAAATCATCGGGTATAAGACCGACCGTACTGCCCTGCGTGTTGCCGCTCTCGTAGACCTCGAGCGCGTCGCACTTGATGAGCGTTTTACCTATCGTGAGGACCTTTTGGTCGAGTTCGCAGATGAATTCATATTTTTTATTGGGTTTGCCGTCGACGCTGATAATGCCGTCTTCAAAAGGCTCGCTTCTGTCGTGCGGCGTGAACCACGTGAAATACGAAAGCTGTTTGATACCGAACGCGAGAGCCATATTTATCTCGTAAAGCGTCTCCGCGCGGGTAAGAGAACGGTATGCGCCGGGTATGCAGACGGACTGAATATACGTCGCCGTCTTGACGCCGTTCGCGAGACCTACCTTGCGCACCGCGTCGAGGTTGAGCAGAAATCCCGTTCTGTTCATACTGCCCGCCGAGATGCCGAACGGGTAGAGGTCATACATCAGATAATCCTGCTTATAGCCCGTCATCTCACAGAGCTTTACCCAGTCGTTCATCTGGCTTATATACGTCTCTATGTTCGGATATGCGGCGTAAGGCAGGAAGTTCAGGTGCATATACGAACCGGGATCGGCTTCCTTCATCACCTTGTAAGCGTTTATGTAAACGTTCGGATTGAACGGCTCGTCGAGCATATAATAACCGTTCGCCGCGGGGATATTCTTATACTCGTCTATGACCGCCTTTATCTTTTTTGCGTTCATGTTCGGCAGGTTACCGCCTAAACGGTTGTCGCCGACGGTCATATGTATGCCGTATTTGTAGCACAGCTCAAGCATTTTCGTCTGAACCGCTTTCGTGCCCGGGTTGTCGCCCGCGCCCATTACCCACGTTATACCGGCGTCAGCCATATATTTATACTGTTCGTCGGTATTGTATTCGGGTGTGGGCGGCCAGAATATCGAGATCATTATATTGTCGTCGAAACCGTATTCTTTGTCTACGACGTAAACGGTGCATTCAGCAGTCTCGCCGTCTTTTTCGGCTTTGACGGTCGCGGTACCGACCGACGCGCCGAAAAGATTGCCTTCGCTGTCAACGAGTACGACGGACGGATCGGATGAAGACCATACGGCGCCGTCGCCGTTTTTAGCGGTAATCTGATATTTTTCACCTACGTATAATTCAACTGCGCTTTTATTCATTGTTATACTCCCGTTTGCGGCGTTAACGGCGACCGTGATCGCAAGTCCCAGAAGCAGCGCCGCTATGAGCGCCGCCGTTATTATTCGTTTCATCATTAATCCTCCGGAATATACGCCGGTATTTCGTTTTTGAAGAGTTGATAGAATTCAGATACGGTGACGCGTTCGACGCCCTCGGCTTCGGCTATCGTCTTTATGAGATTTTCGAGCTTGCCGTAGCTGTTGTAAATATCGAGCTCATAGCCGTGACCCCAGCAGAAGAAGAGCATATCCTCGGTGCATTCGGCATCGAGAAATCTCTGTAGATCGGAAAACACGGTAGCTTCGCTGATCTCAGCCGTCGGCTGCAGCCAGAGCATCTCCTTCGGCAGATCGAATTTGTGCGTCGACGTCGTACCGCGTCCGAGACCCACGGACGTGTTCTCCGCGACTATCTTCATAAGTCCGCGCGTGACATTCGGGTCGCCGCCCGGCCACGCCATGACTACGGGATAAACGCCGGTAAGAGCGTAGATGTTTTTCTGGTCTTTCGTGACCTCGGATATGACGGTTTTCGGCGTCTTTTCATACTGATCGAGCGGATAATGATGATAAGTATGTACGGCGAGATCGAACCCGTCGTAAATGCCGGACTGCATTTCCTTTTTGGTAAAGCGGACGTGCGATACGCCGACGCCGGCAGTCCAGTCAGCACCGTAAAGACCGGTGCTCGTAAAGAACGTCACGTCGTAGTAGTTGTATTTTTTGCACATTTCTATTATTTTGAGGTCCTGCTTGGTCGTGTCGTCAAAGCACAGGCAGATGTATTTTTTCGGCGTGCCGTCGCGCACTATACCGGAATCCATACCCGCGTACACCGTACCCGCCTCGGTCGTCGCCGGTTCGGTCGGAGCTTCGGTCGGCGCTTCCGTGGGAGCCTCGGTGGGAGCTTCGGTAGGTTCTTCCGTCGCTTCGGTCGGAGCATCGGAAGGAGCTTCGGTCGGTTTGTCGGTCGTTGCCGCCGGTTCCGTATTGCAGGAGAAAACGGACATGCCGAGCAGTAAAGCGAGCATTACCGCAAAAACCTTTTTAAACATAATAATACCTCCGTAAAATATTCTTTTATGTATATATTATAGCACAAACATTTTCGCTTGTAAAGAGAGAAAAGCAAAAAAATTTCGTTTTGATGTTGACTTGCATTTGCTCAGATGCTATAATGGTAAAAAAAGAAAAGAGGACGGCAAGATGACTGAAAGCCAGAGACTGAACAACCTTAACGTACCGTCGGGGCGCTTCGACTGCGTGCTCGATACGGATACCTATAACGAGATAGACGACCAGTTCGCGCTGTCGCTGCTGTTGAAAAGCGAAAAGCCGAACGTAAAGGCGATCTACGCCGCGCCGTTTTTTAACAGCAATTCAACATCGCCCGAAGACGGGATGGAGAAGAGCTACGACGAGATACTCAAACTGCTTTCGCTCATGGGCGACGAAGAGATGAAGAAAAACGTTTACCGCGGCTCCCGCTCATATCTGCCGGACGAAAAGACGCCGGTGATAAGCGAAGCGGCAAAGCACCTCGTAAAACTCGCCTCCGGCTACTCGGTGCAAAAACCGCTCTACGTCGTAGCAATAGGCGCGATAACGAACGTAGCTTCGGCGATACTGCTCGATCCGTCGATTACCGAAAAGATCGTTATCGTCTGGCTCGGCGGTCACTACACGAGCTGGGCGGAGCCTGCGCACGAATTCAATATGATGCAGGATATAGCCGCCGCGCGGATAGTCTTCGGCTGCGGAGCGCCGCTCGTTCAGCTGCCGTGTATGGGCGTCGTCTCGTCGTTTTACGCGTCAGAACCTGAACTCAATTACTGGCTCAAAGGCAAAAACGCGCTCTGCGATTATCTCGTACGGCATACGGTCGAAGCCGCGGAGCAGTACGCGAAGGGCAGAGTATGGAGCCGTATAATCTGGGACGTCACCGCCGTCGGGTGGCTTTTAAACGATAACGGCCGCTTTATGTTATCCGAGATAATCCACGCGCCGATACCCGAATACGACGGTTACTATTCGTACGATAACCGCCGCCATTTCATGCGCCGCGTGACTTACATCATACGAGACAGCCTGCTTCAGGAACTTTTCACGGCGCTTGCAAAATGAACTGGAACGGTTTGACAAAAAAACCGTAATAATAAAGAAAATTTCAAATCAAAACTTGACAAGCACAAAAAAGCGTGATAAAATGGTAAAAAAGAAATAAGGAAGGTGAGAATTGTGGACAGTTGCGACAGTACAGGCCGAAGTAGCAAACACACGGTCGGATTTAATCATGCGAAGCTTCTGTCTGCAATCATCTGCTGACAGCGTTTTGACGTTTTATCGACCGTCGTGTTCGTCTTTTGAGATCAAAGACAGAGCGTGACGGTTTTTGCGTTCATGCTCCGGAAGAAAGGAGTAAATATGGAAGATAAAGATAACGAAAAAGAAGAACTGCAGCAGGAAGAAGAAAACGACTTCACTTCCGAGCAGAATTACGTTGAAGAGATACTCGAAATACTTCGGTCGGATCTTACCGATGAAGAGAAGCTCGAACAGTTAAACAAATATCACGATAACGATATAGCCGGCGCGTTCGAACAGCTCGAAACGGACGAGCGCAAGCATATGTACGACGTGCTCGGCGCGGAGCGGTTCTCCGAAGTGTTCGCATACGTCGAAAACGCCGAGCAGTACATCTCCGAACTCGGTATACAGGCGGCGGCGAAAGTCCTTGAAAACATGGACTCCGACGACGCGATAGACATACTCGACGATATCGACGACGAAACTGAAGCGAAGATCGTTCAGCTGATGGACGAGGAGTCCAGTCAGGATATACGCCTTATCCGTTCTTATGACGAAGACGAGATAGGCAGTAAGATGACGACGAACTTCATACTCATCAAAAAAGACCTCTCGATAAAAGACGCCATGCGCTCTCTCGTCGCGCAGGCGGGCGAAAACGACAATATCTCGACGATATACGTTGAAGACGAAGAAGGCAAGTTCTACGGCGCTATAGCGCTGAAGGACCTCATAATCGCGCGCGAGCCGTCGCCGCTCGAATCGCTGATCAGTACGTCTTACCCGTACGTAAACGACCACGAAAAGACGTCAGACTGTCTGGAAAGGCTCAAAGACTATACCGAAGACTCTTTCCCGGTGCTCAGCGAAGAGGGTAAGATACTCGGTATAATCACCGCGCAGGATATAGTCGAGGCGGTCGACGAAGAAATGGGTGAAGACTATGCGAAACTGGCAGGTCTGACCGCCGAAGAAGATCTGAACGAACCGGTATTCGAAAGCATAAAGAAGAGAATACCGTGGCTCATTACGCTTCTGCTCCTCGGTCTCGTCGTGTCAAGCGCGATAGGCATTTTCGAAACGACGGTCGTCGCGATAGTGCCGATAGTCGCGATATTCCAGTCGATGGTGTTCGATATGTCGGGCAACACCGGCACGCAGTCGCTTGCCGTCACGATCCGCGTTCTTATGGATGAAGGCGTCGGCAGAAAACAGAAATCGAAGCTCATATTCAAAGAAGTGCGCGTTGGTCTCTGCAACGGCTTCATACTCGGCTTTACTGCGTTCATCGTCGTCGGACTTTACATCCTCGCGTTCAAGACTCCGCCCGAAACGTGGACTCAGCCGGCGTGGATTTACGCGTTCACCGTGTCCGGCTGTATAGCGATCGCGCTGTTCTGCGCGATGATTATAGCGAGCCTCGTCGGTACGACGATACCGATGATACTGCATAAGATCCACATCGACCCGGCGGTTGCCTCCGGCCCGATGATCACCACAGTCAACGACCTTATCGCCGCCATGGTCTACTACGGCCTGTCGTGGATACTGCTCGTCAATACGCTGCATATGCACTGAAACGTTGCATAACAAAAGCAGACTGATTTGATATCAGCCTGCTTTTTTGCGTTGTTTGACGAACTGCGCATTTTGTTTTTAAGTTACAGATCAAGTTCCTTTATGATCTCTCTGCCGACGTCATCGGATGCGGCAATACCGGGGAACCCGAAACTGCCGAACAGAGTATCGTACAGCCAGCCGAACGCCTGACTTATATACTCGCCGTTTGCGGCTTTACGGAACATCTCGTAGAAATTGATCCTGCAGTAAGTGATCCTGCCGGTCTCTCTGTAATATCCGATCGGGAACGTGACCGTACCGAAATCGTCTTCTTCATTGTCAAGCACGGTCGAATTGAATATGGTCGAAACGCCCGCGCCGAAAAGGTTTTCAAGCAGCGACTGTATGGCGCCGAGATATGACGCCGTAGCCGCTGAGCCGTGCTCAAGGTCGATAAGCGATATGCCTGCGGTCTTGCCGCCGATCATGCCAGCCATCATCGCTCTCGTCTTGTTGTCGTCAAGATACAAGTCTTTGATGTTAAGCGAAGAGTGGTCGTTGCCGAAATACACGTATTTTACGCCGTTGCCGAATTTTTCCGCCCACTCGCTTTCTTTGATATTGCCGGTCATATCTATGACTCTGTTGTATTTGTGTCCGGTTATGCCGTGGATATCCGTTCCCGTACCCTGTATGCGGACGGATTCCGAAGCAAGATTCTTATGAAGAAAATCGACGGTCTTCTTTATCCATTCCGCCTGGAAGAATTTCTGCACTTTCGGATGGTTCAGACCTTTTATAAAGCCTGCCGCGAGCACCTTCTGTACTGCCGTAACGGAGAGATCTATCAGACTTTGCTGAATGCTCTTCCAGAAATCTTTCGGGTCCATTTTATAGTAATTCTTGACCCAGTCCGCGAGCATATAAGCGCAGAGCGCAAAGCCGAGCTTTGAAAGAGATCTGCTGTTGGCTGCAATACCGACGCCGCTGCCGTCAACAATGCTTATGTAGTTTGCAAAGGCGTTCGTCGCCTGCTCCATTATTTTTTCTATTATATCAACGTCCGCCGAACCGGTCTGCAGATAGTTCCAGAGTGCCTCGTCTATCGTATCGACGATCAGATCCTTGCACGGGGTGATCCAGTTTTCGTTTTCGCCGGCGTAAAACCGGACGACGATACTGAACGCCGTGTCGGCAAGGAAGCGCGGCGGCTTTTTGAAAATCAGCTCCGTCATGTCGTAGTAATCGACAAGTCTGCTTTGTTCTTTGCCTGAGTCAAGCCAGTAAATCTGCGCGGCGCGTATTACGTCAAAGCGCATGGAGCGCAGTATAGACGCATCCCAGATCTCCGGGTAAGAGTAATTTTCGCGTATATGCTGTATCCATTTGTGTGCGACGTCGCCGGGGAAATAGCGGATGACCGTATTGCAAAGCTCTTTGTATTCGCGTTCCCAGTCTTTTTTTGGATCGAACGGTTCTCCGAGCAGCCGCATCGGTATTTCGTACTTTTCCGTGACGTCTTCACAGTTTACCGTAAGCGGCAGTTTTACGATATATTCGTCCGTCATCTCGGGCAGGGAATCCTCCGGCGATATGCGATAGCCGTCGATATCCCATTTGATCTTGACGTGATACTTCGAAAGCAGATTTTTTGTTTTTTCGTCGGTATGTACGAATTTTTCAACGCTGAAATATCCGTGCTCTTTTGCTATAAGCGCCGTTTCGTCCTGTTTTACCATCGCGTAACAGGGCGTAAAGCACGTAAACGGTATCACGGGGTCGAGCGTCAGTTCTTCCTTGTCGCGCGTGGCGTAGGATATTACCTCGATGCGCCCGTCCTTCAGCACCGTGCGGAATCCCGGTTTGCCCGACCGCAGAGGTATCGAGCATTTGTTTATCATTACCGAAAATCCGTCGGGATAAAGCTCGATCATAAATCCGCCGCTGATCTTCTGTCCGTTGGCGAACGTCGCCTCGACCGTTACCGTACGGTCTTCCGGATCGGCAAAAATGCCGTTTTCCTTAGTTATCGGACCGGTGAGATTGCGAATGCAGGCGAAATACGAATAAGCGTATTTCGGATCTTCCTCCGATTCAATATCGAAGCCGTCCGCGTTTACGAAGCGTATCTCTTTCGGTTCTTCAACGGCGTCGACGATCACGAAATGATGTTTTTCAAATCCGCCTTTTCCCGCGACCATGAGTACAGGTCCGCTGTCTGAGTTTATGTCCCATACGCCGGGGCTGAGTTCTCTCGGGAATACTATTCTCGGCTCGCCGACCATGCGGAATATAAGGTTACGTTCGAACAGACCGCCGGGACCTGACAGAGAAAACGTGAGCGTCCCCTGTTCTTTTTCGGTATTTGCCGGCGCGCTGATTTCGGCGGTGAAGTACGATCCTTCCATACCGAGCGGACGGACGGTCAAATCGGTGCCGCCCGCTTTTATCTTACCTGTCTGTTCGGGGCAGTCGTACTCTTTGCCGTCGATGAATTCAGAAATGCGGGCGTAGACCTTTTTCGGTCTGCCGCCTTTCTGTATCGCGTCTCCGAAATCCTTCCAGACGTACATCTTATATTGTTTATTCTGTTCTTTTGCGCCGTTCTTGCCGCTGCCGGCGGAACACGCCGCCGCGGCGGCGCCCGCGATACCGAGTATTATAGCCGAAATTATCCCTTTGCTCTCATCGTATCCCGGTATGACGCTCGCTATCGTCGTTTCTACCTGGTGAATAAAACCCGATTCTTCTGTGGTTTTGTCGGCCCCGGGCGTTTTTCCCGGGTCGGTCTTTCCCTGATCGCCGGGCTTCGTCGTGCTGCCCGCGGGATTTTCGTCCGGCACCCATTCGTAACGGTAATACGTGTCTATCGCGTCCTCGCCTCTGCCGTGAGCAAACGAGATGCGGATCCACAGCGAACCGCCTTTGCTGCCGTTCGGGATGGTCGCGCGCAGTACGAAGTCGCTGTCTGAATAAATGAAGTGATTGCCTTTGCCGGAAGCTCCGTAATATTCGTTATATTCCCACGTGCGGTCTATGCCGACGTACGTGTTGCCTTTACCGTCCTTGAAATGTCCGTCGGCGTTATAACCGCCCTTCGCCCAGTCGACGTTTATCTGACAGGTGTAAAACAAAAGCGAATCGTGCGGGTTCGAAGCGGAAAACGACGGCGTGACCGTAAGCGCGACCTCGCTTCCGCCGCGTATCGTCAGCGGCGGCGCCGTTACGCTGATATTTATGGTAACGTTTTCGCCGGCGCATGAGGTAAGCTCTTTTCCGTCGTGGTAAGCCGAACCGGATTTGCATCTCGCCTGACAGGTATAACTGCCGTTTCCGCCGGACATGACGGATTTTGCCTGATCGTCGTCAAACTGCGACTCCGGCCCCTCGTTTTCCGTTTTTACGTATTTCCAGTAACCTTTCGATTCCGCCGCTCCGACGGGAACGGAAAGGAGGATGATAAATGAGAACAGGGCGGAGAATACTGTGAGAATTGATAATAAACCGATCTTTTTCATAGCGCTCCTCCCGTCAGATAATACTCGAAATTATCGCCGACAGGGCTGTGGAGACCGCAAAACCCGCAGTCACGCCCGTCAGAAGGCCGTCGCAGCTGCCGCGCGCCGCCGTGCGGACGCCGCCGCTGTTTTTTGACGTAAGAGATTGAGCAAGACCGTAAAGTCTGCCGCTTCCGCTTCCGAGAGCCTGAAGCGCCAGTAACGCGCCCGATATGCCGGCCATGGCGGAAAAAGCCGTCGCGTGTATGCCGGCGTACGCCAGATAGAGAAGCGCGCCGGCTATGACGCCGATTATGATCGCGGCGACTCCGCGTTTTTCTCCGCGGCCTTTAAAGAGAACGCCGAAACCTTTGATCAGGTTTTTGAAGCCTCCGCTGAACAGCGAAATCAAAGCCGCCGCCACGGTACCTCTGCCGAAAACGCCGAGGATAGTGCCTAAGAAAGAGCGGCCGTATCCGCCTTGTGCGAAAGTCAGAAACGAGAGGAATTTCAAAAATCCCGAATCTGAGTTACGGTTGACCGAAAGTATGATCCACAGTATACCGATGATTGCGACGCCGATCAGCACGCCGGGCTTTTTGACGGTTCTTTCAATACCGCCGAAATATGATCCTAAACCGTGCAGCGTTCCCTTAACGGGCGGCAATATCGCCGCGCCGCCGCTTACAGACGATGCGCCGAGATCGGTCTCGCCGGACCTTGCGCCGCCGTCCTGTCTTTGCGCCTGAACGGTAACAGCCTGCGCGGGCTTATCCGGCTGAGTTTTTTGCTGATTTTTTTGTTTTAGTTTTCCCTGATCTTCACGCCTGTCGTTTTTAGAAAGTACCGTGCCGCACTTGCCGCAGAAAATCGCGCCGCCCGTTATATCGGCGCCGCATTCGGGGCAGACCGTCCCGGTACCGGTTTTTGCCGGCGGATCGGTCTTGACTGACGGCTGAGGATCTGCCGGAAGACCGATCTTCGATCCGCATTCCGGGCAAAACCGCGCGCCGTCTTCGATCTTATGACCGCAATTCGGACAAAACATACAGTTCACCTCTGATTATTGTTAAAACTATTATAACATACGAATTTCCATTTTTCAATACATATTTCAAAATATTACTATAAATAACTGCGGATTCCGTAACGGAAAAAGGCCGTTTATCCGTCTGCGTCATGATCCGGTTTTAAACAGCCTTATTCAGAATTAAATTATGCCTGAGCAAATATAAGATATCAAGCGCTTTCGGTTCAGCTCTTTTTCTTTTTTACGGTAAAGATGATCACAACGACCGACGCAACGACGCATACGGAGGCTATGACGATAACCGCGTACGTAAGAGGTTTCAGACCTTTTTCTTTTACTTCGGGTACGGTTTCGGTATCAGGCGCCGTCTGCGGTTCTGTCTCGGGTTCGGTTTTCGGAGGTTCTGTTGCCTGAGCTTCGGTCACAGGCTCGGTAACGGGCTCGGTCGCCGGTTCTGTTGAGCTTTCGGCAGGCTCCGTATCCGTGCCGGTCGGGTGGAGGACCACGCCGTCAGGCTCGTCGAACGTGGCGAGCAGAGCGCCGCCGCGCGTCGGATCTGAATATTCGTCAACAAAGCGGATCCTCAGCCAGTCATCCAGGATCCCCTGATAAGATACCGTTTTGACGGCGTCGCAGCCGTAAAACGCTTTACTGAATATCGCGTCGAGCGCCGGTAAAACTATGTGCTGCAGTTTTTCAAAACCGTAAAACGCATACTGCGTGATGTTGTCGATGCCGTCTTCGACTATCACGTATTCCGCCTGATCGGATAAGAACTTCCACGGTATGTCGTCGGCGTCGAGCGTGTCGCGCATCCTTCCTTCGCCGCCGATCTTCAGCAGTTTCAGATCATCGTCGTATTCCCAGCTGATATTGTCGCCGTATTTGCCGGAGTCCTGATTAAACGTTTCAAGCGGTATCCATACTCCGTTGCCGTTCGGAGTATACTCTTTGAGAACGTTCCACGATCTGTACGACGGGTCGTAATACATCTCGAGCCTGTGGTTTATTACGGGAAAACCGAATTCCTCCGGAGCCGGACCTTCAAAGATCACCTCGACTATATCCGAATCGGTATAAGCAAAATCGTTGATCAGTTTCAGCCTGCCTTTTATCATGACCTTTTTGACGTTCGATAAGCAAAACGCGTAGCCGTATATCTTCTCGACGTCCTCCGTGACCGTGAATACGTCGCTTTCGTAAGAGGGCAGTACCGCCGCCACGTCTTTGCCGCCGTTTGCGTACAAAACGCCGTCAGCAAAAATATGGCTGTCGTTTTCGGCGGCGAATACGATATCGGACAGCGCCGGGCAGCCTTTGTAAAACTGCGCGCCTAAGTCGAAAGATCTGTCAAACGTTATCTTTGTAAGCGACTCGCAGCCGTAAAAAATACCGCCGTAATCAATCTTAGCCGTGTTTTGCGTAAACGTGAATTCGGTAAGAGAGGTGCAGTGACTGAAAACGCCTGAACCGAAATTGAGATTGTTCGCTTTGAACGTGACGTTTTTCAGGCTTCTGCAGCATGCAAACATAGACTGGCTTATCATGTTAAGCCCGGATCCGACCGTTACGTTATCGAGCGAATCGCACGAGTAGAATAAACAGGCGCCCGCCTCTTTCACGCTGTCGGGTATCGTCGCGGTCGTCAACTTTTCACACATGTAAAATGCATAGTTGCCTATTGAAGTCAGTCCGTCCGGCAGGCCGACCGTCTCGAGCCGGCTGTATGCAAAAGCGTAATTGCCGACCGTTTTTACAGTATCGGGCACGGCGAAGCTCTTGTCTTTAAGCGCCGTATTGTATCTGTAAAGCACGGTCATGTCTTTGCTGTAAAGCGTGCCGTTTACAGAAGCGTAAGTTTCGTTGTCGGGCGACACGTTTATCGCCTTGACTTCACCGTTATACCCGGTTATATGCGTGACCGACGCCGGCAGCGTCAGCGCGCCGAGCTTTTCGCAGCCTTCAAACGCGTCCATTGAAACGGTCTGCAAACCCGAACCGAACGTGATCTTTGAAAGATTTTTACACCCTGCAAAAGCCCGGTATGCTATTTCCTTAACGCCGTTCGGCAGTTTTATTTCTTTAAGCGATTCGCAGCCGCAAAACGCTTCGCCGCCTATTGATGTGACGCCGTCCGGTATTTTGACGCTTGACAGAGAAGAACAGCCGTAAAAAGCTTCGTAACCGATCGACGTCAGAGAATCCGGCAGAGTGACGCTTTTGAGGTTTTTGAGGTTTTCAAACGCCGTTGTGAGATTTGTAACGCCTTCGTTTACAACGACGTGTTTGATCTTGTCCGTATATCCGTACCATGCGGGGCGAAAACCGACCTCGGGCTCGTAACCGTATACCGTACCTCCGAAGCCCTCGCCGCAGGTCAAGGTCAGCGTGCCGGTCTTTTCATCGAAAGAACAGATCAAACCGGGGTTCATCTCGTCGCTTTCTGCGCGCGCCGCGATAACGCAGGTAAACAGCAAGGCGAGCGCGAGCGCCGGTATAATGAACATCATCTTTTTCATACGCTGCGCCCTCCCGTTTTTTTATTGAAGATCACTACAGCGACCGCCGCGGCGGCGATCACCACCGTAACGGCTATGACCGTTATGACCGTATCGGGGCCGTTTCTTTCGGTCTCTGACGGCTTGCTGTCCGCCGCCGTTTCGCTTGCCGGCAGAGTATCAATCGCCGGCTCGGTCAAAGTTTCCGTTTCTTCATCAGGTTCTTCCGTTGTGTCGGGATCGGGGAAGCGCCATGTGCCGCCCATTGTCCCTGCCTTTTGCCTCAAAGGCTCCCATTTATCAGAATATTCGAATCTTATCACCGTGTTTTTGCCAAAAGCAAACGCGGCGATATCCGGCGGGTCTTCATGCTCGAACTCGACCATTCCGAGATTATTGCATTCTCTGAACGCATATTCGCCTATGCTTTTAACGCCCGAATGAAACGTTACGTACTGCAGAGAATCGAAGCCGTAAAACGCGTAATGCGGTATTATCGTGATGTTCTCCGGTATCGTTATGCTGCGGAGCAGTTCACCGTTTATATAAACGTTTTCCGATACCTTGCCGGGGGCGGTGTTCGTACTGCACGCGAAATCTATCATCAGCCAGTCGGTCAGATCTCCGCTGTAATATATCGCTTTGATCGTCGAGAGCGAAAAAGCGTTTTCGAGCCGTTTGATCTTACCGAGCGTGACGGTCTTCAGATTTGAAAAACCGGAAAAAGCTTTGTCGGGCAGTTCTTCTATCCCTTCGCCGATCACGAGAGCTTCGACAGATGCGGCGAGGTCGCGCCACGGATATTCGGGACTGTAGCGGTAGATCTTGCCGGTGCCGGTAAAAGTAAGCGTCTTGGTCTCGAGATCGAACGTACAAACGATGTTGTCGCCGCACTTTATGCCGGTGAAATCTTCGGGAGTATATTTTATATGCTTGATTCGCGGGCCGTAATAGGAGCCGGCGCAGTCCAAGCCGTCTTTCCAGCCGTAGCTGTAAACCGAATAATATATATTCACCGTTGAAGAGGAACGGTTCCAATTGTTGCTGATATAGTAATGTATAAATACCGGCTCGTCGCCTTCTTCGACGTTTGGTTTGCCGCCTTCGAAATAAACGTCCATATCCGCTTTATCTGCGATTATAAACGCACAGCGGGCAACAGACCGGATGCTGTCGGGCAATGTGATCTTTTTCAGATCTTCGTCAAAAAACGCACATGCGCATATCGACGTGACCGTATCCGGTACCGTGAATTCCGATTCGGTCTTGCAGCTGTTGTAATGGAGCAGTTTTGCGCCGTCGGCGCTGTATATCACCCCGTCGACGGTCTTGAAATTCTTATTGTTTTCGCTGACGACGACCTCGAAATTCGCCTGAGCGGTGAAGAAAAGACCGTCAAAATCAGTTACGTTATCGCCGACATAAATCGTCTTTAAATTGCCGCATCCGGTGAACGTCCGCCTGTCATACGGTTTAATATTGCTGTTCACGGTAACGGTTTCAAGCGAACTGCATGACTGAAAAACGCCCTGACCGACGCTTTCCGTGCTGTCGGGAAAAGTGAATTCTTTCAGCGAGGCGCACAGGTAAAACGCGCTTCTGCCGAACGATCTGACCTTGTCCGATATTTTTACCGTTTTAAGCGCTTCGCAGCCCGTGAACAGACCTTCGGGAATCTCCGTTATACCGTTGCCGGTATCGGCGTATTCGAGCTTTTCGCAGTATCTGAACGCGTCTTCGCCGATACTTGTCACGCTGTCGGGCAGTCTTATATCTTTCAGCTCCGTGCAGTCTACGAAAGCGTGACGCTCTATACACTCAAGCCCGTTCGGAAATACGACTTTCTGAAGATAATAGTTCCACGCAAAAGCGAATTCGCATATCGTTTTGACGGTTTCAGGCACGGTGAAGCTTTCGTTTTTATCGTTCATCGGATAAGAGTAAAGCTTCGTCATATCCTTACTGTATATGACGCCGTTTTCGTTTTTGAAATACGGATTGGTTTTCGAAAATACGAATTCAATACCGCATTTGATCGTATTGTGACTCAATTCGGAAAGAGAGTCAGGTATCTCTATACGCTCGGCGCCGCAGCCGGTAAAAGCGTAATCGCCGATATGCTCGACGCTCTTGCCGAGATACAGCTCTTTAAGCGATGTGCAGCCTTGAAAAGCCGATCTGCCGATATACTTCACGCCGTCGGGCAGTACAACAGATCGCAGCGACGAGCACCGATAGAAAGCCTCGTCGCCGACCGATAACAAACTTTCGGGCAGACTGACGCTCTCGATATTTATACAGCCTTCAAACGCCCCCGCGCCGACCGACGTGACGCCCTCTTCAACGATCACCTTTTTTATGCGCGAATACTTGTCGTACCACGGCTGCGAATCGTACGTATCGCCTTCGCCTCTGATCGTCAGAGTCCGCGTCTCGTTATTATAGATATAGACCGCGTTATCGCCGCATTTGCCCGTCACCTCGTTGACTGCGGCCGCGCAGACGGCGGTTATGACCGTAAGCGAAAGCGCGGCGACGAGTACGGGGATTATTTTCTTCATACGCTCCCTCCTTTTCGGGCTTTTTGTCCTTCATATATAAAGACGTAAAAAACGCCGAAAAAGTTTCAAAAAGAGTTGTTAAGTTTTTGTAAATTCGCCTTTTCACGGTTTTCGTGCGTATTATAGCAAGAAAAAAACAGAATCAGTTTGCTTTTATTATTCAGCCGGTAAAATGAAGACGTTCGCTCTGCTCACTGATGAAGACGGGCTAACGCCCTAATGAAGACGTTCGCACCCCGGCGCTCACTAATGAAGCGAAGTCGCTCTCGTTCCTTAATCAGCGAACGCAGTGAGCGACTTCATTTCTTCATTAGCGAAGCGTCTTCATCAGCCCGAAGGGCGACTTCATTTTCGGTGCGGAAATAATCATTCAAAAAACTTCCTTATCACGCCGCGCCGAAGCCCCGTCCGTCCGTTTATTTTATCGCGTCAAGCGCCTGCTCGATATCTTCGATTATATCGTCGACGTTTTCAAGCCCGCACGAGAATCTGACCATACCGGCGTTGATGCCGGCGGCGACGAGCTGTTCGTCGGTCAGCTGTCTGTGAGTCATCGAAGCGGGGTGGAGAACGCAGGTGCGGATATCGGCGACGTGTACCTCGCGGCATGCGAGCTTGAACGCGTTCATCAGCGCCGCAGCTTTGTCTCTGCCGCCTTTGACGTCGAACGATATGACGCCCGAACAGCCCTTCGGCAGATACTTCTCCGCAAGAGCGTGGTATTTATCGTCGCACAGACCCGGGTAACGCACGTTTTCTATCTGATCTTTCGTTTTCAGGTATTTTGCGACCTTCAGAGCGTTATCGCTGTAACGCTCCATCCTTACCGCAAGCGTTTCAAGCCCGAGATTCAGTAAAAATCCGGCGAACGCAGACGGGTAAGCTCCGTAGTCTCTCATAAGCTGCATCCTCGCCTTGCCGATATAAGCGGCGGGACCGAATTTCTCCGTATAGACAAAACCGTGATACGACTCGTCCGGCTCGGTGAATTCGGGGAATTTGCCGTTACTCCAGTCGAATCTGCCGCCGTCTACGATAACGCCGCCGCCCTGAAGCGCGTGACCGTCCATATATTTCGTCGTCGAGTGTACGACCACGTCGGCGCCGAATTCGAACGGCTTGCAGAGTACCGGCGTCGCAAACGTGTTGTCTATTATCAGCGGCACGCCGTGGGCGTGGGCGATCTTCGCGAATTTTTCGATATCGAATACCGAAAGCGCGGGATTTGCGAGCGTCTCTCCGAACACGGCTTTGGTGTTCGGCTTGAATTTCGCGTTTATCTCTTCTTCATCCGCTTCCTGATCTATGAAAATGCACTCGATGCCGAGCTTTTGTAACGACACCGCAAACAGATTCACCGTACCGCCGTAGATCGCCGACGCGGCTATGAAGCTGTCGCCGGCTTTGCAGAGATTGAGTATCGACATCATACTCGCCATCTGACCTGACGAAGTGCACATCGCCGCGACTCCGCCCTCGAGATCCGCTATTTTCTTTTCAACACAGTCGACCGTGGGATTCGAGAATCTCGAATACATATGGGCGTTCGGAAAGTTGAACAGATCGCCTATCTCTTCAGCCGTGTCGAAAACGTACGTCGTGCTCTGAACTATCGGCATTACGCCGGGCTCGCCGTTTTTGGGTTTATAACCTGATCTTACGCATTTTGTTTCGTCTCTCATATATTTTACCTCTTTTCAGCGCGTTTCGCGCTCGATATAGTATTTATCCTGATGAGTCTGTATGCTCATTACGATCCCGATGCACAGATACATGCTTATAATTGATGAACCGCCGTAGCTGATGAAGGGAAGTGTCAGACCGATGACCGGCAGAAGCCCTAAGCACATACCGACGTTTTCGACAGTCTGAAACAGTATCAGCGCGGCGACGGCGGCGCAGATATATGTACCGTAGTCTTTTCTTGCGTTCTTTGCTATCTTAAGTATTTTGAATATGACAAAGCTGATGAGCAGAAGATATACGATTATCCCGACGAATCCGAACTCCTCGCCCATAACGCCGAGTATCACGTCGGTCTCACGAGCCGGAAAAGTCGATTTATATGAAGAATGGGTGAGCGCGCCTTTGCCGTAGCCCATGCCCCATATACCGCCGTTCGATATCGCTTTGATGGTCTGAAGTACCTGATAACCCGTGTCCTCGGGGTCGAGCGTCGGATCGAAGCCTACGAGTATACGTTTTTTCTGATACTCGCCGAGCAGGTTCCATAAAAACGGCGAAGCGGCGATAAAAGCGGCGGCGGCGCCGATAAAGTACCATACGCTGAGTTTAGCCGTGAAGCACATCACGAGTATGATGACGACGAATACCACGGCGGCGCCGAGATCGCGTTCAAGCAGAACGAAACCGACCGTCACACCGCCGAACAGAGCGATGAGCAGAAGGCTCTTTATGCTGTTTATACTTTGTTTCAGGTGCCCGAGCAGATACCCGAACGACATTATGAAAGTGATCTTCACCACCTCCGACGGCTGTAAATACACGTTAACGAACGGTATCTTGATCCAGTTTTCGTTAGTGCTGAAATTACCGCGGAGCATCGACGGAACGTTTTTGATCACCGGAATGAACAACAGCGCAAGGCCTACGAAAAACAGAACGAGCCAGAATTTTTTCAGCAGTTCGTCGTAATCTATCAGCGCGATGACCGCCATCGCGGCGAAGCCGAGCAGAGCGGCGATAAGCTGAACGATCACGTTTCTCGTGTTGCCCGAATATTCGGAGGCTGAACTGATGCATATGATACCGTAGCCGGTCAGAATGAGCACGGCGAACAACAGCCCGAAATCGAGCTGTTTTATTCTTGAAAAGAACGAATTCTGCCGCCTTTTCACGGTATGCCTCCTTTTGTTTTATCTTATCCCGTATGATTCGTCCATTACCGACAGATACGCCGATTCAAGCGCGTCGGCTGTTTTTTTGCCGCACATTATCACCGCTACGAAATTGCGGTATCTTACCGCGAGAGCTTCCTCGCACGACGTGCAGACCCATTTCGATTTGTTCAGGTTCTTTTCTATAAGTTTTCTTTGCGCGTCGTAATCTGCGCCTTTTTTGAGTTTTATAATTACGAAAGAATAGGGGCAGGGCTGAAACTCAGGTTCGGAAGCCGTCGCCGCTTCGTATTCTATACCGTTGACGCCCATATAATAAAGCTCGTTCTCGGCCGTTACCGTATCGTAAAACAGCATCGTTTTATAGTCGTCTATGACTCCGCTGTCCTGCACCGAAGCGTAGACCGCCTCGATTATGTCTTTCGGATCGGCGTCGATATATCCTTCGCCCGGCAATTTACAGGAGCACAGAAAAAACACGGATAAAAGCAAAACGCAAATAAGTTTTTTCATTGACTGCCTCCTTCCGCGCAGATTTTACATTTATGAAATCATTATAATATATATTTTTGAATTTTTCAATATCATTGGGTAAAGAAGTGAAATATGACGATCGGGACAAAAGAAAAATCCGTTTTAAAAAGACGGATTTTGGCTCTGCATGACCGAACCTGAACCGGCGACCCCACCGGGACCCCTTTAACCGGGCAGTATCATATCCGGTACAAATACGATCGCTGAATCGAAATACAGCCGGACGGCAAAAACCGTCCGGTTGTATTTGGCCCGAGTGGAGATAACGGATTTGACCAAACCACAAGAAAATCAAGTGTTTACGGCACCTGCGCGCATTCTTCCTCCACGGATCAGAACAAAAAACGCATATTTTACAGAAATCCTCCTTTGCGGTACGATGAGATCGCAAAGGAGGAGTTTACTTTTCTGTTTTGGTTACACTTTGTCTAAAATTTCTATCAGATATTTGACACGCTGATAAGCATCCTGTTTTATTCTCAGAATCTCATCTTTATCCGAGATGTCCGAAAAAGTACTGTGCCGGCCAGTCCGGCATGATCCGGTGAGGCATTTTTATCTTTGTGTTCGGATTCAGCTCGGTCGCGACGGCGCGGTAACACGGGGTCAATTTCTCTCGAAGTTCGGTTTCCAGGCGGCGAACTGAACGAGCTGGGCGTCGGTGCGGTGGTAGTAGCGCTCATTTTTGTCAAGCTGCGCGATCCGCGCCATTTCCTCATCCGTCAGAGCAAAATCGAGAATGTTGAGATTGTCGCGGATGTGGTCGACGTTCTTTGATCCCGGAATGACGACGAAGCCCATCTGCGTATGCCAGCGCAGGATCACCTGAGCGGGCGTTTTGCCGTACTTTTTGCCAAGTTCGGCAAAAACGGGCTCGTTTATCAGCG
>JAEEJH010000098.1 GCA_016281775.1 Clostridiales bacterium | reverse complement strand
CGCGATATGTCCTGCGGACGCGATATGCCGCAAGCGGTGCGATTTATCCTGCGGATGCGATATGTCCTTCGGACGAGATAGAGCGGTTATATGCGGTGCGCAAAGGTTTTCTTCACCGAGGCCGTCAGATAATATCCCGCGACCGGAGCATCCCACGCCGCGGCGCTGCGCGCCCCGTGATTATCAAAGAATCACGGGAGGGGAAAAGGGGGTTTGGGGGTTGGCGCGATTTGTCGCGCCGGAGGGGCGGGAGACCCCCAAGAACGATCGGATCGCACCGGGCGTTGGGTTTGCCCGCGGCGCTGCGCGCAACAGATCGGTGAAGAAAACCGCGCGAAACGTCACGTGACGGGTAATATTGGAATTATACTATTCTTTTATCTTCTTGCATACTGCCGCGCAGCACAGCGCGATCAAGCCCGCCGCGGCGGCGATATATACGGAAGAATCAGAGGTGGACGGGTTTTTAATATTAAGCTTTGCGATATACTTATTCATCCTGTCCCAACCCCTGTATACCGCGTACGTCGGTATCAGATTCGTAACGACATATTTTCCTTCGCCGTTTTTTTCAAATTCATAATCGTAATAAAGATCTTTGTCCATTGTATAATTGTAGGTATTATCTCTTTCTTCATAACACGGGTAATAACGGAGAGTTACACGGTCTCCGCGGTTTTTTATGATTTCATAGTAATCCGTTTCTCTTGACGTTTTATAACTCCCGAGAGTACCGTTGCCCCACGTATAATAGAGTTTTCCGTCGTGTTCTATAAAAGCGCGGCTTTCGTGACGGTTCAGCGGAAGCGTCAGGTATTTTTCCGCCAGTTCCTCGCTCATATAACGGCTGAAATAACTCTTGAGTTCGCTTATACTGCCGAAGCCGGATTTAACTCTTCTGTACTCGTTATCTTCATCGTCGGGATCTATATAGCGGTCGTCGTCGACCGTACCGTACAATTCTTCAAAATCCGGTCCGCCGTCTGCGGTCGTCCACGTCGCCGCTCGGTCGGCTTGATCGAGTATCTCAAACAGCTCGTCTGCCAATCTGCCGTTTGTCTCATCTGAAGCGGCGCAGGTGACGCTCAACGTAAACATAAGTATCAAAATGATAACGATCAATCTTTTCATAAATTCTCCTTTAATACTAACAAACTTTAATTTTCATTATCGTACTATCGGTGTGAAGAGTTTTCACGGCAGTTGTTTTTATGTATGTCAGTTTGAAAAATCAAGAAACAGCTTTTCAAGTTCAGACTCGTCTGATATCTCACCCGTCGTAATAAATCTTTCTACTTGAACTTCACCGTCGGCAAAAAACTCAACTTCCCATCTTTCGCCCGGCACCGCAGCCTCGACAAGAATACCGTCTCTTATCTTGTTAAGCCTATAATAAATCTTATTCTTCTCGAGCCTGTCTAAAAAATCGATCAGTTTATTCATTATTTTTACCTTGCTTTTTCTTTTTTATTGTCTTCATATATATAGTCGCAAAAAACAGTGAAAACGTATCATATATTTATGTTAAATTTCTGTTAATGCAAAAAAGCGCGCGGGAACGGCTCAAAGCTCACGTTTCGTATAGCGGCATATAATGATACAGTAAGGGATCCCTTACAATAACAAAAGGACAAGACAATATGGATTACTGCATATTCACCATGTCGACTCTGACATACGCATATAAAGGCAAAGAGGCGCTTGACCGGGCTGGGATACGGTGTAAGATCGTTCATTTAAACGGCACGGAGACGAAAAAGGGCTGCCGTTACGGTATAGCCGTTTTTCCGACGGAGCGGTCGGAGGCGTCGAGGGCGCTTCTCAACTCGGGCGCGGTCTACGGGGACGTGATAACGTGATATACTTCGATAACGCCGCGACGAGCTGCCCGAAGCCGTCGGAGGTGATCACCGCCGTAAACGGCTTTATAAGGCTTGCAAACGGCAACCCGGGCAGAGGCGGTCACGCGCTTGCGATGCGCGCGGCGGAGGAGGTATACCTCTGCCGCAAAAAGGTCTCGGGACTTTTCGGCGCGGGCGAACCTGAGCGCGTCTGCTTCACTTCGGGCGCGACGGCGGCGCTCAATTATGCGATACTCGGCCTTATCGGGCGGTACGATCACGTTATCTGCTCGGATATCGAGCATAATTCGGTCAGACGGCCGCTTTTGCAGACCGGGGCGGAGATATCGTATTTCAACGCTTTCGCCGATGAAAAGACGATACTTGAAGAAATAGATTCGAAGATAAAACACAACACGAAAGCCGTCGTTTGTACGTACGCGTCAAACGTCTTCCCTCTCGTTCTGCCGATATCCGATATCGGCGCTCTTTGCCGCAAACGCGGCGTCGCGTTCATCGTCGACGGCGCGCAGACGGCGGGCGTTTATTCGACGGATATACGCGAAAGCGGCATAGATGTGCTGTGCGTGCCGGCTCACAAAGGCTTATACGGTATCACCGGATGCGGCGCGATGATCGTTTCTCCCGATTTCGATCACAAAAAGATCAAGCCGATAATGTCGGGCGGCAGCGGCGTGGCGTCGTTCGATCCCGGTATGCCGGACGAATTGCCCGAGCGTTTCGAAGCGGGCACTCTGCCGACCGTCGCCGTTGCCGCGCTCGGCGCCGGAGTTGATTTCGTTTTATCGAAAGGTCCGTCTGAAATACTCTGTCACGAACAGCGCATCCAGAGACGCGTTTACGAAAATCTCAAGGACAATGAAAAAATACGGTTTTACCGCTATGCGCCGGGCACTCTCCTGCTTTTCAATCTTGAGGGCAAGACGTGCGAGGAGGCGGCGAGGCTGTTAAACGGTTACGGCGTGTGCGTTCGCGCGGGCTTTCACTGCGCGCCGGACGCGCACAAGAAAACGGCGACGGATAAGACCGGCGCCGTCAGGGCAAGTTTTTCTGTTTTCAATACAGTAAAGCAGGCCGACAGATTTTCCGATATTCTCGATCATATCAGCCGACTTTGAAAAGGCGTTTTGCGTTTTGCTCCGTTATCCGCTCGATATGTTCGGGCGTCGCGCCGCGCACTTCGGCTAAACAGTCGACGATATACTTTATATATCCGCTGTGGTTGAGCTTACCGCGGAAAGGGACCGGCGCCATATACGGGCAGTCGGTCTCGACGAGCAGCAGTTCATCCGGAACGGCCGCCGCGGCTTCGCGCACGGAATGAGCGTTTTTGAACGTGACCGAGCCGGAAAAAGACACGTAATGACCTTTTTTACAAAGCTGACGTACCGTTTCCGCGCTCTCGGAGCAGCTGTGGATTATCGCCGTACCTTTGAAATTGCGTATGAACTCAAATACGTCGCCGTGGGCGTCTCTGTCGTGTATAACGGCGGGGATGCCCGCTTTTTCGGCAATTCTGAGCTGTGCGTCAAAGTATTCTCTCTGTTTATCGCGCGGCGAAAAATCGTAGTGATAATCGAGCCCTATCTCGCCGAGCGCGCGGACGTCGTTATTATCGAGCGCGTTTTCGAGCGCGGCGAGCGCGTCCGGCATGCTTTCATATCTGTAACAGTCGGACGGATGTATGCCGAGCGCGGCGTAAACGTTTGCGTATCTGTGCGACAGATCGAGCGTTTGTTCAAAGTTTTCAATGCACGTCGCGCAGTTCAGAATACCGCAGACCGACGTTTCAAACAGTAAGACAAGCAGTTCGTCGCGCGTAACGTTCATTTCTTCGCCGAAAAAGCGTTTATCGTCGTAATGGGCGTGTGTGTCGAATATCATCAGCTTATTCTCTGCCCGTTCGGCGTTTCGGGATCGAGGAACAGAACTCTTATGCGGTCGTTATCGGCGCTCGCGGCGAGTATCATGCCTTTTGATTCGTAACCCATCATCATTCTCGGCTTGAGGTTGGCGACGAGCGCGACCTTTTTGCCGATAAGCTCTTCGGGCTTGTAATACTGCGCAATGCCGGAAAGCACCTGTCTCTGCTCATAGCCGAGATCGACTTTGAGTTTAAGCAGTTTTTTGGATTTCGGCACCGGTTCGCATTCGAGTATCTCTGCGGAGCGCAGCTCCACCGCGGCGAACGAATCGTATTCGATCTCGGGCACTTCTTCCGGCTTTTCGGGTTTTTGCGGTTCGGCTTTTTTGTTTATCTCTTCAAGGATCTTCGCCTCGTCAACGCGGCTGAAAAGCGCTTCGCCTTCGGTTATTTCTTTACCGGGCGCGAGCGCGCCGAACGCGTTTACGCTCGCCATATCGTCGTCGCCGTGACCGAGCGCGTTAAGTATCTTATCCGCGCTGTCGGGAATCGCGGGTTTGAGCATGACGGCGCAGGCGCGTATCGTTTCGAGAAGATTGTAAATAACGGTCTGCAGGCGTACTTTGCCTTCGTCGGTCTTTGCAAGTATCCACGGCGTCGTCTCGTCGATATATTTATTCGCGCGGCGCAGAGCCGTAAACACGGCGTCAAGCGCGTCGGAGACCATGAATTTATCCATAAGCTCCTTATATTTCGCGGCAGCGGTCACGACCGTTTCTTTCAGATCGGCGTCGAGGTCGGTCTCATCAGTCGGCTCGGGTATTACGCCGCCGAAATACTTGACCGTCATCGATTCGGTACGCTTTACAAGGTTGCCCAAGATGTTCGCAAGGTCGGAATTATAGCGCGTTATCACGTTTTCATACGTTATCGTGCCGTCGCTGCCGTAAGGCATTTCGGCAAGCGAATAATATCTGCAGCCGTCGCGGCCGAACAGTTCTATAAGATCGTCCGCGTAGATCACGTTGCCGCGTGATTTTGACATTTTATCGACTCCGGACAATAGCCACGGATGCGCGAATATCTGTTTCGGCAGAGGCAGTCCCGCCGCCATCAGGAATATCGGCCAGTAGATGCTGTGGAAGCGCAGAATGTCTTTGCCGATGAAATGCACGTCGGCAGGCCAGTATTTTTTGAAGGTCTCGGGCTGTTCTTCATTTTCGGGATCGTAGCCGAGCGCGGTGATGTAGTTGATCAGCGCGTCCATCCAGACGTATAAGACGTGTTTCGGGTCGTTTTTGACCGGAATGCCCCATTTGAACGAGCTTCTCGTAACGCAGAGATCCTGAAGACCCGGCTTTAAGAAGTTGTTTATCATCTCTTTTTTGCGCGATTCGGGCAGGATGAACTCGGGATTTTCGTCGTAGTATTTCATCAAGGCGTCGGCGTACTTGCTCATTTTGAAATAATACGCCTCTTCTTTTGCTCGGATGACGGGTCTGCCGCATTCGGGGCATTTGCCGTCGACGACCTGAGTATCGGTCAGAAACGTTTCGTCTGGCACGCAGTACCAGCCCTCGTATTCGCTTTTATAGATATCACCCTGCTTCAAGAATTTGTCAAACAGGTTCGCGGCGGCTTTTTCGTGGTGAGCGTCGGTCGTTTTGATAAACACGTCGTACTGCGCGCCGACGAGATCCCAGATCTGTTTGACCTGGTTGGAGACCATATCGGCGTATTCTTTCGGCGTCATTTTGTTTTCGGCGGCGTATTCTTCGATCTTCTGACCGTGCTCGTCCGTGCCGGTGCTGAGATACGCGTCGTAGCCGCAGAGCTGTTTATATCTTTTGATGCAGTCGGCTAAAATTATATCGTATGTATTGCCGATATGCGGCTTTCTCGATGCATACGGTATCGCGGTGGTTAAATAATACTTAGGTTTCATTTATATCGTTCCTTTCTGTAATGGACAAATTATATAAATATTCTCCGACCTTTGCCATTGAATGCGTCATATAAGGCATCGTATATGCAAAAAACAGTACGCCGAACGACAAAGCGGAAAGGATGAGCCAGAGTGTAAAGGATAAAAGCATATTGTATCCGAGCCATATATCGCATAAAGCGGCTTTTACGCTTGCGCCGTACATTCGGAATGGCGAATCGAATGCGCCGCTCTTTGCTATATACGGGTAAGGCAGAAGCATGAACACGAAGAACAGCCCTACGAACACGCTGCATAAAAGCGTGAACAGCTTGATGCAGAATACGGCGAGGCCGTTAAAACCGAGCGAACCGACGTAAGTGAATACGAAAACGGTCGGCGCGGCGCAAACGAAAAGTTCGAGCGCAAGGATAAAAAATATTATCAGCGTATTTCTGAAATGTTTTTTGTCGGATAACGGCGCCAGTATCGCTGATACGGAATGCAGTTCCATCGAATCTTTATCGGGCAGGTCTGAATTCATATCGCAGGCGAGCCGGTACGCGCCGAGCATGAACGAAAACAGCAGAAACGCGCCGATGATGCAAAGGCATACGCAGACGCAAAGCGTGAAGACGGACACCGCCTGCTCCGACATACCGCCTATGCCGTATGCTTTGACGTAATCGTTTATCAGATACGCCGCGTAGAAAAATCCGCCGCTCATAAGTACGCTGATAAGATGCGCCAGTATGCTTTTATAGTAATTGTCGCCCGAGAGCATGGTCGCCTGAGCTTCACTTCTGAAGAGGCGGTTCTGCTTTGCACGTTTGTTTTTCTGATTCTGCGGCTTCTCTCCCACAAGAGAATATGCGTTCATTGCGTGCCTCCGTTTTTTTCTTATTATGGCTTCTTTTTCCCTTTGTCAGTCAAAATTACGGATGATTTTTCCTTTTGATACGACGGTTTTGATCCTGAATCCGTCGCCGTCTTTTTCGATCAGAAGCATATCGGCGCGTTTGCCCGGCTCTATCGAACCGCACCGGTCGAAAATGCCGACCTGTTTTGCCGGGTTTGCCGTCGCGGTCATTATAAGATCTTCGAGCGGCTGTTTCAAAACTCTGTATAAATTATTGAATTCGTCGAATATATTCGTAGTCGAGCCGGCTATCGCGCCGTCGTTGTTCATCGCTTTGCCGTCCTTTACGTTGACCTGCATACCGGAGAGGTAATACACACCGTCCTGCATATCGGCGGCGGCGATCGAATCGGATACTATAACGAAATTTTCGTATCCTATGGCGTTGTATGAAATATTCAGTACCGGCGCGCAGACGTGGAACAGGTCGCAGATGAACTCTGCAAACCCGACGCCCGAAAGCGCCGCGCCGACGGTACCCGGTTCTCTGTGTTTGAGCTCGCGCATGGCGTTATACGTATGCGTGAACGACACGCAGCCGAGATTCAGTGCGTGCATCGCTTCGGCGTACGTCGCGTCGCTGTGACCGATACCGACGGTCGCTCCGTCTTTGATGCACTCTTTTATGAAAGCGTCGCCGTTATCAAGCTCCGGAGCGACGGTGATATGCGTTTTAAGCGGCTTTATAAGCGATATGAGCTCGTTTGCTTCGCCGCAGTCAAGTTTGCGCAGCTGGCTTATATTGTGGCATCCCGGGCGTTTTGGCGAGACGTAGGGGCCTTCTATATGGATGCCGTCGATATTTATATCGGACTTTGCGGCTTTTATATTCGCTATCGCCTTTTTGATATCCTCGTATTCCCCGGTCATGACGCACGGGAATACGGTCGTTACGCCGTGATCAAGATACAGTTCGAGGCATTTTTCGACGCCTGCCGTATCTGCCGACATGAAATCGTAGCCGCCTCTGCCGTGACTGTGCACGTCGATAAAACCCGGTACGAGATACGCGCCCTTCGCGTCGATATCGCCGCTTTTATCTGCCGATATTTCGGTTATTACACCGTTATCGAAGCGGACCGATCCGTCGAAAAACGATCTGCCGCTTTCGTTAAAGACTTTTGCGTTATAAATTTTCATTTCATTATCCTTTGTTGAGTTCCGCGTAGAGCGTCGATTTCGGCACGCCGCGGTCTTTCGCCGCCGCTTTTATCGCGTCCATGCGCGGCAAGCCCTGTTTTTCGTAAAACGCCACGTGTTCTTCCGCGGTCATATCGGCGTAAAACGCCGTTTCCTCTTCGCCGGCGCCCTCGATCACGAGCACGTATTCGCCGCGCGGCTGATTTTCGGCGTAGTACGCGCACGCCTCGGAAAGCGTCGTGCGCACCGCTTCTTCGTTGATCTTCGTCAGCTCGCGGCAAATCGCGATGCTGCGGTCGCCGAACGCTTTGTATATATCTTCGAGCGTCGTTTTGAGTTTATGGGGCGCCTCGTATATGATAAGAGTACGTTTTTCGCGCGCCAGCTTTGAAAGTCTGTCGTTTTTTTCGCTTTTCACAGTCGACAAAAAGCCTTCAAAGCAGAATCTTTTCGTATCGAACCCCGACAGAGTCAGCGCGGTGATCGCCGCGCATGCGCCGGGTATGCTCGTGACCCTGATGTTCTTCTCAATGCAGAGCCGGACGATATCCGCTCCCGGATCGCTAATCGCCGGAGTTCCGGCGTCGGTCACGAGGGCGCACGACTCGCCGGATAAAAGGCGCTCGCAGATGTATTCCCCCCGTTCGCGCTTGTTGTGCTCGTAATAGCTTACGAGGGGCTTTTTTATGCCGTAGTGCATTAAGAGCTTCGGCGTGTTTCTCGTATCCTCAGCGGCGATGAAATCGACTTCGGACAGAACTTTGACCGCTCTGTACGTTATATCGGAGAGGTTGCCTATCGGCGTTGCGACGAGGTACAGCGTGCTTTTTTCAACTTTGTTTTTTTCGTATTCGTTATTCATTATTAAGTTCTTTTATCCTGTCGCGGTATGCGGCGGCTTCTTCAAAGCGGAGTTCTTTCGCCGCCTGCTTCATCTTCTTCGTCAGCTCTTCTATGAGGCTCATGCGCTCGCTCTGAGTGAGTTTCTTTCGCTCGGTCTTCTTCTTTTTGCCCTTCGGATCGTGTTCGGACGTATCTATTACGTCGCGCACTTCCTTCACGACCGATCTCGGCGTTATATTGTGTTCTTCGTTGTATTTTCTCTGTATATCGCGTCTTCTCTTCGTTTCGTCGATCGCCGCTTTCATCGCGCCGGTGATCTTGTCGGCGTACATTATTACCTTGCCGTTGACGTGGCGCGCCGCTCTGCCTATCGTCTGTATCAAAGACACTTCTGATCTGAGCAGACCTTCTTTATCGGCGTCGAGTATCGCTACGAGCGACACTTCGGGCAGATCGAGCCCTTCGCGGAGCAGATTTATGCCGACGAGAACGTCGTAGACGCCGAGGCGCAGATCGCGCAGTATCTCGGTTCTCTGCATCGTCTCGACCTCATGATGTATATACTGCACCTTTATGCCGTGACCTTCTATATAGTCGGTAAGATCCTCCGCCATTTTGGTCGTCAAAGTCGTGACGAGCACACGCTCGCCCTTTTCGGTCCTGCTTCTGATCTCGGACAGCAGATCGTCGACCTGGCCTTCTATCGGTCTGACCTCGATCTCGGGATCGGTCAGCCCGGTCGGACGGATGAGCTGTTCGGCTACCGAGCATGAATGCTCTTTTTCATACGGACCGGGGGTCGCCGATACGAATATCGCCTGATTTATTTTGCGCTCGAATTCTTCGAAAACGAGCGGTCTGTTGTCGAAAGCCGACGGCAGTCTGAAGCCGTAATCCACGAGATTCTGCTTTCTCGCTCGGTCGCCCGCGCTCATGCCGCGTACCTGCGGCAGCGTAACGTGCGATTCGTCGACGAAGAGCAGATAGTCGTCCGGAAAGTAATCGAGCAGACAGTACGGCGTCGAACCCGCGGGTCTTCCGGCGAAAATGCGCGAATAGTTTTCAACGCCGGAACAGTACCCGACCTCGCTTATCATATCGAGATCGTATTCGGTGCGCTGTCTTATCCTCTGCGCTTCGACGAGTTTGCCCTCGTCTTCGAAATATTTGACGCGCTCGACCATTTCGGCTCTGATCTCGTCTATCGCGGCGAGCCGCTTTTCGTCCGATATGGCGTAATGCGACGCCGGATATATCACCGCGTACGAAAGCCGTCTTATAACGGCTCCGGTCAGCGCGTTTATCTCGGATACTCTGTCTATCTCGTCGCCGAAAAATTCGATGCGCAGAGCCTTTTCGCCTTCGCTTGCCGGAAAGACCTCGACGATGTCGCCGCGGACTCTGAATTTATCGCGTACGAAGTTAACGTCGTTTCTTTCGTAGTTTATGGATACGAGTTTTCTCAGAAGTTCGTTGCGCTCGATGCTCATGCCGGGTCTTACCGATACGACGAGATCGGAGTATTCGACGGGGTCGCCGAGCGAATAGATGCAAGAAACGGACGAAACGATGATGACGTCGCGGCGTTCGAACAAAGACGACGTCGCGCTGTGACGCAGCTTGTCTATCTCGTCGTTTATAAGCGCGTCTTTTTCTATATAAAGATCTTTACCCGGTATATAAGCCTCGGGCTGAAAGTAGTCGTAGTACGACACGAAATATCCGACGGCGTTTTCGGGAAAGAACTCGCGGAATTCAAGGCACAGCTGAGCCGCCAGCGTTTTATTGTGAGCGAGAACGAGCGTCGGCCGGTTGACCTTTTCGATGATATTCGCCATCGTGAACGTCTTGCCGGAGCCGGTGACGCCGAGAAGCGTCTGCATCCGCTCGCCTTTTTCGATCCCGCGGCATAGCGCTTCGATCGCCTGCGGCTGATCGCCCGTCGGTTTATACGGCGATACGAGTTTAAAACGGTCCAAATCAGACCTCCTTAAAAAACGGTTTTTTCATCGAGAAGCATACAGAATTTATTTTCGGCGATTATATAATGATCCAGAAAATGTATTTCGAGCGTCTGAAGCGCCGCCTGAAGGCTTTTCGTGAATATCAGATCGTCAGCCGACGGTATCGCCAGACCTTCCGGGTGATTGTGAGCGACGACCACCGCCGCCGCGCGTTTTTTCAGCGCCGTCTCAGCCATTCTGCGGACGCTGACCCCCGAAGAATTCACGGAGCCCTCGAATACCATTTCACAGCTTATCAGCCGTTTTTTATTGTCGAGCAGCAGCATATAGACGGTCTCTTTCGTCACGCCGACGTATTTGCCGACGAGATAATCGCCGATATCCCGCTTGGTGGTAAAAACTCTTTTCTGAACGATCTTTCTGCTCTCGTAATATCTTGCGGTCTGCGGTATGAGCTTCAGAAAAGTCGCCGTATGTTCGGATACTCCGTCGACTGCCGTAAGCTCGTCATAATCGGCGTCGAGCACGTCGGTAAACGACCCGAACCTGTCGATCAGTCTGTGGGCTATCGGGTTGGTGTCTTTTTGCGGAATGGTGTAAAACAGCAAAAGCTCGAGCGCGTTATACTCGTTGAAATCATCGAGGCCGCTCTGCATGAATCTGTCTTTAAGCCTTTTTCTGTGTCCCACTGCCATTTTATTCACCGTTTCATTCGTTTGGCTGTTTGTTCTGCTCTTTCTTGATATAGCCTATAAGCTTTACGTCGTCTCTGTGATATACTTTCGGGGCGGCGTCGGGCGACTGCGTGAGTCTGACTTTGATAAGCCCCTGCAGCGGCGCCGTCTCGACCACCGTGCCGTCGCCGTCGGCAGTCCGGACGAGCGAATCTATCTTAGGCGTTTTTCTGATCTCTTCTTCATACGTTTCATGTTCGAAACGCAGACAGCACATAAGTCTGCCGCAGGTGCCGGATATCTTTGACGTGTTGAGCGAGAGGTTCTGTTCCTTCGCCATTTTTATCGATACCTGGCCGAAATCTTCAAGAAACGATTTGCAGCATACCGTCCTGCCGCATATTCCGAGACCGCCCGTGATCTTCGCTTCGTCTCTTATGCCGATCTGACGAAGTTCTATCCTCGTTCTGAAAACGCCGGCGAGATCTTTTACGAGCTCTCTGAAATCGACGCGGGTATCGGAGGTGAAATAAAACAGTATCTTCGTGTTGTCGAACGTTATCTCCGCCTCGACGAGTTTCATTTCGAGATTGTGCTTCTGTATGAGCTGTTCGCATATTTCAAGCGCTTCGATCTCTTTTTTGTCGTTCTCGGCTTTATGCTCCCTGTCCTGTTCGGTCGCCTTGCGTATCGCGCGGCGGAGCGGAAGCACGACCTCGCTGATCTTTACGACTTTGTTTTCACAGGCGAGCTGCCCGAATTCAAGACCGCGCGACGTATCTACGATAACTTCGTCGCCCATACGGTATTCGGTCTGCCCCGGGTCGAAGTAATAGACTTTGCCGCCGTCTTTGAAGCGCACGCCTATTACGGTGAATTCCTCGGGCTCTTCGGGTACGGGCTCAACGACGAGTTCTTCCGGCAGTATCACCGCCGGAGGCTGATATTCGCTCGCCGGCTTTTTTATTTTGATCTTTTCTTCCGTCGCCGCCTGGTTTTTAAGCATCAGCACGGAGAATTTTTTTCTCTTTCCGTTCACTTTGATCTTCCTTTCAAGTTGCGATTATTTGTGTCATAAACCGGGATCATCGCTTCATCCCGGAGTTTTAACACCTTATAAGAGGTGGGCGTCCCAAAGCCGCGACGAGAATTCAGTCATCGTCATCGCGTGGTTCGTGGGGACTTCGTACATATAAAGATATTCGCTTATTACGGCGGAGAGAGCGAGCGCCGCTTTGTCGGATATCGCCGCCATCATCTCTTCGGCTTCGTCTTCGCTTTGAAAATACGACAGCTCCGAATCCGACGTTTTTCTTGCCACGGCGCAGTCCCTTACCGCGAAGAGCAGAAGCTCGTATACCGCGGCGGAGTCTTCGGGCTTTTTGAAATACTTGTGATGCGCCATGACGAAATCAGATTTAGTGCCCCTGCCGGAGCATAAGAGCGAGATCAGCTCCGCACATACGGCTCTCTGTCTGCCGACTTCGGCGTCGCCTTCGTAAATGCGTATCGCCTCGCCCGCGGAGCCTCTCGCGGCTTTTGCCGCTTCTCTGCTTTTTTCATTATCGGGTATTCCCCGCCGCGCCATCACGGTCATTATCTGTTTATCGGTAAGCGTCTGAGTGCGCAGTATCATCGCTCGCGATCTGACCGTAGGCAGGAGCCTCGCCGCGTTTTCGGTTATAAGAAAGAAATATATATCCGTCGGCGGTTCTTCAAGAACTTTGAGCAGAGCGTTCTGAGCGTTTTGATTCATTTTATCCGCTTCTTCGATGATATATGCTTTGAAATCGAGATCGTTCGGCGTCATCATCATACCGGATATGATGTCGCGTATAAGATCGACTGTTATCTCGCTTTTGCCCTCGGCGGTTTTGACCGTATATATGTCGACGCAGACGCCGGAGCCGATCTTGAGACAGTTGCCGCATCTGCCGCAGGGAGCGTTTTCGCTCTCGCACGAAAGAGCCTGAAGCAGCTGTTTTACGAGCGTTTTTTTGCCGGTGCCGGGCTTGCCCTCCACGATATAGGCGTGAGCAGTTTTTCCGTTTTGTACGGACGAGCAAAGATATTCTTTAAGCGCGTCGTTGCCGACGAGATCGAAATGGACCTGTTTCATCTTTACCCCTCCGTAGATATATTTATAGATAATATATTATAATATTTATCTCGCCGTCTGTTGTTATACTTTTGTTAACTAAGAATGAATTTATTTATTTTTTTGAAAAATCTCATAATTCAGAGTAAATTCGGCGATAATACACGTAAAATCAAAGGAGAAAAATATGGAACTCAAAAACAGCAAAACTTTGAAAAATCTTGCAAACGCATTCGCCGGAGAATGTCAGGCAAACGCAAGATACACGTTTATTTCAGAAATAGCAAAAGCGGAAGGGTGTCAGGAAGTCGGTTGTGCGCTCGACGCGATCGCAAAAAACGAGCTTTTTCACGCAAAGACGTTTTATAACGCGATCGCCTCGTGCGGCGTGACGCCGGATATCCCCGTGACGGGCGGTTACCCGTTCAAAGAAAGCGGCGATCTTATCGCCGATCTGCAGTACGCGGCGGATAACGAATATCAGGAGAGCGCGTCGGTCTATCCCGGTTTTGCGGATGAAGCAGATAAAGAAGGCTTTGCCGATATTGCAAACCGTTTTCGCCTCGCCGCCAAAGTCGAAGACTGCCATATGAAACTGCTGAACGAACTGAAAAAACAGCTTACCGACGGCAGTCTTTACAAACGACCGTCGCCGGTAAAATGGAAATGCGAAAACTGCGGCCACGAAACGACGGCAAACGAGGCGCCCGAAATCTGTCCTCTCTGCGGCTCGAAGCAGGGCTATGTAAAACTGATATTATCCGACAATTAACGTTTGCATAGCAAATATATCGCGCCGCACAGCGGCATATCGCCGAAACGCAAAAACCGCCTCAAGTGCGGTTTTTGCATTCAATCTTTATTTAATTCTTTACAGGATATTACGAAACTTTTTTGGCGTAATAAAAGCTGAAGCCTTCTGTATTTGTCTTTTATCAATAAAATTATTGCCACCCGAATTGTTTTTGTATTAAACAGTCAGACTCTTACAAACTTCCGAACGAAAGAGTCGAAAACCACTGCATTCCCCAGATATCAGGATCGTTTCTTACTTCCACCAATATATGATCATATATAAAGAACGTGCTGTTTCTGTTATCATTGTTATACTCATAAACCATTGCGTCTACCTCACGATCGCTAAGCTTGATTACCTCGTTGTAAACGTTACTGCATCGAGTCCCGAAATTATCGATGTTGGGATAGCCGGGAGCAATAATTTTTATCAAATCCGACGCTGTTGATGATTCCTGTTCTTGTAAAATCTCATCCGGGATACATGTTACTGTTATGTAAAGATTATCACCGTTTGAAACTTTTGGAGAATAGAAAATGCACGGCAATCCATATTTTTCAGACGAGAATAACGTAATGTTGCTGAAACCGTCTTCATTGCGGAGTTCAATCGCTTTTCCGTCTATATACGGTACAATATTACCATGAAGACGAATCGTATTTAACATTATCTGTACATTTTTGACCTGTTCGCCTGCAACTCTTTCATTTAAAAAATAAGACAGCAGTTTATCTTCATTTTTTGAACTCAGGGCTTTTTTCAATTTTGCAAATGTATCATAGTCGATCGAAGAACCTGAGGAAAAGCTTGGATAATAGCTGATTTCTTCTTTTCCGCTTTCAGTAAAATCAACGTTTGAATTTGTTTCACACGCACACAACAGTAAACAAGGAATCAGGATTATTAAGAAGAAAAGTTTTTTCATATCAACACCTCATATTTATCATTATATAGTTTGATCATTCAGCCTCGATCAATGGTGTTCATCTAAATGATGAGTAATGTCCGCTTGGCAACCATCACATATTACCGTTGAAGCTGTTATATCTATTCTGGATTGATTCATTATACACGAAGAAGGACGTTTCATACCAGATTTACCGCATTTTGAACATATGTCTCCTCCTCTGCAGGTTCCGCCTGCTAATAATTCATGATAATGATCCGGTGCTCCAAATTGATGATTTAGTTCGTGCATAAGTATACCTTTAGAATCTTTATCCCTGTTGAAAGATGAACTAATTTCTAACATATATATGTTGGTACCGGAAGAATAGCATCTATTGTATTCCGACAAGTCAACATTTGTTTGGATGCGATGTCCCGACCAATATGCTTTAGATATAACATTGCTGCCCATAGGCATCGTATTGTTATAAAAATGGTTGGAGACTGAATTAACGCCGCTAAAAAGTATGGTGTGCGGGTTTGGGTGTGAGCATAGTGCATCAATATTACTATTTGTTACCGATATTTTGCAACTGTCTATAGCCGAATTATAGTATATCGCCGTTGGAGCATTTATTTCCAGTCCAAAAATTCTTAAGTATTGTTTAGAAACCGCATCAATATATGAGTTGATTTTGTTAACAGAAGTCGTTTCAGGCTCCCCATATCTGACAAAATAACCTTTGTCATAATAATTGTACACAGTTGCTGAATATTTTATTGATGTTAAAAGCCACTCATCTTTATAATCCTCATTGTCAACATAATCTCGCTGTTTTATATCGATTCCGTTAATATTGAACAGATACCATCCAACTGCCAGAACTCTATCGTTTGGTTCACCTGTTTTTGGTGTTATTTTATAGGCGCCGCTTGTTGTTACCGACACTTTCCATCTCATTCCGTCTGTGAGACTGCCGGTTCTGAGAACTACCTGCGTATCTGTCGCTGTGCCGTCATTCAGTACGCCGAGATAGTAATCATACGTAGAATTTGCGGATTTTATTGAATAATAACCATCTCCGAGGTGTGTAAAAATCCAACGTTGCGAATTATCTCCGCGAAAATCCCATTGACAGATATTTGTACCTGGTATCATTTCTTGTTCTTCTATGTCGGCATACCTTAATGTCTCTTTGTTCTGTATGAAATATACACCACTTGGAATCTCAGTTACATATACATTAAACCATATGCTTTTATATGCATTTTCTACCCATACACGAACTGTAATAATCGCTGTTCCCGGATGAACGCCTGTAATAACGCCGTTCGTAGAAGCGGTTGCTACAGAAAAGGGACTGGAAAGCCAATTCGTTGTATTGATAGAGTTATTGTTTTCTAAATAAACAACTGTTTTTATCGAAAACATATCCTGACTTT
>JAEEJH010000097.1 GCA_016281775.1 Clostridiales bacterium | reverse complement strand
CTGTTACGACAGAGTCGACAAGGTCCTCGACGGCTGGCGCAAAATGCTCGATATGCACTGTACGACCTGGTGCGAAAACCCCGACGATCCGAGAAGCGAATGCCACGGCTGGTCGAGCGCTCCCGCGTACGAGATATCGGCGAAGATCCTCGGCGTAAAACCCGCCGCGCCGGGCTACAAAGAGGTTAAGATCGAACCGTATACCGAAACGCTCGATTTCGCCGAAGGCGAGGTCCCGACTCCCTACGGCAATATAACGGTAAAATGGCGTAAAGAAAACGGAGAGATCAAACTCGAAACGCACATCCCCGACGGAATAAAACTCGTAAAATAACGTTTACCCGTTTTTCATTGAATTTCAGCCTTATTTATAATCGTACTTTTCAATAAAGAGTGAAAATTCGCTCCGACAGGTGAACGGATCTCCGGCTTATACAAAAACAAACCCGCCGGCTCGCAAAACGAGCCGGCGGAGTTTTATACGTTTTCGACTTGACTGTCCGTATTATTTATGAATATCAATGATAACGGGGTTCGTATTCGGACTTGATTCTACTATGTTCCAGTCGTAAAGCTGGCACCGGACGACTGTCATATCGCAAACGGGCACGCAGTTCCCGTTCGTATCGAACGTCACGATCAGAGTATAACCGCCGGAGTATTCCCACTGCATATTGCATTTTATACCGGGCTCGGCGGGGCTTGCGCCGCGCTGAGGCCTGCCGAGCAGATCGACGAGTTCTTCAAACGTCATATCCGGGGCGATCTTATTTACGGCTTCCGTGTCAAGTTCCGCTTCGCGGTAAGGATCGAACCACGTTTTAAGATCGTTTTTGTCAAAACGTTCTGCGGCTTTGAAATCCCTGTCGCCCGGATCGGGGTAGCCGATGCTGTGGTTCAGTACTTCCGTATCGATCGCTTCGGCGACAAACTCGGTCAGCGGATCGGTCACCGTGTACGTTGCGGGAACGAATCTGATCCGCAGCCACGTGTTCATGCCGAGCCGCCAGCAAGGCGCGACCTCGTCGGCGCCGAATTCCTCGTGACGTATCGGAGACCCGATGATTTCGTATACTTCACCGAAAGTCATGCCGGCGCTGACTTTTCCGGCGTCCTCTTCGCTTACGGTATCGGCGCGGTATAAGTCGCAGTAACCGCAGAGCAGTTCGTTTTTGCCGTAACGGTATACCGTTTGCTCACAGTTGCATAAAACGTTATCTGTCACACCGTATTCATTATCGTATTTCTGTGTGAAATAAAACGCGGTCACACGGTCTTTCACTTTGAAAGTCACCGACAGCCTGCCCTCGGGCAAAAAACTGAGTATCGGACTTCCGAGTATATCGACGACTTCGTCGAAGCTCATGCCGTCATGCAGTTTTTCAAGGCTGGATTCCGGCGCGGCGTGGTCGGCGTCCGTTCCCGAATCGCGCACGTCCGTGACTCTGCCGTCTTTGCAGTACACGAAGAACACGTGTCCCGTTTCTTTATCGTTTACGTAATACTTTATTCCGCGCTTCGAAAAAAGCCCGACGGAATAAGTGTTTTTCGGCAAAGCCGCCTCGACCTCTTCGCAGGTCATACCGATTTTTATAGCCGTTGCATCGGTCAGTTCTTCACGGCATCTGAAACCATAGTCGTACGGTTCATCCCTGCCGGGCTCGGTCACTTCGACCGTGACTTCATCTGCGGTCACGGCCGCCGTTTCTATACCGTTATTAGTCGCTTCGTTCCCTGCCGCGGGCATCAAACCGTGCTCCTGCATATATATAGGCAGATAACACAGATAAGCGAATACCGCGATCATGGCGACCGCCGCCGTCACCGATACGGCTTTGAGTATCCCCTTTATAACGGTTTTGCCTTTGCCTTCTTTGACCGCCGTACTGTCTGCGTTAACCGTGCGGCCGCTCTTTTCAGACTGCAGTTTGCCGAGTCTTTTCTCGCGCTCTTTTAATATTGTGTCAAGCGTTCTTTTATTTATCGAAGACGACAGTATTTCATGATTTGCCGTTTTCACTCCATAACCCCTCCTTTATCAGTTTAGTTTTGAGTTTTTTTCGCATCTCCGACAGTTCTCTGTATACCTCCGATACGGATATACCGAGCGTGTCGGCTATGGTTTTTACCGGATCTGCGCAGTAATACCGGCATATAAATATATATTTATTTCTTTTTGACAGGGAACCGACAAACGACGATAACGCTTTTTGCAGAAGCCTGTTTTCATACTCGCCCTCGACCGAAAACGAATCGGGCAGAAATTCCTCTATTTCTGATATATCCGAGATCATGCCCTGCGGTATGCGCTTTTCGCGCGTGCGCTCGTTATATCTGTTGACGGCTATGTTTCGCGTGATCTTCGACGCGTAAGCCTTCAGATTCTCCGGCTTGTCCGGCGGTACGGATCGCCAGATCTTAAGATACGCGTCGTTTACGCATTCGGCGGCGTCCTGTTCGTTTGACAAGACGCTGAACGCAATTTTATGCAGATACCTGCCGTATCGGGCTGAAAGAAGAGACAGAGCTTTTTCATCGCGGCAAAAAAGCGCGCTTATTATATCTTCATCCTGCTTTTTCATCGGCTCACCTCCGTCCTCTTTCACTATAATAGACAACAAAATTCCGAAAATCTACAG
>JAEEJH010000096.1 GCA_016281775.1 Clostridiales bacterium | reverse complement strand
GTTGAGCTCAGCCGAGATCTTGCCGAAAAGCGATTTGAAATCTATCGCGGGAGCGTTGTTTTCCTCGTCGCCGCCCATGGAGGGCTCGTCGTTATCGTCGCTTTGCTCGATGAGAGAATCCAGCTCCGCTCCGATGCTGTCGATATCATCCGAATCGACGCCCATATTTTTCAGTATATTGTCGACCGGCAGGCCGAGCTCTTTCGCGCACTGCAGACAGAGCCCTTCGTTTTTGGTTTCGTTATTTTCCATTCTCGTCACGAAAACGACCGCGGGACGTTTGTGACATCTTGAACATAATTGCATATTATTTCTCCGTTTCTTAAATCAAGGCAAAGAGCATACCGGCGCTCCGCAGTTTTTTGAAATCAAACATATCTTTCAGCGCGTTTATATCGTAGAATATCCGCAAAACGAACGATTTTTCAAACAGGTCTTCGGGGAACACTTCGGGTATCAGCGTGCTTAAATACGGCAGACCCATTTTCAGAACTATCGAGATCACCCAAACCACGGCTATGCCGAGGACCGCGCCGAATATCGCGCCGATTATCCTGTCGGCTTTGCGAAGCGCGGGCGCTTTGATCACCAGCTTGAGCAGAAGTCTGATAAGGAAGAAGGCGAGCAGCGACGCGAGGAATATCAGTATGAACGCGACCGCGTAAGACGCTATTCTCGACGCGGGCTCCGCTATGCTCTCGGATATGCCCGCCGCGCCGTCAGATATCTTTCCGCTGACCGTGCCGTAATCTATACCGAGGTTTTCGAGGAGTCTTCTGAAATTCTCGTTTGCAGAACCGTTTTCGAGCAGATTTTTCAACTCAGACCCTTCGGCGAGCGCCTGCAGCTTTTCAGAAATGAAGTTCGTCAGCCGCGAAAACAGATATCTCTCATAAAAGAACGACGAAAGCGCCGGAGCGAATACTATCGCGAGGATAAACGACGCCACGCCCGATAACAGCCCGAGCGCTCTGTCTGCGAAGCCTCTTACAATGCCGATGATTATACTTATTATGACTATTGCGACAAGAATTATGTCAATCACTATGCTCATTCGTTACCTCCGTAAATCCGTCGTAGACCGATACCGGATACGCTCTGCTCGGCGAAGCGAGCAAGACGACCTCGGGATCGGCAAAGACAAGCGCGTTGACCTCATAATCGGTCATACGTTCATATACTTTGAAATTCTGCAGATCTGTTTTTCTTATTCTGTCCGTATAGATCTGGTATACGAAACCGCCGTTGATATATATGCTGCGCACGTCGGACGTGGCTGATTCGGTGCAGATCAGCTCGCCGTTACGGTCGAATACGTACAGATATGAATCGGAACCGGTGTCAGACGTTGACAGCACGGCCGCGGTATAGCCGTTTTCGGCTTCGAACCGTCTGCATACTCGCGGGAACACCGCGTATTCCTTTATCAGCGTTTCGTTATCGAAAAACATTATCGAATCTTCGCATAAAACCGATATATATCCGTCGCCGGTGCGTCTGGCGGTGATGAACGCGGCGTCGGCGCGTTCGTACGCGACAGTCGTTTCTTCCGTTCTTATACCACCTTTTATTATCTGAGACAGGAACGCGCCGTTTTTCACGCTGACGGTATAAAGAAGGAACGTTCCGTCGTTATCGAATATCACGTCGAATACGTATCTTTCGTTCGTTTTATAGGTATAAACCTGCTTCATGTCGCTGTTGTATATATGAACGACGGTTTTGTATTCCGCGTCTTTTGTAACGATCATATAATAGCCTTTGTCGTTTATCGCCGCGCAGGATATCGGATAATCGAGCGTTTCGCTGTGAAGCGGCGAGAAAGAATTGCAGACGGAATAGCCGTTGTTTGACAGGTCGTATATCAAAAGATACTTTTCGGACACGCATATACGCGGCTTTACGCAGTTTATCTCCGTCGACTGTATGCTCTTGCCGGAAAGCTCGATCACGTCAAGTCGGCTTCTGCCGACGGAAACGAAATCGCCGCGGTATAAAGCGAAGCTCTTCTCAAGGTCCGATATATAATATATCTCGCCGTAATCCTCCGCGCTGACGGGCAGTTTGAAGTTGATGTCTTTTATTATATATCTGAAATTCTCAATATTTATCTGCGAAGAATACGCGAGCGTCATGACCATGAAGTATACGAAAAATACCGCGAGGACCGTAAATTTGATCACGCCGGTGACCGACGCCGCAGTCTTGTATTTTTTGTTTATCTCGGGTTTTTCTTCGTCGTAAAGCCCGGTTATCGGCTCGGCCGGTTCGACCTCGCCGCTCGCGCCGTCAGCCTTCTGCAGCGCGCGTCTGCGTTTAAATATACTCATCTGAGGATTACCTTATTCAAATATAGTCCGTCCGCCGATACGGTAATACCGGCTTTTGCTCTGTTTTTGCTCGCGATTATCTCCGGTATCGAGCCGGGTCTTATCTTGCCTTCCGCTATATATAAAAGCGTGCCTGTCATTATACGCACCATATTGTATAAGAATCCGTCCGCGCTGACAGTGAAGATCACGTCGTCTCCCTGCCTTGTTACCGACGCATCAAACACGTTTCTCACGGTCGTGACCGCGTCGGAGCCTGACGCCATGAAAGCGGAAAAGTCGTGTTCTCCGATAAAAGCTTTCGCCTCTTTATCGAGCGCCTCCGCGTCGAGCGGTCTGCCGTACGGCAGTTTGAGCTTATGGAAAAACGGGTTCTTATACGGGCTGTTATATATCAGGTATTTGTATTCCTTGCATACCGCTTCAAAACGCGGATTATAACCGTCCGGCACGGCGCTTGCGCTCTTCACCGCTATATCGTAAGGTAAGAGGCAGTTAATCGCCGCCGGGATCCGTTCGATCGGTACGTTGTTGCCTTCGCCGCAGAGGTTGACCGCCGCGTAGAACTGATTTGCGTGAACTCCCGCGTCGGTACGGCTGCAGCCGTTGATCTTACACGGGCAGCCGAAAAGCAGCGTAGACGCGCGCGTAAGCTCGCCTGCGACGGTCTTTGCGTTTTTCTGTATCTGAAAACCGCTGTATTTGACTCCGGAATAAGACAGTTCAAGCAAATAATTCATATCAGGCTCCGAACAGACCGAAAAGATCCGATAAACCGTATTTGTTGAGAATAATGACCGCGGCAAACATAAGAGCCGACGCGAGGAGCCAAACGATATCAGAAAATCTGATTTTCATCTGACGAAGCTTCGTTCTGCCGTCGCCGCCTCTGTAGCCGCGGCAGATCATTGCTTCCGAAAGATCGAGAGCGTGGCGAATGGCGGAAGCGAGCAGAGGTATGAAGATCGATATCAGTGCCCTCGCCCGTTTCATAAGACTGCCGGACGAGAAATTCGCCCCTCTCGATTTCTGCGCCGCGATTATCTTCTCAGTCTCTTCGAGAAGCGTGGGGATGAAACGGAGCGCGAGAGACATTATGAGAGCGAAATCGTGCACCGGCACTTTTATCTTTGCAAGCGGTTTAAGAAGCCCTTCGATGCCGTCGGTAAGCACGATCGGCGACGTTGTGTACGAAAGCAGCACCGACGTCGATACCACGAGCACTATTATGCGGACTATCATCTTCGCCGCCGAGATAAGACCGCTGTCGTATATTTTGATTATCCACCACTCGAACAAAAGCTCGCCGCTTCTTGAAAACAGTATCTGAAAGAAGGTCGTGAATATCAGTATGAAGAGTATCGGTTTCAAACCCTTCAAGACCGTTATCAGCGAAATGCGCGATACGATGAACAGCACGAGCGCCGATAAGAAGAGTATGATGAACGATAACGTTCCCGAAGCGGTGAACGTTGCGGCGATGAAAAGTATCGCCATCAGTATCTTAGTACGCGGATCGGCGTTATGAAGCGCCGAATTGCCCGGGAAGTACTGACCGAGCGTTATATCTCTGATCATTTGACATCCTCCCCGGAGATCAGCCTCATCACGGCGTCATACGCCGCGTCTACCGTGTAGATCGGCTCGTTTATGCCGACGCCGTACTGATTCGCGTTATATATGAGCTTGGTGATCTGCGGAACGCTCAGGCCGAGAGACGACAGCGCCATGGGATCGGAGAATATCTCGTTTTTGTCCCCGCACTTATAAACGCCGCCCTTTTTCAGCACGATTATCCTGTCGCAGTAATTCGCCATATCTTCCATGCTGTGGCTTATTATCACGACGGACGTATGCTTTTCGCGCTGATACTGTTTGAGTTTCGTAAGGATATCGTCTCTGCCGGTCGGATCGAGACCCGCCGCCGGTTCGTCGAGTATGAGATATTTCGGCTCCATCGCTATGACGCCCGCTATCGCGGCGCGGCGTTTCTGCCCGCCCGACAGATCGAACGGCGATTTGTCGAGGCGGCTTTCGTCAAAGCCGACGAAACGCACCGCTTCTGCAACTCTCTTTGCGATCTCTTCATCCGAACAGCCCATATTCTTAGGTCCGTAACCGATATCTTTTCTTACGGTCTCTTCGAAAAGCTGATATTCCGGGTACTGAAAAACAAGTCCCACGCGGAAAAAGTTCTGACTTTTATTCTTTTTGTTCTTCTTATCGTTTATATCCGTTCCGTCTACGGTCACAGTGCCGGATGAAGGCTTGTACAAACCGTTGCAGAGCTGAGCTATCGTAGATTTGCCGCTGCCGGTCTGACCGATCAGACCGGTGATCATATTGTCTTCTATCGTAAAGCTCACACCGTCGAGCGCTTTGTTTTCAAACGGCGTATGTTCACCGTAAACGTAAGATACGTTATCAAAAATAATAGGCAAGGTCAACCTCTTTTGTTTTTTATGAGTTCGTTAAGCGCCAGCGCGCCTTCTTTGGTATGGAGCGGCAGTTTTCCTTCATAGACGCCTTCGTTCTTTAGGCGATAGAACAGTTCGGTCACCTGCGGCACGCCGAGCGACACGGAACGGAGTTTATCAACCTGCGTGAATATCTCCTCAGGCGTACCGGTCATGAACACCTCTCCTTTGTTGAGCACTATCACGCGGTCGGCGTCTGTCGCTTCGTTCATATAATGCGTTATCGTTATGACCGTGACCTCGCCGCTCTTGTGCAGTTCGTCTACCGTTTTGAGCACGGCTTCCCGTCCTTCGGGATCGAGCATAGCCGTCGACTCATCGAAAATCACACATTCCGGATGCATCGCGAGCACGCCAGCTATCGCCACACGCTGCTTCTGACCGCCCGAGAGGCGGTGAGGCGCGAATTTCTCGTAACCGGTCATACCGACCGCCGCCAAAGCTTCGTCGACCGTGGCGCGTATCACAGGCGGTTCCACGCCGAGATTCTCGGGACCGAACGCGACGTCTTCTTCGACTGTCGTCGCGACGATCTGGTCGTCGGGGTTCTGATGCACCATGCCGACTCGGCGCCTGATCTCGTATTCTTCGTCTTCGGTAAGCGTGCCGTTTATCTCTTTGCCGAATACCTTTATCGAGCCGTCGATCTTGCCGTCTTCGGAGGTTATAACGAGATTCAGAAGCTTTGCAAGCGTGGATTTGCCGCTGCCGTTATGCCCGAGGATCGCCGTATACGAACCCTTTTCGAACGTCAGATTTATGTTGTTTAGCGCCGGATGAAGGTTGCCCTCCGAATCACGGTAGGCAAAACTTACGTTTTGCAGTTCAATTACGTTTTCCATTTATTCCTTTATCAGACCGAGCTCCATCTTGCCGCGCATCCGCACGGGAGAGCCATACCGGTAGAGCTGACCGGCAGACCGACCTCGCCGCAGTCTGTTTTGCCTTTATGAGTTTTCCTTATATGCATGCCGAGCAGATATCCCATTGAAGAAGCCGAGAGACCCGTCGTATACGAGTTAAGTAAGAAGAACAGCGCGTTGTCCGACAACAGCTGCGCCGCGAGTGCAACGAGACCGTCGACAGACTCTTCGAGCTTCCACACCTCTCCGCCCGGACCTCTGCCGTAAGACGGCGGATCCATAATGACGCCGTCGTACCGGCTGCCTCTTCTTATCTCTCGCATGACGAACTTTTTACAGTCGTCGACGATATATCTGATCCTGGCGTCGCCGAGACCCGAAAGCCGCGCGTTCTCTTTTGCCTGCGCGACGATGCCTTTCGACGCGTCGACGTGTACGACCTCCGCGCCGGCTTTCGCCGCGGCGACGGTGGCTCCGCCGGTATACGCAAAAAGGTTAAGCACTTTGATGGGTCTGTTCGCCTCTCTTATAAGCTTTGAGAACCAGTCCCAGTTGACCGCCTGTTCGGGAAAGAGCCCGGTATGTTTGAAACTCATTGGACGGAGCATGAATCTGAGATCCCCGTACGACACGTTCCACTGAGCCGGCATTCTGTTCACTGTCCATTCACCGCCGCCGCTTCTTGAGCGCGTATATATGCCGTCGGCTTTATCCCACAGAGCGGAATTCTTTTTACCGCTCCAGATCACCTGCGGATCGGGACGGACCGTTATGACTTTGCCCCACCGCTCGAGACGGTACCCGTCCGAGCAGTCGATGAGCTCGTAATCTTTCCATTTATCAGCAACAAACATCATTGATCCTCTGAATCGAACGCCGTTATCTGTTCGCCGGTACCTCCGCCGTATTTTATGCCGAGATGCTCGTACGCGAGTCTCGTGGCGCATCTGCCGCGGGGTCGTCTGCTGAGAAAGCCGAGCTGCATCAGATACGGTTCGTATACGTCTTCTATCGTTATCGCTTCTTCACCTATAGTCGCGGAGAGCGTTTCAAGCCCGACGGGACCTCCGTCATAGAATTTGATTATGGTGCGAAGGATCCTTCTGTCTATATTGTCGAGCCCGAGCTCATCTATCTCGAGTTTCTCGAGCGCGTAGCGCGTGATCTCTCTGTCAATAACGCCCCTGCCCTTGACCTGCGCGTAGTCCCTTACGCGTTTGAGCAGTCTGTTTGCGATACGCGGAGTGCCGCGCGATCTTGCGGCGAGCTCGTCCGCGCCTTCGTCGTCGATCGCTATGCCGAGTATGCCGGCGCTGCGTTTTACTATCGCGGAAAGCTCTTCTTTGGAGTAAAGCTCGAGGCGCAGTATGACGCCGAAGCGGTCGTGCAGCGGAGTCGTTAGCTGACCGGCTCTCGTAGTCGCTCCGATAAGCGTGAAGTGCTTGAGCGGCATTCTGATGCTTCGCGCCGACGGGCCTTTGCCGATTATTATATCGAGCGAAAAATCTTCCATCGCCGGATAGAGTATCTCTTCGACCGTTCTCGGCATTCTGTGTATCTCGTCGATGAAAAGCACGTCGCCGGTGCCGAGATTGGTAAGCAGAGCCGCGAGGTCGCCGGCTTTTTCAATGGCGGGGCCGCTCGTTACTCTTATATTCGTACCCATTTCGTTCGCTATGATCTGCGAGAGCGTCGTTTTGCCGAGGCCGGGAGGGCCGAAAAGCAGAACGTGGTCGAGTGAATCGCCGCGCATTTTAGCGGCTTCGATATAGATACGCAGGCTCTCTTTCGCCTTCTCCTGCCCGACGAAGCTGTCGAGCGAATCGGGACGGAGAGATATATCCGTATCGACGTCGTCTTCGGTGACTTCGGAACCGGTTATCCGTCTGTCTGTTGTGAATTCTTCATCAAAATCTTCAAAAATAGCCATTTAATCCACCTTTGATCATGAAAGCCGCTTCAGCGCTTCTTTTATCATTTCTTCAACGTCGGCGCCGGGTTTGTTCACCGCACGCAGAGCCTTCTGCGCGTCGGAGCGCGAATAGCCGAGCACCATAAGCGCGTCGAGCGCGTCGCCGAACACTTCGGAAGAAGACGCGACGCTCACGCCCGCATCGTCGGAAGACGGGGCGTAAGAGAGCTTGTCTTTGAGCTCGAGTATTATTCTCGCCGCGGTCTTAGCGCCGAGCCCCGGCGCTTTTGCTATCGCTTTTGCATCGGCGTTTGCGACAGCCGCGGACAGTTTATCGGGAGTCATGGTCGACAGAAGCGATACCGCGACCTTCGGACCGACGCCGGAGACGGAGGTCAGAAGTTTGAACGTATCGAGTTCCGCAAGGTCACGGAAGCCGAAAAGCTCTATCCCGTCTTCGCGTACCGAAAGATAAGTATAGAGTCTCGCTTTCGGTTTGCCCGACAGAAACGCAAAAGTGTTATAAGATATCGTCATTTTATACGCAGCGCCGCCGACGTCTATCGCCGCCGCGGTCGGTTCGCAAAGAACTACGCTGCCTTCAAGATAGTAAAACATAATATCACCTACAGTAATTTCTTTTTCTTTTCGTTATAATAATCTTTCATCGCCGAACCGCCCGTATGCGCGTGACATATCGCTATTGCGAGAGCGTCGGACGTATCGTCGAGCTTCGGCGTTTTTTTCAGTTCAAGTATCATATTGGTCATCGCGATGACCTGCTTTTTGTCGGCTCTGCCGTAACCGACGACAGCCTGCTTGACCTGAAGCGGCGTATATTCGAACATCGGAACATTGTTTTTCATACCGCACAGAAGTATCGCTCCGCGCGCTTCGGCGACGGCTATCGCGGTCTTCTGGTTCGTGTTGAAGAACAGTTCTTCGACGCACATATCCGTCGGTTTGTATTTTTTGATTATCGCGTCGAGACCGTCGTAGATCTGCAGTATCCTCATTTCGACGTCGATACCGGCAGGCGTCGTTATCGCGCCGTAAGCGACAGTATTGAACTTATTGGCGACGTATTCGACTACACCCCACCCGACTATCGCAAGTCCCGGGTCAACTCCGAGTATAAGCATATAATTACTCCATTTTATTTATCAAGATATTATAACATACAATATATATCCATGTCAAACTGTAATTGTAAATTTATATATAAAAAATGCTGACGCGAACGCGCCAGCTGCCGTCATAGCTTACTTATTCAGAATACTGATGCCGAGATTCAGGTATCCCGCGTATGCGACCCACAGTATATACGGTATCTGCAGATACGCCGCTGTTTTCGATACTTTCAGATACTTCACGACCGTGAGCACGATCAGAAGCAAAAGAGCGCAAAGCCAGATGAACGAAAACGTGAACAGCCGCATATTGAAAAAGAGTATGCTCCATACGAAATTGAACGCGAGACTCAGTATATAGAAGCATACGCCCGCGTCAGCGCTGTTTTTGTCGATCCTTTGTCTGAACCATACGACGCCGGAGCTAACGCCCATGAGTATATACAGCACAGTCCACACTATCGGGAACGCTGCCGACGGGGGCGAACCGGGAGGAGTCGCAAGCTCGTCGTATACGTTCATATTTCCGGCCGTCAAAAGCGCCGAGAACCCGCCGACCGCAAGCGGCAAAACGATCGCGGCTGCAAACAGCAGTATCTTCTTTTTCGTTTCTTTTCTCATATAAACCTCGCAAACAGATATTTACGGTTTATTATATGCGCTTTTTTCATTATTATAACTTGCATTTCCGGAGTCGTAACGAACGCGTGATTTGTCAAAAAAGACATGAACAAAGGGCCGCCGTGAAGCAGCCCTTTATCATATTGAACGTATACCGTTTATTAACCGGTGATACCCGAACGTTCGATACCCTGGATAAGGTATCTCTGGCAGAACAGGTACATAATGATAAGCGGGAACAGTATCATAAGACCGCAGGTGTTTCTGATCGCCGCGTTATACAGGCTCGATCCGGCGTAGGTCATATTGAGCGATTCCGGAATGGCTATGACGTTCTTCATCAGTATGTAAGAGTTCTTGGTAAAGAACAGCGACGTGTAGAACTGGTCGGTCCACTGCCATGAGAACGAGAACAGGAATATCGTTATCATCATCGGGATCGACAGCGGGAGTATGATGCTTATGAACGTTCTGAACAGACCCGAACCGTCTATATAGGCGGATTCTTCAAGCTCGTTAGGTACGCCGCGGTAGAACTGGCGCATCATGAAGATATACAGACCGTTCTTGAACGCAAGACCCGTCATCGACATTATCGCGAGCGGCCAGAACGTGTTGGTCAGGTTGATCGACGTCGTACCGTTCAGTATGTTCAGAGTCGGGAGCAGACGTGAACCGCCGCCGAGCGTCTGGATTATACCGAGAATGTCGAAATATCTGAATTTCATGAACAGCGAGAGCTGCAGAGTCTGGTGCGGTATGATCATCGAGAAGATAACGCATATAAACAGCAGCTTGTTGCCTTTGAACTTGAATTTTGCAAGTCCGTAGCCGATCATCGCGCAGACGAAAGTCTGTATCAAAGCGGCGCTCAGGGATATGATAAGCGTATTTTTGAACGCCTCCATATACTTGTTTTCAAGGAAGATATACTTGTACGTGTCGAGCGTAAAGTTCTTCGGTATCAGTTTTACCGTTGCGTCGACGAAATCGTCAGGTCCCATGAAGGACGAGGTGATCTTCGTAAAGAACGGGAAGAGTATGATGTACGAAATACCGATAAGCAGAACGTAGCGGAATATCGCCCAGAGCACTTTTGTCAAAAAGTACGTGGTAAGATATTTTGCCTTGAATCTCTGCCAGAACGGAGTTCTGTCGAACTCGACCTTTATGGAATTCTTCGTTTCTCTTTTGATTTTAGGTGCAGATTGCTCTTTATTCATCTTAATCTACCTCCTTAATCTCTTCTCTGATAGAATACGAACGCCGACATCAGAGCGGCCGCAAGTGCGACGAAGAATATTACTATTGCAAAGTAGATCCACGCCATTGCGACGGAAAGGTTTTCCTGACCGGACTGAGTGCTGTAAACCGAGTTGATGTACGACATAACGGAGTTGCTCGAGGCTGTAAGAGCGTCTATTATCGTGTATATGAGGTTGACGAGGATCATCGGGCTGATCATCGGGAAGGTTATCTTCCAGAAAGTCTCCCATGACGACGCGCCTTCAACGTTGCACGATTCATATATCGCAGGCGAGATCGACTGTAAGCCCGCGAGGAATATGAGCATCTGAACGCCGGAACGGTTTACTATATCGTATATGTGGTTTATGACGTCAACGACGTAGTCCGCTATGCCCGCGCCGACTTTCATGTTGGCGAACAGGTACTTGATATCCATCGCGTTGACTATTTCGGTGACGCCCGTCTGGTTTGAGGCGCCGGTGCTGATACCGGTCGAAGTATCGGTCATGTAGTTGAGCAGGCTCTGGTTGCCGCTGTCTATCGTGGATATAAGACCGGTCGAAAGTATGACAGGTACGAAGAATATCGCACGGAACGCGGCGCGGCCGACCATCTTCTGGTTGAGCAGTACCGCCATGAACAGCGAGAACACGAGTATTGCCGGCACGTCAAACAGTAACTGGAACAAGCCCGACGTGAGTATCTGTACGTAGGACGGATCCGAGAACAGAGCGTCCTGATAGTTCGTAAGACCTACCCAGAGGAGCTGATACGTATCGCCGCTGGTTATACGCTCGATCGTCGTGAGACTGTAAAGGAACGACTCGAAAACGACGGGAATGTATATCACTATGAATCCGATTATGAACGGAAGCGTGAACCAGTAGCCGCCGCGCGCTGTCTTTTTGTCAAGCGACGCTGATTTTCTGCGTTTTTTCGGTACGTCCGAGACAAGCTTCATTTCGGCTTCTTTATTCATTATCAGTTACCTCCTTCGTAGAAATATACAAATCCGAGAGCGTCTATGATTCCGTCGTAACCCTCGACCGTGACTGCGTAGCTATTATAGTTGAGTATGAATACTTTGCCGTTTTCATACGTCAGTCTGACTATCTTGCCGTTGTCGACTACGTCTTCGGGGTTGACTTCTTCTTTATCCTCTTCTTCTTTGTCTTCGGCAGGTTCTTCTTTTTCCGTCGTGACGGGTTCGGCTTCGGTAGCGGCTTCCGTTACGGCTTCGGTCGCTTCTTCAGCCGGTTCGGCCGTTTCGCCGGTGATCTCGGCTTCGGTAAGTTCTTCCGTTTCGACGGGTATCGTCGTATCCTGCGCGGTCTTCGCATCCTCTATGGATTGAGCGATGCTCTCTTCTTCGAGTCTGCGCTGTTCGTCTTCTTCACGCTGTTTCTTCTCTTCTTCAGTAAGGACGCGTACGCCATCGATAAACTCGTGGTTTATGATACGCTGATCCTGAACGTCGTGCAGAGCGTCGTTCAGCGTCTTGTAATACTCAACAAGACCGGCTTCCGCCCAGGTCGTGAAGTTGACCGAATAATATTTATTATAATACTTCTTAAGTATCTCCGTATTCTCGAACGCGAGCAGGAAGTATGGCGAGGCGCCGTTTTCTATCGTCTTAAGTATCTCGTAATTGATATTACCGACGGTATTGAGCGGCGTGCCGGCGAACTGTACGTAGCCGTGCAGTACCATGCCCATGAACGGTATCGCTTCGCTTGCGCGCAGGAACTGGCTGGAGTCGAGCGGCATTTCAAGTATGTAATCCGCATATGTGATCGAGTAGGCGTTGCCGCCGCTGATCATGACGGAGCCGAAGTCCTTCTGCATTCTCGCAAGGAGCTTGACTATCAGGCTCTTGGAGTCTTCTCTGTTGTACGCGTCCTTCTTGTCGAAGTCGGAGTTGAGGTCCGAACCGAGCGACGCCACCGATATACCCGTCGGGTTATATTCGAGCAGCTTCGGTCCGAATTTGTTGTAGAAATACTTGAATACCGACGCCGAGATCGGGTTTTCGCCTCTGCGCACCGTCATCTGATACGCGGGGTCGTAATAGTACTTTCTCGGATAACGGTTATCCATCGTTTTTGCCGCATGCTTTTTATACGAGAAACCGTCGAACAGCGCCGCGGCCTTGATGTATGAGAAGTCGAATTCGGGGTAAATGCCGATGCCCTTTTCTTCGGCGAACGCCATAAGGTCGTTGAAGCCCTTCGCACCGCCGGCTTTTCTCTCCCACTTGAGCCTGTAAGGCACCGTCGAGTCGAGGCCTCCGTTGGCGTAGCCGGTGAGTTTGAAGTTGACGTTCGTCACGTCTTCCTTCGCGAGGGTGTTGTACATCGTCTTGACGTCTTCAAACGAGGTAAGCGCACGCTTGACCGTGACCGGTATCGTAAGTATCGTATCGTCGTCATATGCGACGCCGAGCGTTTCTATCGTGAGCGGGATATCTTTTTTCAGTTTGTCGGAAGAGATCCTGGAGATGAGTCCGTTGCCTTCGAGGTAGTCGCGGCAGGCGTTGACCATGCCCATATACGTCGCGTCATAGAACTTGGATTCGGTGTCGGGCGTACCGGCTTCTTCCTGCGCGGCAAAGTATTCTTCGGTCTTTCCGGGGTCGGAAAGCAGATAATATTTGACCGTGTAGTTGCCGGTGTATTTTCTCTTGGCGGAAACGCTCCACATTTCGTCCGAACCGGCTCCCATCGCCTCGCTCAGGCTGTATGCGTCGGTAGGTCTCGGGTAGAACGTGGTGTGCACCGAGCTGTATACGTGAGTCGATCCCGCGCCGTTTACCGTCGAGATCTCGGCGAGGGCGTCGCCTTCGGTCAGTATTGCAAAGTAGCCGCGAGACTCTTTAGTGATGGTAGTCTGCATCTCGGTCCTCGTCTTGATGAGGTAACCGTATTTGTCGTAATACCATTCGCTTTCGGGCAGCTGGATCGTAACGGGCTTGACGACTCTGTTGTAGAATTCTTCAACTACACCGTAAACCGGCATTCTTATCGTCTGCCTGTGAGCCGGGTCCATCTGGTGGTATGCAAAGTCTGAGCCGTAGACCTTTGACGTCAGCGTCAGCGATTTATCAACGTCCTGGAATCTGACGAGCGTACCGCTGCCGTCGGGTATGAAACTGAAGCCGTTATAAGTGGCGTTGCCGGCTCCGAACCACGGGTTGACTTTGAGGTAGTTCAGCGTATAAACCGTCTCGTCGAAGCTTATGCTGCTCGCTGCGAGCGTCTGCGTTATACCGTTCTTGTCGAGGGTATATTCGACCGCCATTCTGAACAGCGGCTGCGCCTTGGCGTTCGATTCGAAGTCGGTCTTGTCATGGTCGTAATCGAGCTCTTCAAACGTGTAATCCGGAGCGTACATCTTGATGTAGCCTTCAAGCATGTTGTACTCACGGTCTCTCGTATCGGAACCGAGAACGTAGATGGCGTCGAGCTTTTTCAGTATCGGCCACTGAGAGAGCATCTCTTCACGCGCCGTCTTTGAAAGCGTCGGGTCGTTGACGTCCTTCAGCGAATAGAAGCCGTTTTCGAATTTGTCGAGTATGTACTTTCTCTGCTTGTCGGGCAGCTCCTGCGTGTTTTCACGTATCGGCGTAAGTATGACTTCTTCGAAACGCTCCGCCGTGATCATCTGCGGTACGAGCCATCTCGTTTCAGTCTTGCCGAGCGTATATTCAACGCGGATACCGTTTTTGATATTCTTGACGACTATCTGCTCACGGAGAGCCGCTTCGGTATAGCTGTTGTAAGTCGTCGTCTTTGTACCGTTTGTAAACTCGAGGATTATCTGCGACATCAGTTCGGCTTTCGTATCTGACGAGCCTTTCGTCGAAGCAATGTCGTAGGGGTTCGAGAACAGAATCTGACCCGTTCTCTTGTCTTTTACCGCGATCTCGCCGTATGCGGCGCGGACGTAGAGCTGATAATACTCGTTCTCTATTCTCATCTTCATATCCGCAAGTTTGTCTTCCGGAGTTTTGTAGACGACCTTGAGTATATCTATGCTCATATCTTCTCTTTCGTACTCTTCGTCTTCAGACGCCGTGTCTTCCGCCGTTGCGGCAAATACGGGCGCAGCGAGCGTGAGCAACGTTGAGAATGCGCCGATCATCATCAGTGCTGCAAGCAAAGCTGAGAGTAATTTTTTCATATTAACTTTTCCTCCCGTCTGCTAAAATCTGTATGAGATCTCCGTGACCACACTTGCCACGAATCCCACGATCTTCTGCACCAGGCTGGTGAACAGAAGCGCAATGAACATTATGAACGCCATACCGACGATCGATGCGAGCGACGTGATGAAGTTCTTCATCAGCGAGTAGTCGTGCGTTACCTGCGATCCGAAGAACACGAGCATGCCTACCCACACCCACATTATCGCTATGATGACCGAGTAGACCTTAGCTTCGGATTTGCTCAGAACGCTTGTGAGCAGCGTGGCGGGTATCACGCAGAGGAATATCGGAACGAGCGAATAGCACGTCGCGATGAAAATATCTTTCAGGCTGCCTTCGCCTTCGAACAGCGTCGTCAGACACCAGTTCGATATGACCCAGAGTCCGAGCGGAACGATGATCGAGATCGCCTGACCGAACACGTTTATATATCCGCCGTAGGGATTGAACAGGTACGCCGTACCGATACCGTTATAAGTAAACGAAAGTATCGCTATCGCGAGCCACGTAAGGGCGCCGCGTATTGAACCGCGTTTTTCGTGTTTGAGGTCCCAGAAACCGTCGAACGGGTGGAATATCAGGTGGAAGCCGTATATGACTTCTTCCCAGTAAGTCCGTTTGCCGCCGGGCCTCGTCGCGACCTCCTTGTTTCTCTTCCCCACGTAGCGGAAGAAGAAGTACACGGCGACTACTATGGCGATAACGACCAGCGGAACGACGAGCGCGTGATCCGCGACCCAGTTCTTTCTGTACTGCTTGAACGCGGTCGAGTAGTTGTCTGTTTCGTAAGCCGACTTATACATTTCCATGGCGGAAACGTAGTCGCCTTCGCGGTAGTACGATTTGCCTATGCCGACGTACGCTTCGTCGAAGTTGTTGTTGCGCATCAGAACTTTGCGCCAGTCGTCGGCGGCTTCGTCGTATTTCATATTGAGCTGATTCGTGATCGCGCTCATGAGTATCTTGCCGTATTCCGTTCTCTTGAACACCGTTATGTTGTCGGCGGTGTTGTCGAGAACGAGTATGTCGTCGCCCATGTAGGCTATCGACTTGACCGTCTCCATATTTCCGAGCTGCGTGCCCTGGTCGCCGAAGATGAACAGCAGAACGCCGTCGGAGTCGTAAGTGTAGATCTTGGATCTCGTCTTGTCAATTATGCTCCACGTTCCCTGAGGACCGAGCGCGACGTCGACGAGTTTCGACGGGCCGTAGATGTTGCTCTGGGATGAGGCGCTGTACTGGACTCTGACCTCGCCGGACGGCGGGTAGAAGCCGTTTCTTTTCAGTATCTCGTCGCCCTGCGTGTTGAGCTTCTTGACAGGCGCGTATTCACCGGTCTTGCTCTTGCCCTGAATGGCGGCGATGACGGAGGAATCTTCGATGTTGACCGTAGTTACATAGATCATACCGTAGTCGTCGATCGTTATGTTTTCATACTCGACCGCGACGTGCTGGATCTGCTGATCCTGTTGTTCCTGCGTCTGGAACTTTCTCCAGAATATCTCCCACGCGGAAAGCGTGGTCTTCTGTGCGCCTATGAAGCCCTGGAAGGTACCGTCACCGTCCATTGCGATGACGCCCTGATAAGTCGACATGGACACGACGTAAAGTCTGCCTGATTTGTCGACCGCGACCGATTTCGGTCTGTAAAGGTCGTCTGCCGCGATCTCGTCGGCGATCGGCTTTTCTATTATCCTCTTGTATTTGCCGTCACGGTCGAACACGACTATTCTGTTGTTGTCGGTGTCGCAGACGTAGATATCGTTTTCCGTAACGAAGACGCCCTGAGGATTGTTGAACGAGTCTTCAACGCCCTGAGTATTCGTGAAATTTGCGATGTAATAGCGGAGTTTGAGTCTCTTGTTGAGCACCACTATCCTGTTGTTGCCCGAGTCTGCTATGTAGACGTTGTATTCGTCGTCGACGAACAGTTCTGCCGGGTCTTCAAGCGCAGGCGTTATACCCATCGAATTGCTCGTGGCGATCTCGGACGGAACGTACGCGTCCGGGGATTCCATATAGAACCCGTCGATATCGTACGTATACGTCTTATACGAATAGTAAGCTCCCGCGGCGGACGCGAATATGAACGAGAGAGCGAATATAACGCATATTATTTTTATAATACTTTTCATTATTATATTCCTCCTTAATCTTTCATACCCGAAGAGCTCATCGTCTCGATGATGTTGCTCTGCGTAATGACGAATACCGTGACCGGTACGATCATCATTATGACCATCGCCGCCGTACTTGCGCCGGCACGGATGATACCCGCGGAAAGGATCTGGCTTATCGCGTAGTTGAATGTCTTCAACTGCTCGCTGTGGATGTAGATCGACGCGCCAGTGTTCCACAAGCCCTGGAAGGAGTAAACTATCAGCGTCAGCCACGCCGGTTTGACCATCGGCATCGCTATGCTCCAGAATACTCTGAATTCGCTTGCGCCGTCAAGACGCGCGCTCTCGAGCGCTTCGTTTGAAACGGACGAGTCCATGAACTGCTTCATCAGGTAAAGACCGAGCGTCGAGCAGCACGCCGGCAATATGATCGCCAGCAGGTTATCGACGAGTCCCAGCGTTGAGAACGTGATGAAGTTCGCTATACCCGTGATCGTGGAAACGAACATAAGGGAGAGGACTATCATCCTGAACATCACGTTTTTGCCGGGGAACGGTATCTTCGACAGCGCGTATGCCGCGAGAGAACCGAGGCAGAGGTTGCCGAAAGTACCGGCTACCGTGATAAGCACGGTATTGAATATGTACCTTGAGAAAGGCACCCACGACGTGCTCATGAGTTTGAACAGGTCGCCGTAGTTTTTCAGCGTCGGGTTCGTTACGTAGAACCTCGGCGGGAAGAGCCATAACTCGTCAAGCGGTTTCAGCGACGTGATGAGCGAGTAGTACATCGGTAAGAACATCAGCGCGCCGAGGATTATGAGCATTACGGTGATGCCGGCGTCGCCGCCCGCGGAGCGGTTGAGTATGACTCTGTGTTTTCTGACTCTTAATTTTCTTGCCATATCACTGCCCCACTTTCGAAAGTAATTTCTTTATGAGCAGGTTGCTCGTGATCATCATTATGAAGAGGATCGTCGCTATAGCGGATGAGTAACCGACCTCGAAACGCTGTCCGCCGTAGTCTTCAAGGTGATGCATTATCGTCCACGCGCAGTAGTCGACCGAGGGGAAGCCCGCGAGCGCGGTAACTATGCCGCCGAAACCGAACGAACCGGTGATCGACATAACGGCGCCGAACATCAGCTGTTCTTTCATCGTCGGCAGGGTTATGTACCACAGCTCCTGCCAGCGGTTTCTGACGCCGTCAATCGCGCCCGCCTCGTAAAGGCTGACGTCGACGGTCTGAAGACCTGCGATGAACGAAAGGAACGTAACGCCGAGCGACGTCCACAGCGCGACCAGTATACAAAGCGGCATAACGTATGACGCGTTCTGGAAGAACTGTATCGGCTCGTCGATGAAGTTATACTCAATAAGGAACGCGTTGACGTAACCGTAACGGTCTGACGAAAACAGAATTCCGAATATCGAGTACATTGCGCCGGATATCGAAGGCGCGTAGAATATAAGTGTTACGAAAGCTCTCATACGCGGTGAAAGCTCGTTTATGAACCATGCTACGAAAAGCGAGAGCAGGTATGATATAGGACCGGTGAATACCGCGAATATGAGCGTGTTCTGAACGGCGGTCAGGAATATATCGTCGTCGAGGAACAGTCTCACGTAGTTGTCCAACCACACTACCTTCGGCATTTCCAACAGGTTGAAGGAAGTAAAGCTGAGTATCATCGAAAGAAAGACCGGTACGACCGTAAACACGAAGAACAGAATGAAGAACGGCGCTACCATGAAGTAGCCTGCCTTGTTCTTCTTCATCTCCTTCCAGGTCCACTGTGCCTTGGTCATGTCTTTTCTGGATACAGGCTTTGCTTTTTGCTCTTTTACTGCCGTATTCTGTGACATGTCGTTTTTCTCCTGTTCAAGATTTTTGCATTGATAGATAAGAATTTATATCGGCATCAGTCGAACCATTCGGGATGCGCTTCATAATTTTCTTTCTTATAGTCTTCGTAGACCGTAAGACCGAACTCTTTGCGCTTTCTCGTCAATTCGTTGTTGATGTACTGGATCTGGTCGAGCAGCGATTCCGTCGGGTCGGCGTTGTTGTTATAGCAGTTCAAGAACGCGAAGTCGACGTAACGGGTTATGATGTAGCCGCCCGGGAATTCCGGAGTGCCTTTGAGGTGCTCGTACTGAGCGAGCAGATTTCTTCTCTCGGTATTCGTCCACGACATATTCTTCAGCGCCTCGGTGTTCGCGGTGTTGTATTTCGCCGCCAGACCGACGAGAGCTTCATACTGTTTCGCATAGGAGCTCTGGGATTCTGCGCTGGTCCACCATTTCATGAACTCCCAGCAGCTGTTCTCGAGCGTTTCTGATCTGCCCTTTCTGTCGCGGAGCAGGATGACCGCCGAGACGGAGCACGGAGCGTTGCTGTTTACAACTATCTTGCCTTCTTCGTCATACATCACGTTGCCGTTTGCGTCACGCTGGATCGTGCCGGGCAGCGTCGTGAATTCCCAGAGACCTTTCAGCTCCGTGGCGTAGATCGTGAACTGGTTGTAAGTCAGGTAGTCCGATACCGCTATCGGCATCTCGCCCATTCTGAAATACGTCGCAAGGTCGTAAACGCGCGGGAACTTATACGTCTGGAACAGCATACAAAGATCTTCGAAGCACTGCAGCGACGTGAACGAGTCTATGTTGATCCTCATACCGTCGAGCACGCCGTCGCCGTTGATATCGGAATAGATATCCTCGTCACGCTGATACATGAACAGCATCAGACCGCCGAGACTCGACGGGAAACCTACTTTACGGTAGTTGATCTGCAGCGTCGGGACTATCGTATACAGATCGTCCCAGGTCTGCGGCACTTCGAGACCGAGCTGAACGAATATGTCTTTTCTGTAGAACAACATCGAGAAGCCCATTCTTTCCGGCAGGCCGTAGTAGATGTACGTGCCGGGAGCGTCCGGATTTTCAAGACGCAGGCCGACCGTCGCCTGATCGGAGAATCTCTGCGCGCAGATCTCAAGGTAGTCTTTAGCTATCGAGTTTTCCGGATTCGCTTCTTCATAAAGCGGCTGGATCGCGCTTCTTATCGCGTAGTTTATTACTTCGCTCTGACCCATAGCAAGAGATATATCGGGTCCGACGCCTGCGAGCGTTGCCGGGAGCAGCGTGCCGCCGGCGACGAGTTTAAGGTTGACTTTGACGGGGCAGGTATTGTCTATCAGCTCACGCATGACCTGCGCCTCGTCACGGCTCGTGGATATCCATACTTCGACCGGTTCGGCAGTCGAGGCGTCGTCAAGCGCGCCGAGCGAGTTGTAATCGGTGAAGAAGCTCGCGAAGAATGCTTTGATCTCAAATCCGAGCGCCGCCCAGAAGCCTTCTCTTCCCTTCGGGTAGTTCTTAGCGTCTTTTTCGGCGGGCTGAAGGGATATGTAGTCGAACGAGAGCACCTGCAGCTTCGTATTCATGATCCAGGTACCGAGCGTACCGGAGTTGACCTTCAGGTTGTCGAGGTTCTTTGCTATCTCGCTTTCCTTGCTGCACATCTTGTCGAGGATCCATATGATCTTTTCAAGCGTTGCGATATCCGCGCCGGATTTACCGCCGAGTATCGCTTTGAACTCGTCGACTATGCTCTGCAGCTCGTCTCTTGTCGCCTTCATCTCGAGGATCGTGTCGTATATGACTTCGGCGAATCCGTAGTAGGAATATTCGTCGGGATTCGGGCCGGTGATCTTCAGTATTGAGTTGTAAATATTGTTCATCGAGGTCAGGCAGTTCTCCGTACGGCGGAGTATGTCAGCCATATTGCCGTATCCGACCTCCATGCGGATCGTGCAGTCCTTACCGGCTTCGAAATAGAATTTAAGATCCTTCTCTCCGTCGTTCAAGGGCGAGCACTGCCAGTCGTCCGAATAGTTGAACTGCAGGTAATTGCAGTTATCGTAAGGCACTTCGCCGTTTATCATAATGCGGCGCGCCACGTACAGACCGGCGCGGGTGGACTGTTTGAATCGCGGCACTATGTAATAATATCCGCTCTCGGTTATCTCGTTACCCGGAATGATCCATTCTATCCACTGACCTACGTTTTCCCATTTGGTATCGCCTATGGTGTTGAGCAGCTGTTTCGACGCGTGCTGCGGCTGAGTTATAGCCGAAGTTCTGTCGTTGAGCGCGTAGATCGTAAGGTCTGACGTTGACGTCGGCGTTTCTGCCTGTATCACAGGAGCGTTTGCTGACGCTGAAGCGTCTTTCGCGTTGGTATTCTTTAAGTAATCTTCATAAGACGTGTAGCCGGCAAACGGCTCGATTATAATTTCCGAAAGAGCAAGCTCGTTCATCGTCGCGTTGAGCGTCAGCGTATGCGTCGCGCCGCTCTCGATCGCGTATTTGAGCGGGTCTATGATATATCCCGTGGAATCGCACGCCGTGTACGTGCTCCACTCGTATATCTGCTTTTTCGTCGGTTTCTTTTCGTTGCCGTTTTTGTCGAGAGTGAAGCCCTGACTGCCGTCATCTCTCTTAACGTCGGCGTATTCGTCCACAAAGCGGCGGGTCATCGAAAGATAATAGCTCTCTTTGAACGGAGCCTTGCCGTCGATGAACAGCTCGCGCTGTATGTACGACGTGCTCGATTCGTTGCCGGCGACCGGTCTGTATACGAGGCGTATCACGTAAAATCCCGTTTCCGGTACCGTGAAATCCCAGCTTACCGAGCCGGTCTCGGGCAAAACGAGCACCTTGCCCTTTGTTTCGTCATTTTCTACGGCTGCGACCTGGTCGGGATAGTCGGGATCGGCTGTAAACCTGTACCCTTCCGCGGCTTTGATCGTCACGCCGTTGCCTGTGGCGTCTTTCCAGCCCTGCATTTTCATGTTTTCCAGATAGACGTAGTAGCCTTGAGCCGCAAGCAGCTCTTTGACTTCTTCGATAGTCGACTTCTTCTCTTGCGTCGGCGTCTCGGTCGAAGCCGCGACCGCGCCTGTGGAAACAAACATGAGCAGCGCCAGTAAAACTGCCGTGATTTTTGCTGCAATGGTTGTTCTCATCAGCGTTTCCTCCTGTGAATAATGCGGTTGCCCGCACTCTGCGGCGGCACAACGAGAAATGCCCCGCATATTATTGTTTTAATATTAACACAATAATTTTTAATTGTCAAGAATAGATTTTTCAGTTTTTTTTCTTTATATGCTTTTGCGGTGCAAAACGCACCTCTTCCCCGGTTTTGATTAAAAAATCGGCTTTTTGCACAAATCGCGCGTTAATATATTAAAATAAAGCCCGTCCGACGTTCCTTTGCGGTTTTTCTTATCGTTTTTGACCGTTTTTTTTCGTTATCCGGCGCCTTTGCAATATGAAAAACAGTTGGAAAAGGGCTGGTCAACATGTTTAATTTAGAGTAATCATTTTTGTATATTTTCAACAAAATATTGCTGAAAATTTCTCCATTTGTGCAACTTTCACAAAATTGTGTTTTCAGCGAGTTTTTATGAAAAAACTCTTTACAATCCGTTACAAAAGTGTTATAATTGCTTTCATCAACAGGATCGGACAGAAAAATGAAAGAAAAAGACGTAGTTAAAAAATTCAAGCGTATGCCGACTCTGCATACAGCGAGGCTGACGCTGCGCAAGATGAGACCGGACGACTGTGCCGATATGTTCGATTACGCGAGAAGAGACGACGTGACCGAATATCTGCTCTGGGAGCCTCATCCTAACAAAAACCACACGCTGAAATATCTCGAGTATATAAATTCAATGTATAAAAACGGCGAATTTTACGACTGGGCGCTCGAGCTCGATTCCGAAAAGAAAATGATCGGCACGTGCGGTTTTTCATTGTTTGATTTTACAAACAACTCCGCGGAGGTCGGTTACGTCGTCAACCCGGTGTATCACGGCTGCGGATACGCCACCGAAGCGCTGATCGAGATAATGGCGTTCGGATTTATGGAGCTGAATCTGCACCGCATCGTCGCGCGTTATATGGACGGCAATGACGCGAGCCGCCGCGTTATGGAAAAATGCGGTATGAAGTACGAAGGCTGCGCAAGATCGTCGATGTTCGTAAAGGGCAAATACAGATCGGTGCATACCTGCGCCATATTGAGCGACGAGTTTATTAAAAGATATTTCAAAGATGAATAATTGAAAAATTCACATTTTTCTATTACCATAAAATTCAAATAAACGGGGAGCTGGGTAAAGCCCGGCTGAGAGGAAACCGTGTTTCGACCCGCGACCTGATCCGGATAATGCCGGCGTAGGTAAATAACTGTCAGTGATGATAATATTTACGCCGCATTTATTTGCGGCATTTAATTTTTTATAAAGGCGGTGCGTTTTATGAATACCGAAGAAGAAAAAAAGAGTACAGAGAAGCAGGATAACGGTAAAAACAATAATCGCAAGTATATCGAAAAGCTCGCGATGACCGCGATAATGATCGCTCTCGCGTTCGTTCTGAGTTACGTGCAGATATGGAAAATGCCTTTCGGCGGTTCGGTAACGCTGTTTTCGATGCTGCCGATATTC